>NZ_JAUJFI010000089.1 GCF_030849505.1 Azospirillum isscasi | reverse complement strand
AGCTCGCCAGCCTGCCGCATTTCGCCGCGGCGGGGGCGGCGGGGGCGGCGGCGCCTCGCCCTTCGGCACCGCGCCGCCGCCGGCCATCTGGGCGAGATCGCTCATCAGCCGGTTGACGCCGCGCACCCGCTGGGGCTCGTCGGTCCATTCGCGGGTGTAGACCAGCTTGTGGTCGGGCCGCAGCTTCATCAGGCTCATCTGCTGGCTGATGTAGGTCAGCAGCTTGGCCGGCTCGGCGTAGCTGTTGTTGCGGAAGGTCAGCACCGCGCCCTTCGGCCCGGCGTCCACCCGCTCCACCCCCGCCTGCCGGCAGAGCTGCTTGATGGTCACCACGTCCAGCAGGTTTTCCACCTCGCCCGGCAGCTTGCCGAAACGGTCGATCAGTTCCGCCGCGAAGCCGTCCACCTCGGCCCGGTCCACCAGCTCCGCGATGCGGCGGTAGAGCGACAGGCGCACCGTCAGGTCGGGGACATACTCCTCCGGGATCAGGACGGGGGTGCCCAGGTTGATCTGCGGGGTCCAGGGCTGGTCCTCCGCCCCGCTCGGCACCTGCCCGTCCATGTTGGCGCGGGCGTTGGCGACGGCCTCCTCCAGCATGTGCTGGTAGAGTTCCACGCCCACTTCCTTGACGTGGCCCGACTGTTCCTCGCCCAGCAGGTTGCCGGCGCCGCGGATGTCCATGTCGTGGCTGGCGAGCTGGAAGCCGGCACCCAAGGAATCCAGCGTCTCGATGACGTGCAGCCGCTGCTGCGCCGTACCGGTCAGCGGCTTGTTCGGCGCGTAGGTGAGGTAGGCATAGCCGCGCACCTTCGACCGGCCGACGCGCCCGCGGATCTGGTAGAGCTGGGCCAGACCGAACATGTCCGCCCGGTGCACGATCAGCGTGTTGGCGTTGGGGATGTCGATGCCGCTCTCGATGATGTTGGTGGCGAGCAGCACCTCGAACTTGCCCTCGTCGAAGGCGGTCATCACCTCTTCCAGCTCGCTGGCGGGCATCTGGCCGTGGGCGGTGACGATCTTGACCTCCGGGACCAGTTCCCGCACCCGCTCGGCGACCTTCGGCAGGTCCTCCACGCGGGGGCAGACGTAGAAGGTCTGGCCGCCCCGGTAATGCTCGCGCAGGATCGCCTCGCGCACCACCACGGGGTCGTAGGGCAGCACGAAGGTGCGCACCGCGAGACGGTCCACCGGCGGGGTGGCGATCAGCGACAGCTCGCGCACGCCGGACAGCGCCATCTGGAGCGTGCGCGGAATCGGCGTGGCGGTCAGCGTCAGGACGTGCACGTCGGCGCGCAGCTCCTTCAGCCGCTCCTTCTGCTTCACGCCGAAATGCTGCTCCTCGTCCACGATGACCATGCCGAGCTGCTTGAACTGCACGCCCTTGCCGAGCAGCGCGTGAGTGCCGATCACGATGTCGGCGGTGCCCTGCTCCAGCTCCTGCTTGACCTTGGTCTGCTCCTTGGCGGTGACCATGCGCGACAGTTGCACGATGCGCAGCGGCAACCCCGCGAAGCGCGTCGTGAAGGTCTTGAAATGCTGGCGCGCCAGAAGCGTGGTCGGCACCACCACGGCGACCTGCTGGCCGCTCATGGCGACGAGGAAGGCGGCGCGCAGCGCCACCTCCGTCTTGCCGAAGCCGACGTCGCCGCAGACCAGCCGGTCCATGGGACGGCCCGAGCCGAGATCGGTGAAGACCTCCTCGATGGCCTTCAACTGGTCGTCCGTCTCCGGATAGGGGAAGCGGGCGGCGAATTCCTGATAGACGCCCTCCGGCGTGTAGACCGGGTCGGCCTTTTTCAACATGCGTTCGGCGGCGATCTTCAGAAGCGCCTCGGCCATGTCCTTCAGGCGCTTCTTGACGCGGGCCTTGCGGCCCTGCCAGCCGGCCCCGCCCAGCTTGTCGAGCTGCGCGTGCGCGTCCTCCGACCCGTAGCGGGTCAGCACCTCGATGTTCTCGACGGGGACGTAGAGCTTGTCGCCGCCCTCGTAGATCAGCCGCAGGCAGTCGTGGGGGGCGCCGGACACCTCCAGCGTCTCCAGCCCGTCATAGCGCCCGATGCCGTGGTCCATGTGCACCACGAGATCGCCGGAGGCCAGCGCCGTATATTCCGCGATGAAGTTGGCGGCCTTGCGCTTCTTCTTCGCCGCCGGGCGGACGAGGCGGTCGCCGAGGATGTCCTGCTCGGTGATGACCGCCATGTCGGCGGAGGTGAAGCCATGCTCCATCCCCAGCACGATCATGCCGATGATGTTGCGGTCGAAGCGGCGGACGTCCTCGATGCTCTCCGCCGGCTCCAGCCCCGGAATGCCGTGGTCGCCCAGCACCGTCATCAGGCGGTCGCGGGAGCCCGCGGAATAGCCGGCCACCAGCACGCGGCGCCCATCGGCCCGCAGCGCGCGGATGTGGTCCTTCACCGCCTCGAAGACGTTCACGTCGGGCCGCGCCCGCTCCTCCGCGAAGTCGTGGCCACGCCGCCCGCCGGCGTCCAGCGTGCCCTTGATGCCCGGCGGCGTGCCGAAGGGCTGGAGCTGGGCCACGGCGTGGGCGGCGAACAGGTCGTCCCAGGCCTGCGCGTCGAGGAACATCATGCCGACCGGCACCGGCTTGTAGACCGGCGAGCCCGTCCGCTTCTCGATGACGATCATGCTCTCGCGGGAGGCGTGGAAGTCCACCACCTGCGCGATGCGCGAATCGCGCGCCTCCGTCGCCTGATGGTCCAGCGACAGGATGGCCCTGGGCATGTAGGCCA
Organism: Azospirillum isscasi; assembly: GCF_030849505.1. Classification (GTDB taxonomy): domain Bacteria; phylum Pseudomonadota; class Alphaproteobacteria; order Azospirillales; family Azospirillaceae; genus Azospirillum; species Azospirillum isscasi. The sequence goes on along the minus strand of NZ_JAUJFI010000089.1, from coordinate 20,850 downwards.
GCAGCGATTCCATGCTCTCGTGGAACAGCGGCAGCCAATGCTCCATGCCGCCGTACTTGCGCCCGGCGCTGATCGCTTCATACAGCGGGTCGTCGTCCGTGACGGCGCCGAACAGCTCGCGGTAGCCGGAGCGGAAGCGGGCGATGCCGGCCTCGTCCAGGAAGACCTCCGACATCGGCTTCAGGTCGATGCCGTCGCGCTTGTCGGTGGTGCGCTGCGACATGGGGTCGAAGCTGCGCACCGCCTCCAGCTCGTCGCCGAACAGGTCGAGGCGCAGCGGCTCGTCGGTGCCCGGCGGGAACAGGTCCACGATGCCGCCGCGTATGGCGAATTCACCCGGCTCGCGCACCGTCTGGGCGCGGGTGTAGCCGTTGCCGGCGAGATAGCGCTGCAGCTTCTCCAGGTCGATCCGGTCCCGCAGCTTCGCCGAGAACACCGCGTCGCGGAAGGCGGCGCGGGGCGGCACCTTCTGCACCATGGCGTTGACGGTGGTCAGCACGACCAGCGGCGGCGCGTCCGCCTTGCGCGCCAGCAGGCGGGTCAGCGTGTCGATTCGCTTCGCCACGATGCCGCCGTTGGGCGACACCCGGTCGTAGGGCAGGCAGTCCCAGGCCGGGAACACCTGCACCTCCAGCGACGGCGCGAAGAAGGCCAGCGCCTCCGCCAGTTGGGCGGCGCGGGTGTCGTCGAGCGCGACGTGGAGAAGCCCCGCGCTCCCCGCCCGCTTGGCGAGGTCGGCAAGGACGCGGGCGTCATGGCCGGCGGGGGCGCCGCCGACCAGAAGGCGGCCGGAGCGTCCCGGCTGCAACTGTTCGAAGCTGGGCAAGGATCGGGCCTCAGGACCCCTGACGGGGCGTGTAGCGGAACTTGGTCAGCAGTTGCATGACGTCGGTGTCATGCTCGGCGGGCAGCGGCTCGCGCCCGGCGTACCAGTTGTAGAGATCGGGATCGCTCAGTTCGAGCAGCGCCTCGTAGCGGTCGAGCTGCGCGTGATCGAAATCCGGGACATGGGCGTCGGCGAAGCTGCCGATCAGCAGGTCCATCTCGCGCATGCCGCGGTGCCACGACCGGAAGCGCAGCCGCTTGCGCCGGTTTTCCAGGGATTCGCCGCTTTCGGACAGGGTGTTCTCGTCGCTCATGCCATCCACGCCAAAAAGCCCCGGCCCCGGAAGATAGGGGGCGGAGCGGTCCACATCCACCCCCGCATCCTGCACACCGGCACGCCCCCGCGCAAACCGAAATGCCGGACCATCCCCCGGACGAAGCTTGATTCAGCGCGAAAGCCACGCCTCCAGGCCGTTGCGCAGGTCGGGGCCGGGGGCCAGCCGGGCGAAACGTTCCGTCTCCACGGCCAGCCCTTCGCCGATGGTCATGTTCAGCCCGCGGGTCACCGCCCCCAGGATGCCGGACACCGCCGCCGGGGAATGCCGGACGATCCGCCCCGCCAGTTCGAAGGCCGCGGGCAGCAAAGCGTCGTGGGCCACCACCTGATTGACCAGTCCCACCGCCAGAGCCGTGGCGGGCGGAAAGGCGTCGCCGGTCAGCAGCCATTCCAGCGCCCGCTTGCGCCCGGCGTTGCGGGGCAGCCGTTGTGTCCCGCCGAAGGTCGGCATCATGCCGAGCTTGATCTCCGCCTTGGAGAAGCTTGCCCGCTCGCTGGCGACGGCGAGGTGGGCGGCCTCCAGGATCTCGCAGCCGCCGCCGTAACAGATGCCGTTGACCGCGGCGATGACCGGCTTCGGATAGGCTTCGATCCGCGCGCACAGCGTCTGGCCGGGACGGAAGGCACGCACCGCCGCCTCCGGTCCCCGCCGGACGGCCTGGGTGAACTCGGCGATGTCCGCCCCGGCGGAAAAGGCCCGCTCCCCGGCCCCGGTGACGATGACGGCACGCACCGACTCGTCGGTCTCCAGCGCATCGAGCGCGTCGAGCATCGCGGCGGCGAGCGCGGTGCTGATGGCGTTCAGCTTCGCAGGCCGGTTCAGGGTGAGGGTGGCGATTCCTCCGGCGGTGACGCACCGAACGGGGGTCGGGGGGGTGTCGCAGGGCATGTGGCGTTCCTTCTTCGCGTGTTTGGGCTGCCCCACTGTCGAGTGTGCGCCGTGTGCCTGACAAACGAGTATGGCGCGGCTTCGAGTGAACACCGCTCATCCGAAGGGCCGCTTCGGCAACCGCGTGGCGTACCCTCCGCCGCGTAGCGCCAAAGCGTCGCCTTGACAGGTCCGAGACAGTTGGTACACTGAACAGTCCCAGTCCCTGCCGTGGGAGGCCGCCATGACCGACGGTTCGATCGGACGTTCGGAGCCCCTGGTCCGCTCGCCCGGCGCGGTGGAACGCTCGGGCAGCGCCACCGACCGCAAGCAGCGGCGGCAGAATCGGCAGGACCTGCAACAGCAGGAGCGGGAACAGCAGGAACGCCGCAGCCAGGAGGACGCCAACCACAAGCGGCGGCGCCTTTATGACCTGCTGTTCGACGAGATCGACGAGCTGGACACGCTGAACGCCGGACAGCGGGCGCGCATCAAGCAGAATCTGCGCGCGCAGCTCGCCAACCGCCGCCCGCCGCCCCACCTCGCTCCCAACCTCGCCCAGCCCCCGCCGCCGGACCAGGACATCGAACGCATCGCGGCGGCGCTTCTCGAACGGGCCGCCGCCGGCCCGCCCGCCGATCACGACCACATCGTCGATATGGTCGCGCCGACGAACCCGGCGCTTCCGCCGGGGCAGACGGCGGAGAATGTGGCACTCGCCAATCAGTTGCGCGATTGTCTGGAGCAGCGCACGACGACATCGCGGCGCGTCGCGGTCTATCTGCGCCTGCTTCTGACGCTCGAAGGGGCCTTCCGTCCGCATCTGGTGGTGGACGCATAGCCACAGCCCCAATGCGGGTATAATGCGCGAATTCGGAGAAAGCCTCCCTCCGATGCGCCACCCAGGATGGTCGGGCCATGCGGCACAATGGCCCTGTTATTCCTCCGGCGACGGCCCGGGGCGCTTCCCCGCGCCGTTCCCGCCGCGGAAAACCCGCTCCCGCAGGGAGGTTCCCCCGTGCCCGACACCCATCTCGCCACGCACGCCCAGCCGTCCGGCGACGCCCTCCGCCAAGCGCTCTCCACCCGCTTCCAAAAGATCCGCGCCCGCACCGCCGAACTCGCCGCCCCCCTGTCGCCGGAGGACCTGATGGTCCAGTCCGTCGCCGACGGGGCGCCGGCCAAATGGCACCTCGCCCACACCACATGGCTGTTCGAAACCACCGTCCTGGTGCCCTGCAACCCCGGCTACCGGCCCTTCGATCCGGCCTTCCTGACGCTGTTCGCCGCCCGCGACGACCGGTTCGGCAGCCACCAGCTTCCCTCCCCCACCTTGCGCCTGCTCTCCCGGCCCAACGCGGGGGAGGTGATGCGCTACCGCGACCATGTGAACGCCGCGGTCCTGCATCTGCTGAATCAGGCCGACGAGGCGGAGTTGCCGGACATCGCGAACCGGGTGGTCGTCGGCATCACCCATGAGCGGCGCCACCAGGAGCGGCTGCTGAACCACATCAAGCACGCCTTCTGGAGCAACCCGCTGCGCCCCGCCTACGATCAGCCGCCGCAGACCGCGCCGGCCCCGCCGCAACCGGAGCGCTGGATGGAGCATGAAGGCGGCATCGTCGAGATCGGGCGCACGGAAGCCTGGGCCGGATTCGACCATGAGGGGCCGCGCCACCGCGTCTATCTGGAGCCCTTCCGCCTCGCCGCCCTGCCGGTGTCCTGCGGCGCCTTCCGGGACTTCATCGAGGACGGCGGCTACACCAGGCGCTCGCTCTGGCTGGCCGACGGCTGGGAAGCGGTGCGGGCCGAGGAATGGCAGGCGCCGCTCTATTGGGAATGGCGCGACGGCGCGTGGCAGATCTTCACCCTCTACGGTATGCGCCCGCTCGACCCCGCGGAGCCGGTCTGCCATGTGAGCTGGTTCGAGGCCGACGCCTTCGCCCGCTGGGCCGGAAAGCGCCTGCCGGACGAGGCCGAATGGGAAGCCGTCGCCTCGCGGTGCGACAGCATGGGCAATCTGCTGGGCACCGGCAACCGCCATCCGCGCCCCAGCACCTGCCACGGCGACGGCCCCTGGCAATTGTTCGGCGACGTATGGGAATGGACCCGCAGCCCCTTCGCCCCCTATCCCGGCTACCGCCTGCCGGACGGGGTGGACGAGGCCGTCCATGGCCGCTTCATGACGAACCGCATGGTGTTGCGGGGCGGAAGCTGCGTCACGCCCTTCGATCACGCCAACCCGACGACCCGGCACTATCTGCGCCCGGAAACACGGCTGTCCTTCACGGGCCTGCGGCTGGCGGAGGATGCGTGAACATCGCAGGCGCCCGACATATTAGAATCGTTGTAAACGGTGGCGCCGCACCGCAGCAGAGGATATAACCGTACGCGGATTATGGTTTTAGGAGCGTGCGATGTCCCTCGATCTGCCTCAGGTGTTCCGCCACCACGTCTTTTGTTGCGCCCAGCAGCGCCCGCCCGGCCACCCGCGCGGAAGCTGCGCGGCGAAGAACGCCCACCCGCTGTGGGAACAGCTCGGCCAGCGCATCCAGGCCAAGGGGCTGCTGGACGTCGGCATGGCCTGGACGGGCTGCCTCGGCTTCTGTTCCGCCGGTCCGCTGATGGTGGTCTATCCGGAGGGCCTCTGGTACCGCCCGGAAACGCCCGCGGACATCGACGAGATCGTCGAATCGCACCTTGTCAACGACACGCCGGTCGAACGGCTGGTGATGGTGTTGACCCGCTGAACGCAAAAGCCCCTCCGCGGCGGTGCCGGCGGAGGGGCTTTTTCCTTGCGAAAAGACGATGCTACTTCCGGAACAGGAACTCGCGGCCGACCTTCACGCGCTTCTCACCGTCATATTCGATGATGTCGGCGGTGGCGTAGGTCTCGGTCCAGCGCTCGGGCAGATAGCTGCCGGTGCCGATGATGTCCACCGGGGCGTTCGCCTCGGCCATCAGGCGGCATTTCGCCGGGCCGAAGCCGGAGCTGGCGACGATCTTGACCGCCGGGAATCCCGCCTCGTCCAGCTTCTCGCGCATGAAATGGACCGCCGCCGCCGACACGCCGGTGCCGATCAGGTAGCGGAGCTGCGTCTCGTCGCGGTAGCCGCGGATGGAATGGGGCGCGTGCCGCTCCAACACCGCGTAGGAACCCGGCGGGTCCAGCCCCTCCAGGAAGCGCCCGCCCGGCGTGTCGAGCCGCACCGCCAGCTTGCCCTGCGCGGCGAGTCCGGGGAAGCGGCGGCAGACCTCCAGCGCGTCGGTCACCTCGCGCCCAAAGTAATCGACCAGAACGGTCAACGGCAGTTCGGGGAAGGTTTCGTGGAACATCTCCGCCGCCCGCACGGTCGATCCGGCATAGCCGATCAGCGCGTGCGGCATGGTGCCCATGCCCTTCTTCTGGCCGAAGAAATGCGCGGTGGCGTCGGTGGCGTTGCCGATGAAGCCCTTGGCGCCGACCTTGCGCTTGGCCCGGTCCGACCCGACCGAGGCGGCGTAGGCCATCATCTCCTCCATCTCCGTGCCGGCGCAGTGGCGCGCCTCCATGGCGAGGAAGGCGGTCTTCGGCAGGTCGGCGCACATGGTGAAGGCGTTGTAGGCGCCGACGCAGGCGGGGCCGAGCTTCTGCAGGATGATCGTCTCGGTGTCCACCAGATGGTAGAAGGAGCCGGTGATGTACAGGATCGGCTCGCCCGCACCGACCCACTTCCCTTCCGGATAGTTCAGGACGATGTCGATGTCGAATCCGCGTTCCCGCGCCACCGCCTCCAGCCATTCAATGGCGAGTCGCGGTGCGCAGACCACCGGGCGGCGCATGAAAATGGCGTAGGTGACCTTCTTGTCACCGAACTTCCCGACCGCCTCCTTGGTCCGCTTGAAATAGGTGTCGGTCCATTCGGTGATGGCCGAGGCGGGCGGATGACTGGCCGGCGCCTGCTTCGTGGTCTCGTCCATGGCGATGTCCTCGTCTTCCCGCTCTTGCCCTTCGCGATGGTCGCATCCGGAGGCCGCCCCCGCGGCGGGACCGGCAATCCGATTGAGAAACCAGCATTATACGCCCCGGCGCTCCGGTGGAAGAGGCTTCATCCGGTACGGCCACCCGCCGCGGGCAATGGTGATTTTCCGAAAATACGCTACGAAATCCTGCGCATTTCAATCACAAAGAACTGCCGAACAGGAACGCAGTTCCACGATGTAATTCACTTTCATCAAAAAGTATAAAATACCTGTATTTGACGACCTCCTTTTGCCCCTTCACTATCCTTCCAAGAACAGGCGCCATCCCCCTTCGGCGCCGGAAAAAGCGACGAGGTCGGCATGAGCCGGACAATCAGCCAGAACGCGCCGAGCTTTGCGGCAGGCCCCTCGACGCTCGACCGCTTGGGCCGCCGGGTGGTTCTCGGGCTTCTCTGCACCATGGCCGGGCTGGCCGCGGCGGGCACCGGCGGGGCCTTCCTGCTGAAGCCCGGCACGGCGCAGGCCGGGCGCGCGGTGGGGGACACGCTGCGGACCGCCGCCAACTACGCGCGCCTGCCGGCGATGATCTTCACGTTGGCCGATGGCGACCGGCTGCGGGAACTGCGGGTCCGCGTGGTTCTGGACATGGAACCGACCGCCCCCGCCAAGACGGTGGAAAGCTACGGCCCGCGCATCGCCAGCGCCATGACCAACGTGATGCTGGAAGCCGACCCCGGCGAGCTGCGGGGGCGCAACGGCGCCTTTTACATCAAGGACGCGGTGATGCGCACCGCCACCAAGGAACTCGGCGCGATGAAAATCCGGCAGGTGCTGGTCCAGGAACTCGTCATGCGCTGACCGAAGGCCCACGTCCTCCCAAGCTCATCAGGCAGAGGCTCGTCAGGCAGGGGCTCGACAGGCCAAGGCTCGACAGGCCAAGGCTCGACAGGGACGCCGGAATGGGGAACACTCCGCACCCGTTCGGGGACTTGTACGAACTGTGGGATTGGAAGGAGACGGCTGTGGCCGAGTTCGATTTCGACCTCTTCACCATCGGTGCCGGCTCCGGCGGCGTTGCGGCCAGCCGGCGGGCCGCGGCCATGGGCGCCAAGGTCGCCATCTGCGAGGGCAGCCGGGTCGGCGGCACCTGCGTCATCCGCGGCTGCGTGCCGAAGAAGCTGCTGGTCTACGCCGCCCAGTTCCGCGACGCCTTCGAGGACGCCTGCGGATTCGGCTGGGCCTCCCACACGCCGGCCTTCGACTGGGCCACGCTGATCGGGCGCAAGGACACCGAGATCGACCGGCTGAACGGCATCTACATCAAGATGCTGGAAAACTCCGGGGTCACGCTGCACACCGGATTCGGGCGGCTGATCGACCGCCACACGGTGGAGGTCGGGAACCGGCGCTACACCGCCAGGAACATCCTGGTCGCCACCGGCGGCTGGCCGTCGCTGCCGAAGATTCCCGGGATCGAGCACGCCGTCACCTCCAACGAGGCGTTGCAGCTCGGCACCCTGCCCCGCTCCGTCATCATCCTGGGCGGCGGCTACATCGCCGTTGAGTTCGCCGGCATCTTCCGGGGCCTGGGCGCCGAGGTGACGATCATGATCCGCGGCGAGGAGCTGCTGAACGGCTTCGACGACGACATCCGCGTGGCGCTGGCGCAGGAGATGCGCAAGCGCGGCATCACCATCCAGGCCCGCACCCAGCCGGTGAAGGTCAAGGAAGGCCCCGGCGGCTTCACCGTCACCGACCAGCTCGGGCGGGAGCATTCCGCCGGCCTCGTCATGGCGGCGACCGGGCGGCGACCGAACACCCGCGACCTGGGGTTGGAATCCGTCGGCGTCGCGCTGGACGACAGCGGGGCGATCCGGGTGGACGAGTATTCGCGCACCAGCGTGGACAACATCTTCGCGGTGGGCGACGTGACCGACCGCATGGCCCTGACCCCCGTCGCCATCGCCGAGGGGCGCGCCTTCGTGGAGACGGTGTTCAACGACAACCCGACCAGCATCAGCTACGCCAACATCCCGACCGCCGTCTTCTCCATCCCGCCGCTCGGCACCGTCGGCCTGACCGAGGCGGAGGCGCGGGCCAAATACGGGACGGTGGACATCTACAAGGCCGGCTTCCGCCCGATGAAGCACACCATGTCGGGCCGCGACGAGCGCGTCCTGATGAAGCTGGTCGTGGACGGTGAGAGCCAGCGCGTTCTGGGCTGCCACATGATGGGCATGGACGCGCCGGAAATCGTCCAGGGGCTGGGCATCGCGCTGAACTGCGGCGCCACCAAGAAGGACTTCGACCGCACCATCGCCCTTCACCCCTCTACCGCGGAAGAGTTCGTTCTGATGCGCGAGAAGGTGTCCTGACGATCGGACGTTAAACCAAAGGTCAGGAACGGGATTTCCTGGAACGCTTCTAAGAAGCGCATGTTGAGGGCTCACCACGGCGCTTCCGGACCATCCGGAAGCCGCCGTCACCATTCCTTTCATCGAGGAACCGGGAGGGCTCCAACGCATGTTCATGCACAACAAGAACCTGATGTACACGGTCCGCGTGGCGGAACCGGACCCGAAGCTGGCCAGCCTGATGCTGGAACAGTTCGGCGGTCCCCAGGGCGAACTGGCGGCGGCCTTGCGTTACTTCACGCAGGGTCTGGCCGACGAGGATCCGGCCCGCAAGGACATGCTGATCGACATTGCGACCGAAGAGTTGAGCCATCTGGAGATCATCGGCAGCATCGTCGCCATGCTGACCAAGGGTGTGAAGGGCAAGCTGGCCGAGGGCGCGGAGGAGGTCACCGACCTCTACGCCGACATCGCCAAGGGCAACGGCAGCCACACGCTGGCCCTCCTCTACGGCGGCGGCCCGGCGCTCACCAACTCCGCGGGGCAGCTTTGGACCGGCGGCTACATCGACAGCATCGGCGAGCCGACCGCCGACCTGCGCTCCAACATCGCCGCGGAATCGCGGGCCAAGATCATCTATGAGCGCCTCATCAACATCACCCCCGATCCCGGCGTGAAGGACGCGCTGACCTTCCTGATGACCCGCGAGGTCGCGCATCAGAAGATGTTCGAGAAGGCGCTCTATTCCATCGAGAACAACTTCCCGCCGGGCAAGCTGCCGGGCAACCCCGAATACACCGACAAGTACTACAACATGAGCCAGGGCGACGGCGACGCCCGCGGCCCGTGGAACCAGGGCGAGCAGTGGGAGTTCGTGAACATCCGCCCCGACCAGGCCCCGGTCAGCGGCGGTGACGGCAACCCCTCCGTCCGGCTGGCGGCGGAGGAGATGAAGGCGGTCAACGAGGCCGCCAAGCGCACCATGTCGCGCACCGACGTGAACCCGGTGACGGGTGCGGATCTCGGTGCCGGCCCCGGCTCCGGCAAGATGACTCCGGTGAAGTAAGGCCCCAATTCCCCTCCCCCGCCCAGCTCTTGCGCAAACCTCTGGTTTGCGCTGGCGCGGCAGGCGGACCTTTGGTCCGCCGAGAGCGGGGGAGGGTCAGGGTGGGGGCAAGTGTTCGATTGGTGCGTTGCCCACCTAAACCTTCACCGCCACCTCGTCCCGCCGTGGCCGTGTCATCAGCCACAGCAGCACCAGCAGCCCCGGCAGCGCGCCGCCGGTGGACAGCAGGAAGAAGCCGCTCCAGTCCATCCGCTCGGCCAGCCAGCCGGACGACGCCCCGAACAGATCGCCCCCCAGCTTGTAGAAGCTGCTGAGCAGCGCGTATTGCGTGGCGGTGTAGGCGGTGTTGCAGAGGCTCGACAGATAGGCGACGAAGGCCGCCGTCGCGATGCCGCCGCAGACATTCTCCAGCGCCACCGTCACGGCCAGAGCCGACACGTCGTGCCCGACCTGGGCCAGCATGACATAGCCCAGGTTGGACAGCATCTGCATCAACCCGCCGGCCAGCAGCCCGCGCAGCACGCCGACGCGCCCGACCAGCACGCCGCCGATCAGCCCGCCGGCGATGGTCGCCCACAAGCCGAACAGTTTGGTGACGTTGGCGATCTCCGTCTTCTCGAAACCGAGATCGACGTAGAAGGGCGCCGCCATCACCCCCGCCAGCACGTCGCCCAGCTTGTAGCAGGCGATGAACAGCAGGACCGCCGCCCAGGCCGGCCGCGTCATGAACTCCACGAAGGGCGCCACGACCGCGCCGTAGATCCAGGCGAGCAGGTCCGCCTTCCACCCCGTCAGGTGCGGGCGCGCGGCCAGCCAGTCGGCCACATGCCGCTCCCGCGCCCTGGATTCCGCTGAATCCGCGACCTTCGGCTCGCGGTTCAGCAGGATGGTCACCATGCCGACCGCCACCAGCCCCGCCATGACGTAGTAGGCGACGTGCCAGCCGAAGAACTCCGCGAGGTAGAGCGCCCCCGCCCCCGCCGCCAGCATGCCGAAGCGGTAGCCCAGCACCAGGATGGCCGCCCCCGCCGCCTGCTGGTGCTCCTCCAGAACCTCGACGCGGTAGGCGTCGACCACGATGTCCTGGCTGGCCGAGAAGAAGGCCACGACCACGGCCAGCATGGCGGTCCACCACAGGTCGGTCACCGGGTTGGTGCTGCCCAGCCCGACCAGCGCCGCCATCAGCCCGGCCTGCGCCACCAGCGCCCAGCCGCGCCGCCGCCCGAACAGCCGCGTCACCACCGGCAGGCGCAGCCGGTCGATCAGCGGCGCCCACACGAATTTCAGCGCGTAGGGCATGGTGACCAGCGCGAACAGGCCGATGGCCGTCTTGCTGACGCCGCCCTCGCGCAGCCAGACCGACAGGGTGGAGCCGGTCAGCGCCAGCGGCAGCCCTTCGGAAAAGCCCAGGAACAGAATGGCCAGAACGCGCCGGTCAAGATAGACGGAGGCCGCCTGGCTCCAGGAGGATGGTTTCACCCGCTCAACCCTTCCGCACACCTGCGTAACCGTCTGTATAGGCCGTGGCCGGGCACCCCCGCCAGCGCGCTTTTTCGGGCGTGCCGCCGCATCATCCATTGCGGAAGTTGCGGTCGAAACTATGGAAAAATTTCTCCGCGGCGGCTATACAGATTACCCCTCTGGCCGTCATCCGGCCCTCGGGAGGAACCCTTAGCACAAGGAAAGAGCGGGCGTCATGGTTGAGCGTTGGTCCCCCGACAGCTGGAGGTCGAAGCCGGCGAAGCAGCTTCCGACCTATCCGGACCCGTCCAAGGTCGAAGCGGTGGAGCAGCGCCTGTCCTCCTATCCCCCGCTCGTCTTCGCCGGCGAGGCGCGCCGGCTGAAGGACAGCCTCGCCGCCGCCGCCGCCGGCAACGCCTTCCTGCTCCAGGGCGGCGACTGCGCGGAGAGCTTCGCGGAGTTCCACCCGAACAACATCCGCGACACCTTCCGCGTGCTGCTGCAGATGGCCGTCGTGCTGACCTTCGGCGCCGCCATTCCGGTGGTGAAGGTGGGCCGCATGGCCGGCCAGTTCGCCAAGCCGCGCTCCGCCGACACCGAGGTGCTGGAGGGGGTCGAGCTGCCGTCCTACCGCGGCGACATCATCAACGGCTTCGACTTCACGCCCGACGCCCGCGTTCCCGACCCGGAACGCATGATGCAGGCCTACACCCAGGCCGCGGCCACGCTGAACCTGCTGCGCGCCTTCTCCCAGGGCGGCTACGCCGACCTGCACAAGGTGCACCAGTGGACGCTGGGCTTCGTGGAGCGCTCCCCCGCCGGCGAGCATTTCCGCGAGATCGCCAACCGGCTGGACGAGACGCTGGCCTTCATGGCGGCCTGCGGCATCACCGCCCAGACCACCCCGCAGATCCGTGAGACGGAGTTCTTCACCAGCCACGAGGCGCTTCTGCTGCCCTTCGAGCAGGCGATGACCCGCGTGGACAGCACCACCGGCGACTGGTACGACGTGTCGGCCCACATGCTGTGGATCGGCGACCGCACCCGCCAGCCGGACGGCGCGCATGTGGAATTCCTGCGCGGGGTGAAGAATCCGATCGGCCTGAAGTGCGGCCCGTCCACCGACCCGGATGAGCTGATCCGCCTGATCGACATTTTGAACCCGACGAACGAGCCGGGCCGCCTGACCCTGATCGTCCGCATGGGCGCCGACAAGGTCGGGGAGAAGTTCCCGGCCCTGCTGCGCAAGGTGCAGCGCGAGGGCCGCGTGGTCGTCTGGTCCTGCGACCCGATGCACGGCAACACCGTCAAGTCCTCCAGCGGCTACAAGACCCGCCCGGTGGAGAAGGTGCTGTCGGAGGCGCGCGACTTCTTCGCCGTCCATCAGGCCGAAGGCACGCACGCCGGCGGCGTCCATTTCGAGCTGACCGGCCAGGACGTGACGGAGTGCACGGGCGGCGCCCAGGCGATCACCGACCACAAGCTGGCGCTGCGTTACCACACCGCCTGCGACCCGCGCCTGAACGCCAGCCAATCGCTGGAGCTGGCCTTCCTGCTGGCCGAGGAGCTGAAGCGCGCCCGTCTCCAGCGCGACGCCGACCGCCGGGCCGCGGCGGCGGAGTAAGCGTCTGCCCCCTCCCTCCCTCTCCCGCTGCGCAGGGGAGAGCCTGGGAGGGGGCAAACAGCGCAGGCGCCTACCGCACCACCATCCGCTCCAGAAGCACGTCCCGCACCCGGACGGTCTGCGCCTCGCGCTTCACCACGCTCGCCACGGCGCTCTTGATCAGGTTGGCGCCTTCGGCCCCGTTCAACTGGTCGGGCTCGATCTGGCGCAGCCGGTCGGCCATCTGGTCCGCGATGCGGGGCACATAGGGCGCCGCCGCATTCGGGTCCGCGGTGGGCTCGATCTCCAGAAGCACGCGGATGTCCACCAGACGCGCGTCGCTGCCGCCCAGCGTGAAGGTCATCAGCGGCAAGGCGGCGTAGGTCTTCTGCGGCTTGCGCTCGCCGCCGGCGCTGCGGGCGCCGGTCTTGCTGGACACCACGGTCCAGGTGCCCAGCGCCGCGAGCAGCACCAGGACAACCGCGATGATGACGGGCGTCAGGGACACCGATTCCCCGTCGGAGCGCCGCAGCAGAAACCGCACCGGGCCGCCTTTCCCCCAACTGGGGTCGTGGCAATTTTAAGGAAAGTTTATATTAGATAAAAAAACAGGGCCGGTCAAAGAGCGTCGCGCGACCGGCCCTGTTTTTTTACTTGCAACCGGCGCCCGGCTTTCAGCCGCCGATGCCGCCCATGCACAGATACTTGATCTCCAGGAAGTCCTCGATCCCGTACTTCGAGCCTTCGCGCCCGATGCCGCTCTCCTTCATGCCGCCGAAGGGCGCGACCTCCGTGGAGATGATGCCCTCGTTGATGCCGACGATGCCATATTCCAGCGCCTCCGCCACCCGCCAGACGCGCCCGATGTCGCGGCTGTAGAAGTAGGCGGCCAGACCGAATTCGGTGGCGTTGGCCATGCGCACGGCCTCCTCCTCCGTCTCGAAGCGGAACAGCGGGGCCACCGGGCCGAAGGTTTCCTCCCGCGCCACCTTCATGGCCGGGGTCACGTCGGCGAGGATGGTCGGCTCGAAGAAGCTGCCGCCCAGCTCATGCCGCCGCCCGCCCAGCACCACGCGGGCGCCCTTGCCCACGGCGTCGCGGATGTGGTCCTCGACCTTCTCCACCGCCGCCATGTCGATCAGCGGCCCCTGCTGCGCGCCGTCCGTGGTCAGGCCGGGGCCGACCTTCAGCGCCTTCACCGCCTCCGCCAGCTTCGCCGCGAAGGCGTCGTAAACTCCGGCCTGCACCAGCAGCCGATTCGCGCAGACGCAGGTCTGGCCGGTGTTGCGGTATTTCGAGGCGATGGCGCCCTTCACCGCCTCGTCCAGGTCGGCGTCGTCGAAAACCAGGAAGGGCGCGTTGCCGCCCAGTTCCAGCGACACCTTCTTCACCGTCCCGGCGCATTGGGCCATCAGTTCCTTGCCGATCTCGGTGGAGCCGGTAAAGGTCAGCTTGCGCACCGCCGGGTTGCCAGTCATCTCGCCGCCGATGGCGCGGGCGGAACCGGTGACGACGCTGAGGATGCCCGCCGGAACGCCCGCCCGCTCCGCCAGCACGGCCATGGCGAGCGCGGTCAGCGGGGTGGCCGTGGCCGGCTTGACGACCATCGGGCAGCCGGCGGCCAGCGCCGGCCCGGCCTTGCGGGTGATCATGGCCGCCGGGAAATTCCACGGCGTGATGGCGGCGGTGACGCCGATCGGCTCCTTGGTCACGACGATGCGGCGGCCCGGCAGATGCTGCGGGATGGTGTCGCCGTAGACGCGCTTGCCCTCCTCCGCGAACCATTCGACGAAGGACGCGGCGTAGGCCACCTCGCCCCGCGCCTCGGCCAGCGGCTTGCCCTGCTCCGCCGTCATGATGCGGGCCAGGTCCTCCTGGTTCGCCATCATCAGGTCGAACCAGGCGCGCAGGACCTTGGCGCGCTCCTTCGCGGTCAGGGCGCGCCAGGCCGGCCAGGCGCGCTCCGCCGCCGCGATGGCCCGGCGCGTCTCCTCGGCGCCCATCATCGGCACGCTCCCCAGGACGCTGCCATCGGCGGGGTTCGTCACCTCCACGGTCCTGCCGCCGTCGGCGTCGGTCCATTTCCCGTCGATGAAGCACTGGAAGCGCAGCAGCTCGGCGTCCTTCAGCCCAAGCCGGCGGGCGGTGTCCACGGAATCATACGGCATGGTGCCTTCCTTCCCTCGGTTCTTGCGCGCAGCCGCGCGTTCGGCAGAAACTATAGGGCGCAGCGCCGGGCCTGCGATCCTTTGCCGCTCCTCCCTTGCCCCTTCCCTGTCGTCGTCACGGCAATCCTCACGGCACCGGCGCTTTGCCCTGGACAGCCCGTCGCGCCATTGGGCAGCATGGTTGTGGCGCACGCGGCTGCGATGCAAAAAATGGCCACGAACGGCCCAATGGAAAGCCGAATCCGTCATGCGGAGGATTGCGGCGCGCAAGAGGGGGAGATGCAGGGGCATGGAGGATGCGGAACGCACCTGCCGTCCGGACCGTAACGAACCGGCCGGTTCCGGGTCCGGGCGCGCCGCGCTCTGCGAAGCGCTGTTCGCCGCCACCGGCCACCTCGTCATCGTCACCGACCCGTCCGGCGTCATCCTGGACCTGAACCCCGCGGCGGAGCGGCGGCTCGGCTACCGGCGGGAGGAGCTGGCGGGCCGCGCCACGCCCCTGCTGTTCCACGACCGCCACGAACTGGCCGCCGAGGCCGCCCGCCTGTCGAAGGAACTGGGCGAACCGGTGGCGCCGGACATCGATGTCTTCACCGCCCTGCCCCGCCGCGGCCGGCCCTACCGCCGGGAATGGACCTTCATCCGCAAGGACGGGTCCCATCTTCCGCTGTGGCTGGAGATGACGGCCCTGTACGGGCGCGACGGAGCCCTGCTCGGCTACGCCGGCCTGTCCGGCGACGCCGGCACCTCCCACGCGCGGGAGCGCGCCGCCGCCGATGCCCAGGCCGCCCTGCGCGCCCGCGAGGAAGCCGAGCGCGCCAACCTGTCCAAGTCGAAGTTCCTCGCCGCGGCCAGCCACGACCTGCGCCAGCCGCTGCAATCCGCCCTGCTCTTCGCGGCGGCGCTCGCCCCCGCCCTGACCGATCCGCGCGCCCAGCGGATGGCCGCCAACCTGGAAATGAGCCTGGAGGCCCTGCGCGCCCTGCTCGACCGGCTTCTGGACATCTCGAAGCTGGACGCCGGGGCGGTGCAGGCGCGGATGGCGGACATCCCCATCGCCCCCCTGCTGGAGGAGCTGAACGCCACCTACGCCCCGCGCGCGGCGGCCAAGGGGCTGGGCTGGCGGGTGGATTGCGCGCCCACCCTGGTGCGCAGCGACCCCGACCTGCTGGGCCGCATCCTGCGCAACCTCGTGGAAAACGCGCTGACCTACACGCTGGACGGCGGGGTGGAGGTGCTCTGCGCCATCACGGGGACGGATCTGACGATCACCGTGCGCGACAGCGGGATCGGCATCCCCGCCGACAAGCTGGACGAGATTTTCCAGGAATTCACCCAGCTCGGCAACCCGGAGCGCGACCGGAACCAGGGGCTGGGGCTGGGGCTCGCCATCGTGCGGCGCCTGTCGCGGCTGATCGGGCATCCGGTGCGGGTGCAATCCCGCTTCGGCGTGGGGTCGGAATTCTCGGTCACCGTCCCGCTCGCCGCGCAGACGGGCGCCGCCCCGTGCGACGCGCCGGAGCCGCCCGCCTCCGATGGGATCGCCCTCGGGGATGGCCGGCTCGTGCTGCTGGTGGAGGACGACGCGCTGGTGCGCGCCGGGCTGGTGGCGATGATCCGGCAATGGGGCTACCGCACCATGGACGCCGGCTGCTGGGAGGAGGCGGACGCCGCCCTGCGCGGCGGCGGGCGGGTGCCCGATGCGGTGATCGCCGATTACCGGCTGCGCGACGGCGTGACCGGGGTGTCCGTCCTGCGCGCGCTGGGGGACCTGTACGACGCGCCCGTCCGCGCCATCCTGCTGACCGGGGAAACCGGCGCCCTGCCCCAGGTGGAGGCCCGGAGCATCGGCTGCCCCGTGCTGCACAAGCCGATCAGCCCGGCCCTGCTCCAGGCCGCCTTGGGCGAATTGTTCCAGCCGGAGGGTGCGCCGGGCATCAGCCCGGAATGACCGCCCCCGGAATGACCGGCACATTGTCGATCAGGCGGGCCTTGCCCATCCAGGCGGCGGCCAGCAGTCGCGCCGGACGCTCCGCGCGGCTGACCGGCTCCAGCGTGCCGGCGTCGCGCAGCTCCACATAGTCGATGGAGCCGAAGCCGGCGGCGCTGACGCGGGCCCGCACCGCCTCCAGGACCGCGGCGGCCTCCGCGCCGCCGGCCAGCGCCGCCGCGGCGTCGAGAAGCGCGCGATTCAGCTCCGGCGCGCGGGCGCGCTCGTCGGCGGACAGGTAGGCGTTGCGCGAGGACATGGCGAGCCCGTCGGCCTCCCGCACGGTCGGCAGCCCCTCCACCCGCACCGGAATGTCCAGATCGCGGGCGAAGCGGCGGATGACCATGAGCTGCTGGTAATCCTTCTCCCCGAACACCGCCACGTCGGGCTGGGCCTGCAGGAACAGCTTCGTCACGACCAGGGCGACGCCGCCGAACATCTGGGGCCGGAAGGTACCGCACAGCCCCTCCGCCGGGCCGCCGACCGAGATGGCCGTGGCGAAGCCCTCCGGATACATCGCGCGCACCGTGGGGGCGTAAAGCAGGTCGCAGCCCGCCGAGGCGAGCTTGCGCGAATCCCCGGCCTCGTCGCGCGGGTAGCGGTCGAAGTCCTCGTGCGGGGCGAATTGGGTGGGGTTGACAAAGACGCTGGCGACCACACGGTCGGCCAGTTCACGGGCGCGGCGCACCAGGGCCAGATGGCCGTCGTGCAGCGCCCCCATGGTCGGCACCAGGGCCACCGTCTTGCCCTCGCGGTGCCAGGACGACACCTGGGCGCGGAGATCGTCCACGCTGCGGACGACCGGCAGGGGCTGTTCCGACTCCGGAACGCGGGCGGCGGCGAGGGAGGTCATGGCGGTGTGCTCCACAGGCGTCATAAACGGCGCTGGGATAAACCGCCGGGCCGGCGCTGTCCAGTCATGGAATTAACGAACGGCTGCCGATTTTGAAATTTTCCCATCCGGCGGGCGGGATGGGCCGACCACCCGCCCCGGCCCGCGGACGAGGATCAACGCATCAGCGTGACGACGACCAGATAGGTCAGGTTCACCCAGGCGCCGAGCGTGGCCAGGAGGACCAGGGTGGCCGGAGACAGGACCACCGAACCGAGGATCACGACGAGCGCCACGACCAGCAGGCCGAGGGCGAGAAGGGTCACGCGCGTATCTTCCATGTCACTGCTTCCAGGTGATTGAAAAAATCGGATGCTGGAAGCGATAGACGAAAACCCCACGCGCTGTAGCTGATCTGAATCAACTGCGGTGGCGTTTGCGGTGGCGTTTGTTCCAAAAAGACACCGGCGGATGGGCGGAGTTTTTGTGTGGTATCGCGCCATGCACAACGGCCACGCAAACTGCGCGGCCATCGACGATCATTGATGGGCATCGGGTAAGAAGCGGTGTTTGGGATGGTGGGCGCAGTAGGGATTGAACCTACGACCCCACCCGTGTGAAGGGTGTGCTCTCCCGCTGAGCTATGCGCCCATCCCAAAAACAACCGCTGACGCACCGCGAAGACGACGACGCGAGGCCAGACCGGCCCCGATCCTGTTCATTTCCGCGGTGAAGGGGATGGTACCATCCGCAAAGCCCATGAACCATCGGACTTTGGGATGGTGGGCGCAGTAGGGATTGAACCTACGACCCCACCCGTGTGAAGGGTGTGCTCTCCCGCTGAGCTATGCGCCCATCCCAGTAAAACCGCGTCGGCATCGGGCTCGTTACGCTGTCGCGTCGTTGCCGCCGCTGCGGTGAGGCGGGTTTCTAAAGGCCCCGCCCCCTCCTGTCAAGCATCTGTTTCACACCAATATCAAAGAAACCGATCCGCCCGGAGCCCCCCTTGATGAGCAAACGGACATGACGCACCGGACCGCGCTTCCCTCCGCCGCCCTCGCCGCCGGGCTGTGCGCGGCGCTGACCGGGCTGTTCCCCCTGCCCGCCCTGGCGCAGCGCTGGCAACTGGACTACCGCGTCCATGTCGGCGGGGTCGCCGTCCTCGACGCGCGGGCGGAGCTGACGCTGACCGAAGGCCGCTACCGCGTCCAGGTGAACGCGGCGACGGACGGCTTCCTGGGGCGGATGTTTCCCTGGGAAACCCAGTCTCTCAGCGTCGGCGCGGTCCGGCCCGACGGCGTCGCCCCGATCCGCCACACCCAGTCCGGCGTCCTGCGCGGCGCGCCCCGCACCGTAACTCTGGATTACGGCCCGGACGGAAGCGTGCGGGCTCAGGTCTCCCCGCCGCCGGAGGAGGAGGACCGCGATCCCGTGCCGGAGGCGCTCAGCCGGCAGACCCGCGACCCGCTGAGCGGGGTCGTGGAAATGCTGCTGGCCGGGCTCCACGGCGAGGGATGCCGGCGCACGGTGCCCATCTACGACGGGCGCCGCCGCTACGACATGATGGTCGCGGACCGGGGAATGACGATGGTCGGGGAGTCGCGCCATTCCGTCTTCTCCGGCGCGGCGCGGCACTGCCAGCTCTCCTACAGGCCGGTGGCCGGCTACGAGCGCAAGCCGCGCCAATCCTTCTGGCAACGCGGCGGAGGCCGGGAGGATCGTCCGCCCGTCGATGTGTGGATTGCGCCGGTCGAAGGAGGGAGCGGCCCGCCGCTGCCCGTGCGGCTGGAAACCGACAGCGGGCTCGGCGGGGTGGTCGTCCATCTCACCGCCGCCCGCAGGACCGACCAGACGGCGGAGAGCCCCGCCGGGCCGGGCAGCGCGCAGCCCCGTTGACGATCAGGCGCGGGCGACACCGCCGCTGCAGGCGGTGGGGTGGTACAGCAGCTCGGCCATGGGCCGCTCGGCCAGCGCCTGCTCGCACAGGCGGTTGAACTCGGCCATCTGGCGCTGCAGCTCGCTGTGATGGGCCATCATACGGTCAAAGTCGGCGGTGGCCGATTCGAGCTGGCTGGCCGATTGATGACGGGCGGCGTTGCGGGCCTCGATGGAGAGCGTCTCACCGGTCTGCGTCTTTCCGGGAAAGGCAAGGATCTGGGCCATGGATGTCTCCTTCGCTCACCGCCATTCGATGACCCCATCCAACAACATTTACCTTTCGTTAGCCACTGTTAATCTCTCATTAACCATGACAAGAAGGAGACCTACGGCAGGGCTTCCGCTGCCCCCGCGGCGGAGACGGTCCGTCAGGCGCCCAGGCGGCGCAGCGCGTCCGGCAGATCGGCGAAGCGGTCCAGCAGAATGTCGGCGCCCAGCTCCCGCACCGGCATGCGGGGATAGCCGTAGGTCATCGCCACCACCGGGACCCCGGCGGAGCGGGCGGCCTTCACGTCGTTGCCGTTGTCGCCGACCATCGCGGCGGAGCCGCCGCCCAGCGCCTCCACCACCCAGGACAGATGGCGCCCGTCCGGCTTTTTCACCGGAAGGGTGTCGCCGCCGGCCAGCGCGCCGAACAGCGGCGACAGGCCCAGCGTGTCGAGCAGCTTCCGGCTGATCCGTTCCGGCTTGTTGGTGCACAGGCCCAGCCGGACACCGCCGTCCGCCAGGGCCTTCAGAGTCTCCGGAACGCCGGGATAGAGCGCCGGCGGCTCGTCGTCCTGGAAATAGGCGTCGAGATAGTCGGCGAGGACCGGTTGCAGCGCCTCGTCGGTCAGGGCGCCGCCGGTCGCCGCGAAGGCCTGCCGGACGAGGTTGGCCGACCCGTCACCCACCATGCCCCGCACCTGCTCCTCCGTCAGGGCGGGCCGCGCGAAGCGGGACAGGGTGCGGTTCAGGACGCGGGTCATGTCCCGGGCGCTGTCGATCAGCGTGCCGTCCAGATCGAAGACGACCGCGGAGAAGGGAATGGCGGAGGATGCGGTGGGCATGGGCATGGGCATGGGTCCTGTAACGGATCGACGGCGTGCGGCACCCCGTTCGATAGCACGGCCCTCCCCCGGCGGCGACCCCATGTTCCTGCAAACCACCCTCGCATAGGCCCGTCGGCGCCGGCGGCACGGGTTGCGTACGCCCTCGGGCTGCAATCCATGTATGTCAGGTTGACACAAAAGTTGACTTGGGGTCACGGCACCGGTTGTGGCACTGAATGGCGGAAGACAGACTCCTCGCCCGGATTTTGATGCGCACGCTTTTCCACCCGTCCGCCATAACCCACACCCGATACTGCAGGGACATCCGATGACTCAGCACCGCCCGCTCGCCTGCGTGATTCTCGCCGCCGGCAAAGGCACCCGCATGAAGTCGGACCTGCCGAAGGTCCTGCA
>NZ_JAUJFI010000088.1 GCF_030849505.1 Azospirillum isscasi | reverse complement strand
CGCCCGGCGCCGTCGATGCCGATGGCGACCACGCGGGCGTCGTCCACCGCCACCGCCGGAGCCGCCGCCGCTTCGGGGCGCGGGCAGTCGGCGGAGGGGGCGGCCACCGCGAAGGGCAGCTCGAACCAGAAGGTGGAGCCCTCGCCGAACACCGACTCCACGCCGATGCCGCCCCCCATCATGCTGCACAGCTTGTGGCAGATCGTCAGCCCCAGCCCGGTGCCGCCGAAGCGGCGGGAGGTGGAACTGTCGGCCTGTTGGAAGGGCTGGAACAGCTTGGCCCGCTGCTCCCCGGTCAGGCCGATCCCGCTGTCGGCCACGGCGAAGCGCAGCATCACCCCGCCATCCCCCGCCGGAAGCGGTTCGGTGGTCACCGTCACCGCGACGCCGCCCTTTTCGGTGAACTTGACGGCGTTGCCGATCAGGTTGATGAGGATCTGGCGCACCCGCGTCGGATCGCCGGTCAGCCGGTCGGGAACCCCCGGACCGACATCGACGGAGAGTTGCAGGCCCTTCTCCTCGATGCGCCCGGCCACCAGTTCCGCCGACTCCTCGACCACCTCCAGGGGGGAGAAGGGGACGGATTCGATCTCCAGCTTGCCGGCCTCGATCTTGGAGAAGTCCAGGATGTCGTTGATGATGATGAGCAGCGCCTGGGCCGACGACCGGATGACGCCCAGCATGCCGTGCTGCTCCTCCGTCAGGTCGGTCTGGTCGAGCATCTCTGCCATCGCCGTCACGCCGTTCATCGGTGTGCGGATCTCGTGGCTCATCACCGCCAGGAAGGAGGACTTCGCCCGCGTCGCGTCCTCCGCCTGGTTCTTGGCCTCGTGCAGGGCGGTTTCCCGCTGGGCGATCTCGGTGACGAAATGCTGCACCGAGCGGGCCATGGCCCCGACCTCGTCCTGGCGCCCGGTGTCCACGATATCCCCGGTCAGCGGATTACCCGCCAGATGGACCATCTGCCGCCGCAGGCGGTCCAGCGGGCGGGTGATCGAGCGCGCGGCGTAGAAGGCCCCGGCGATCGCCAGCAGCAGGCCGGCGGTGGCCCCCAGCACCAGGGCGGTCCGCAGGAAGGCCCCGATGGTCTCGGCGTTGCTGCGGAAGACGTCGTTCAGTGCGCGGGCGCCCGACGCCATCTCCTTCGCGTCCGCGTCCATCCGGGCGATCATCAGCTCCTGGCGGCTCAGCCCCTGGCGCACCTGATCCAGGCTTTCGCGCCAGCCGGCCACGGCGGACATCATGTCGCCGCGGACCAGCGGCGGCAGCGACATGCGGCCGATCTGCTCCTCCACCGCCGCGCCGTCGGTGATCAGCGCGATGGTCGCGCCGATGTCGCGGTGGCCGACCGCATCGGCGGTGCTGTGCGCCAGCTTCAACACGGCGATGGTCACGCTCTGCGCCTGCTGTTCGGTCTCGTTGGCCGACACGGCGTGGGCGGTGAGTTCGGTGACCTCGTTCAGCGTGGCGGCGTAGGCCGTGCCGTAGATGTTCAGGATCTGGTCGATGCGCTTTTCCAGCTCCTGCGCGCTGTCCCGGATGTCGCCGCCCTCCATCAGGGCGCTGGAAACCTGCGAGACCGCCGCGATGATGCGCTTCTGGCCCCGGCTTCCGCGGCCCTCGCTGGCGGCGGCCCGCGCCAGTGCCTCCTCCAGAGCCTCCGCGCTGTTGGTCAGGCGCAGCATCAGCACGCCGGTGTCGTGCGTCTGGCCCCCCTGCGTTTGGGCCTGCGACAGCCGGGCCGCCTCGTGCCGCCACAGCCCGGCCAGCGCGGCGTAGATGCTGCGGGCGTTGTCCAGCACGTCGCGGTGCAGGTTGAGCCGGCGGTCGGACTCCGCCACCGTCTCGGCATAGCCGAGGTTGGCGAGGTGCTGGCGCTGGCGGGCGGCGTCGGTGATGTCGATCAGCCGGGCCGCCTGCTGGGCCATGGCGCCGATCAGGGAGTCGTTCTGCTCCGTGACGGCCTTCAGCTCCTCCATCTGCGTGGCGTAGCGGTCCAGGATCCGCCGCGTGTCGCGGACGGCGGCCTCCAGCGCGTCGTCCTCGGTGGCGGCGGCCAGGGCGTCGAGATGGCGGCGCGCCTCGCCGGTGTGGGCGTCGAACCGGGTGGCCTGCGCCCCGCGCCGGCTGGCCGCCATGTTCAGGTAGTCGGAGCGCGCCGCCTCCGCCCCCAGCAGTTCGCGGTAGATCGTCCCGGCGGTGACGACCGAGCCATGGGCGCGGTCGGACTGTTGCAGCAGGAACCACGCGACGATGGCGATGGCCGCCGCCACCAGCACCGGCATGCCGCCGACCGCGGCGATGCGCTGGGCGATGTTGGTGCGGATCGTCACCTCATGCCGCCGGTCACTGGGCCAGATCGACGTGGTGGAAGAGGTGGAGGCCGAAGGGGTTCATCTGATAGCCCCTCACCTCCTCGCGCAGCACCATGAACACCATGGAATGGGCCAGCGGCAGCCACGGCGCCTGATCTTTGAAGATCTCCTGCGCCTTGTGGTAAAGCGCGGTGCGCTTGGCGACGTCGGTGGTCTGCTTGGCCTCGATGATGATGCCGTCGAAGGCGCGGTCGCACCATTTGCCCATGTTGCCGCCGCCCTTGCGGGCGCCTTCGCAGCTCAGCAGCGTGTAGAGGAAGTTGTCCGGGTCGCTGTTGTCGCCGGTCCAGCCGATCATGCCCGCCTGGTGGTCGCCGTTCATCAGCCGCTTCATGTAGACCGACCAGTCGTCGGTCACCAGCGTCGCCTTGATGCCGACCTGGGCCAGATCGTTGGCCATCATCTCCGCGGCGCGCTTGCCGGCGGGCATGTAGGGCCGGGCCACCGGCATGTGCCACAGCTCCAGCTCGAAGCCGTTGGCGTGGCCGGCCTCGGCGAGAAGCTGGGTCGCGCCCTTGGGGTCGTAGGGGATGTCGGCGATGGCGTCGTTGTAGCCCCAGCTCGTCGGCGGCAGCGGGTTCTTGGCGGTGCGTCCGGTGTCGCCGTAGATGGCGTCCACCAGCGTCTCCTTGTCGATCGCCATGCTGATCGCCCGGCGCACCCGCACGTCGTCCAGCGGCTTCTTCTCCACGTTGAAGGTGAGGAAGGCGACGTTGTAGCCCTCCTGCCGGAGCAGGGTCAGCGACGGGGTGCTTCGGATCTTCGGCAGGTCGGCCAGATTGGGGTAGGGCATGACGTGGCATTCGCCGGCCTGCAGCCGGTTCAGCCGGACCGTGGCGTTGGGGGTGATGGCGAAGACCAGATTGTCCAGCGGCGGGCGCCCCGCCCAATGCCCCTCGAACGCCTTGTACTGGAGCAGGCTGTCCTTGCGGTAGGAGAGAAGCTGGAACGCCCCGGTGCCCACCGGTTCCAGGTCGAACAGGTCGGGCGTGCCGCGCCTGGCCATGGTGTCGGCGTATTCCGCCGAGGTGATGGCGGCGAAGACCATCGACAGGTTGGCGAGGAACGGCGCCTGGGGCCGGTTGAGGGTGAAGCGCACCGTCAGCTCGTCCACCGCCTCGATCGACTTCAGGATCGAGCCCATGGACAGGTCGTTGAAGTAGTTGTAAGCGCCGTTTCCGACCGCGTGGTACGGGTGGTCCTTGCGCCACTGCCGGAAGAAGCTGAACAGCACGTCGGCGGAGGTCAGCGTGCGCGTGGGCGTGTAGCCCGGCGTGTCGTGGAAGCGCACGCCGGGCCGCAGTTTGAAGGTGTAGACGGTGCCGTCCGGCGAGATGGTCCAGGATTCCGCCAGCGCCGGCACGATGGTCTTCGTCGCCGCGTCGAAGCGCACCAGCGTGTCGTAGGCGTGCAGGATCGCGTCGAAGCTGGTGTTGGTGCGGGCCAGCGCCGGGGCCAGATTGTCCGGATTCCCTTCCGAGCAGAACACCAGCGTCGAAGCCGCCTGTGCCGGACGCGGCGCTCCCGCGCCGGCCAGCGTCGCGGCCGCCGCGATCAGGAGGAGTCCACCCAGCCGGGCCAAGCCCTTCGTCACCGTATCCGCCTTCACGACGCCGCGCCCTCCTCTACGGAAAAAGCGTTCAAACCTTAACGAATTTAAGGACATTATCGCAAAGGGGGGCTTCTGCGCAATTGAAGATGGCGCACAGGCAACAATTGTTGCGCGATGGAGGTTGTCAAATTGCGCCCGGCGCGCTTGTTTTGTGCGTTGGCCTGCCGGGGATGCCGGCGCGGACTTGGGGAGGCGTCACCCCGCGTCGTGGAATGCGCCGTGAAATGTTCGGAGCGTCCTGCGGTGACCGCTCTCGTAACCCTTGTCAGGAATGCATCACCTCACTCAGCGCCCCGGCCAGATCGGCGGGCAGCACCGGCTTGTGCAGCAGGCGGCAGCCGAGCGACATGGCCTCGCGCAGCCGTTCCGGGGCGGTGTCGCCGGTGATGATGACCCCCGGCACGGGCCAGCGCCGGCGCACCAGCTCGACCACCGAGCGACCGGAATCGCCGCCCGGCAGGCGATAGTCGGTCAGGACCACATGCGGGCGCCGCATGCGGGGCAGGATCGCGGCCAGCTCCGCCGTCGAGGAGACGGCGACCACGTGCAGCCCCCAGCGCCTCAGCATCAAGGTCATGCTGCGGCGGACCTGCTCGTCGTCCTCCACCAGCAGCACCGTGCGCCCCTTCAACCGCAGCTCCCGGTCGGCGCCCGGGGCCGGGAGCGCCGCGGGGCCCGCCTCGTGCCGGCGGGCGTAGGGCACGGTCACCGAGAAGACCGAGCCCGATCCGACCCGCGACCGCAGGACCACCTCCACCCCCAGCAGGCGGGCGATCCGCGACACGATCGACAGCCCCAGCCCGAACCCCTGCGTGGCGTTGCGCTCCGGGTTGTTGAGCTGGCGGAACTCCTCGAAGATGGCGTCGCGGGCGTCTTCGGGGATGCCCGGCCCGTTGTCCCACACCTGGAATTCCACGCCGTTCGCCCGGTGGCGGCAGCCGACCAGCACCCGGCCGCCGCCCTTGCCCTTGGGCCGGCCATGCGCGATGGCGTTGGACAGCAGGTTGCGCAGCAGCCGTTCCAGAAGATGCGGGTCGGTGGACACCGGCGTGCGGCTGGTCCGGCAGCGCAGCTCGATGGACGACGCTTCCGCCACGCCGCGGAATTCCTCGGCGAGCCGGCCCATCAGGGCCTCGGGCACGAAGTCGGTGACCGACACCTCGATGACGCCGGCCTCCAGCCGGGACAGGTCGAGCAGCCCGCTCAGCATGCCGTTCAGGCTGTCGATGGACGCCTTCAGCCGGCTGACCGATTCCCGGGCGACCGGGTCCGCGCCGACCGACCCGAACAGGACATGGGCGTAGAGGGCCGCCGCCTGGATCGGCTGGCGCAGGTCGTGGCTGGCGGCGGCGAGAAACTTGGTCTTGGCCCGGTTCGCCGCCTCCGCGGCCTCCTTCGCGCGCTCGAGCTGCTCCTGCTCTTTCTTCCGCTCCGTCACGTCCCGGAAGATCACGGCGATGCGCCGCTGCTCGGGAGCGCCGACCCTGAAGACGTAGAAGTTGATCCACTTCTCCAGCGGTGCCGCGTAAAGCTCCGTCCGCACCGATTCCCCGTCGCGCGCCGCCCGGCCGAACACCTCGTACCAGTACGCTTCGAAGGCCGGGCTGATCTCCGTCAAACGCCGTCCGACGAAATCCTCGCCGGCCGTCCGCCGCGCCGCGGGGTTCATTTCCAGATAGAGGACGTCCACCGGGCGGTCGCCGTCGAACAGCACGTCGGCGAGGAGAAAGCCCTCGTCCATCGTCTCGAACAGGGTGCGGAACCGCCGCTCGCTCTCGGCGAGCTGGGCCGTGCGCTCCTCCACCCGCTGTTCCAGCTCCACGTTCGTCTGTTCCAGCTCCGCGCTAAGCACCTGAAGCTCCTCATAGGAGGTCTGGAGCTCTTCCGACAGGTGGGTCTCGTCCCGGCGGAGGACGCTCAGCCGCCGGTCGGAGTCGGCCAGGGCGTCGAGCAGCTCCGCCCGGCGGGATTCGGACAGGGCGAGGCGGCTCCGCAGCGTGGCGATCTCCTCCCGCTGCGCCTTCAATTCCTCCTCCAGTTGAACCCGGTCGGCGGCGAGAAGACGGACTTCCTCCTGCGCGTCCTCCGCCGTCACCAGAGCCTGTTCCAGGCTCCGGTCCAACTCCGAGACGCGCCGCCGCAACATTTCGCGTTCAGGATCGCGCGTATCATTCCCGGTACCGACGGATGCCGATTTCGCCACGCTCCCTCCTCTTTTCGGGAACGAATGATCGCACAGCCTGCTCAACAGTGCGCGTGTAGAAAAGTGATAGAACCAAAGCCGGAATTTCCTGTCCGCGGCGCTGTTGTCCCTGTGCAAGCAGAAACTTGCACGCAGAAACCGTTGTTGCCGGCGATGGAAAAAAGGAACGTCCTGGTTATCGGTGCTTCCGCCGGCGGCATCGCCGCCCTGCGGAGGCTGTTCGCGGCGATGCCGCGCGATGTGACGGCCACGGTCTTCGTCGTTCAGCACATCGGCGCGACGCAGAGCGTGCTGCCAACGGTTCTGTCGCGCGCCGGATGGCTTCCCGCCTTCCACCCCCAAGACGGGGAACCGGTGCGCGCCGGCTGGATTCACGTCGCTCCGCCCGACCGCCATCTGCTGGTCAGGAACGGCAGCGTGCTGGTGCGGCGCGGCGCGCGGGAAAACCGCTGCCGCCCGGCCATCGACCCGCTGTTCCGTTCGGTGGCGGTCGCCTATGGTGCGCGGGTGGTGGGGCTGATCCTGACCGGCACGCTGGACGACGGGACCGCCGGGCTGCGCGCCGTGAAGCGGTGCGGCGGGTTCACGATGGTGCAGGACCCGGAGGACGCGGAATGGCCGAACATGCCGCGCAACGCCATGCGGCATGTCTCCGTGGACGCCTGCGCCCCGCTGTCCGACCTGCCGGCGCTGCTGGCCCGCCTTCTGGGTGAACCGCCCGGACCCGCGGTGCCGGTTCCCGCCGACATCGCGACCGAGGCGCGCATTTCCGAGAACGAGTTCGACGCGGTGCCGGAGTTGACCGCCGCCGTCGGTCGGCCGAGCACGCTGAGCTGCCCCGAATGCGGCGGCAATCTGGTGGAGATCGAGGACGGCCCGCTGCTGCGCTTCCGCTGCAAGATCGGCCATGCCTACGGCCCCGCGGCGCTGGCCGACTCCCATCGGGAGTCGATCGAACAGGCCATCTGGGTCGCCCTGCGCACCCATGAGGACCGCGTGATCATGTTCCATCGTCTGGCCGACCGGGCCCGGGAGCACGGGCACGCGATCGTCGAGGCCAACTGGACCCGGGCGGCGCGGGAGGCCGAGCGGACCGTCGCGATGCTGAAGGAGGTCCTGTCCCACCAAGGCCAGGAACTGGCGGGCGGCATGGCCGCCGAAGGGGAGGATTGACGGGGCGGTTTGCCGGAATGAAGCGCCGGACCGGTTCCGCCCGCGCCTTACTTCACCGCCGCCTTGTCGCCGCCCCCCGCGCCCAGATGCTGGCGTTCTGTGGTGTCGTGCACGATGGCGACCAGGATCGGAGGCCGCTCCTTCCCGAAAAGCTGGAGACAGACCTCGACCGGGTAGGGGCCGCGGTGGCTGCCCTCCATCACCGTTTCGAAGACCACCTCCATCTTGGCGCCGGACAGGAGCGGGGCGACGAGGGTCCGGAACCGTTCGGCCGACACCTCGGGCATCAGGTCGTGGACGGCCAGCCGCTTCAGATGGTCCAGCTTGTAGCCCAGCTTCGTCTCGGCCCCGCGGTTCACCAGAAGGAAATGGAAGCTGGCGGGGTCCAGGAAATAGACCTCGTTCAGGGATTCGCCGATGATCCGCCCGAGATGGCCGGCGAAGGCTTCGGTCCGGGTTTGTTCGGTGACGTCCTCGATGATCAGGACGACGCCGTGCGTCTCACGGGCCTCGTACAGCAGCGGCGAAAGCCGGACCCGGCAGGTCACCGCACGGCCACGGCGGTCCACGGCGGTCAGCACGACGGGCGGCTGCGGCGCCTCGTTCCGCAGGACGCCTTCCAGGTCGGCGCGGAGCCGCTGCACCGGCAGGCCGATGTCGAGGTCGAGAAAATATTCGTCCTGCGCCTCCTCGGCGCGCAGGCCCCACATGTTCTCGCCCCAGCGGTTCCAGGAGCGCACGCACAAATCCTGGTCCAGAACGATGATGCCCACGTCCATGCTGCGCAGGATCGATTCCGAGTAGCGGCGGAACTCCCCGGATTCCTCGCCCTGGCGGCGCAGCTCCTCGTTGGCGACCTCCAGCTCCTCGTTGGCGGAGCGCAGCTCCTCGTTCATGGTCTCCAGTTCCTCGTTGGTGGACTGGAGTTCCTCGTTGGTCGTCTCCAACTCCTCGTTGGTGGACTGAAGTTCCTCGTTGGTGGTCTCAAGCTCCTCGTTGGAGCTTTGCAGCTCCTCGATTGTCGTCTCCAGGCTCTCCTGCGCGGCCTCCAGTTCCTGCTGCACCTGGAAGTGCCGGCTGGTGTCGGTGAAGCCCAGCAGCGTGGCGAACGGCTTGCCGTCGCGCCCGTAGAGCAGGGAGATCTCGATGGTCAGGCGCATCGGCTCGCCCGGCGGGCGGGTGAACTCCTGATGCTCGATGCGCGCCATGCGCCCGGTCTTCTGCACCTCCTCGATGCGGGAGCGCAGTTCCGCCGGGCGGTAGGAGATCGCCAGATCCTGGAACGGTCGCCCGATGTCGATCTCGCCGATGTCCAGAAGCCGCCGGGCCATGGCGTTGGCGAAGACGAGGATGCCCTCGCCGTTGACCGAAAGGTAGGCGGTGGCGCTGCTGTCCACGATGCCTTCCATCAGGCGGCTCTGGAAGCTCTGCCGGTGGTTGCCGTGCTCCGGCGCGATGGTCAGGCTGCCGGCCAGGCTGCGCCGCCATTCCTGGGGCACCTTGCGGAAGATGCGGCTCTTCAGGTTCACCGGCTCGAACATCTTGGAGCGGGCAAGCTGCGTCTCCGCCTTGCCGAGGAACAGGACGCCGTTGTTGCTCAGCGCGTAGTGCAGGCGGGGCAGGACGATGTTCTGGGTTTCGCTTTCCAGGTAGATCAACAGGTTGCGGCAGACCAGCAGGTCGATGCGCGAGATCGGGGCGTCGGTCACCAGATTGTGGCGCCCGAAGATCACGCATTTGCGCAGGTCGCGCTGGAAGACATAGTGATTGCTGGTGCGCTCGAAATACCGTTCCAGCAGCGGCGACGGCACAGTCTCCACGTCGCGCGGGGAATAGATGGCGTGCCGGGCGGTGTTCAGAGCCGCGTCGTCGAGATCGGTGGCGTAGATCTTCACCCGGTTGATGAAGGTTTCCTTGCCCAGCGCCTCCGCAAACAGCATGGCCAGGGAGTAAGGCTCCTCCCCCGACGCGCAGCCGGCGCTCCAGATGCGGATGGGGCCGTCGTCGCGCTGCGCCAGGATCTGCGGCACGACCTCCTTCCTCAGCGCGTCCCATGCCTCGGTGTCGCGGAAGAAGGACGTCACATTGATCAGAACGGTGTTCAAAAGATGGATGAATTCCTGCGGATCGGCCTCCAGCAGGCCATGGTAGGTGGCGAAATCATCGCAGCCGGCCTCCTCCATCCGGCGGCGGATGCGCCGTTGCAGGCTGGTGCGCTTGTAGCCGCGGAAATCGAGTCCCCGGCTTTCCTGGATGTAGCGGATCAGCGCCTCGAATTCGGGATCGTCGGATTCCTTGGCGCTGGTTTCTTTGCTGGACATGGCGGCCACGCGGCTTGAAGAGAGCGCCATCATACCGGCATGGCGGCGTCGGCCTCAACCCGCAGGGATGCGGCCCGCTGCGGGCCGGATCGCTAGGAATGATCGCACACAACGACTTCGGCGGATGAGAGGCGAAGAAAAAGCTGCTGACGGCGGCGCTTCTCCGGTGGCAGCAGCTCGTAAAGAAAGGTTTCGATGGGTTTCCAGACCGAGACCCAACCAAGGATGACGAAGCTCTCCTGCAAAATCCGGGTCATCGGGCGGGCCGGAAGATTGTTGGAAATCTGCCAAGCAAGGAAAAGGCAGATTGACAGCACCACGAAGCCGATCAAGGCCGCCTGACGCCACGTCCGGATCGATTCGCTCATCCTTTTCGCCTCGCCGGCGGCACAGGCGGCGAAATGGCCGGTCAGCGCGGCGGCGACGTCGAATGGCGGGGACCGCGTCATTTCCCCGGCCGGAAGATGGATGACGATGCGAACCGGTTGGTTCCTGGGCTGAGCCTTCACGCGCCTCAGGAAATACTCCTCGGCGCTTGCCGTCAGACGGCCTTCGCGGAAGGGCGACGGATCGACGCTGTCGAACAGTTGCGACAGGCGGCTGAGCCTGACGTCGATGGCATCGCTCTTCATTTCCACCCGCATCGTCAACTCCGCGTTCAAGACCGAACGTCCCGGGGCGGCCGCACCGTCGACGGCGGAACCGGAGCTGGCCTGCACACCGCTTCACGGCTGCCGAACCACGCCACGTAGAGCGTCGGAAGGAAGACGAGCGTCAGCAGTGACGCGACGAGAAGGCCGCCCATGATCGCGAAGGCCATCGCACCCCAGAACACGGTGAAGGCAATGGGGATGAGCCCGAGTATGGTGGAGGCGGCGGTCAGCATGATCGGGCGGAACCGGGAGCCGCAGGCTTCGATCACGGCGTCCGGGATGGCGCGTCCGGCGGCCCGCTCCGCCTCGATCTGCTCAATCAGGATCACCGCGTTCTTCGCGATCATGCCAACGAGCGCGAGGACCCCAAGGATGGCGACGAAGCCGAGCGGCTGGCCGGACGCCAGCAACGCCAGCACGACGCCGATCAGACCGAGCGGCACCACGCTCAGCACGACCGCCAGGCGCTGGAAGCTGCGGAGCTGGATCATCAGCACGGTCAGCACGAGGAGCAGCATCAACGGAATGACGGCGAAGACCGACGCGCGGCTTTTGGCGCTTTCCTCCGCGATTCCGCCGACCTCGATGCGGTATTCCGGGGGCAGGGTGGCCGACAGGTCGGCGATCCGGGGCGCCAGGGCTTCGATGGCGGATTCCGGCAGGGTGCCGGGCGCCACGTCCGCCTGAAGCGTCAGGGTCGGTTGCCGGCCCCGCCGCCAGACCAGCGGGAGATCCTGGGCGTAGCCGAAGGACGCCAACTGGTTCAGCGGAACGCTTCGTCCGTTCGGCAGGGACACCGGCAGGCTGCGCAGCGTTTCCACCGACAGGGTCTGCCCACGGGCGTCCCGTGCCAGAACGTCGATCAGGTAGATCCCGTCGCGGATGGGCGTGACGGCGCTTCCGGAGACGGCGGCGTTCAGCATCCCGGCAACGGCGGCCGAACTCAAGCCCAGGCGCCGTGCCTCGTCCTGGTCGATCCGCACCCGCAATTTGCGGGCCGTCTCCATCCAGTCGAAGTTGATCCGCCGCGTCTCGGGAAAGGTCGCGACGACCTGCGCGAGCTTCAGCGCGATCTCGCGCACCTCGCCCGGGTCCGGCCCGACGACGCGGTACTGGAGCGGCCATCCCACGGGCGGCCCGAGTTCCAGCGGGTAAACCCGGGTGACGGCGTTCGGAAACTCCTCGGCCAGCCGGGTCTCCAGCCGGGATTGCAGCCGTTCGCGCGCCGCGACGTCCTTGGTCACGATCACGGCCTGTCCGACGAAGGGGTTGGCGAGCTGGACGTTCAGCGGCAGGTAGAAGCGGATCGCTCCGCGCCCGGCATAGCTGCTCCAGCGCGCAACCTCCGGCTCGTTCGCCAGCAGGGCGTCGAACCGCTCGACCGCCTCGCGCGTGGCGTGGATCGAGGCGTTCTGCGGCAGGCGAAAATCGACGAGAAGCTCGACGCGGTCCGACGGCGGAAAGAACTGCCGCGGAACCAGCCCCAACGCCAGGATCGCGGCGACGAACAGGCCGGCCGTCGTCGCGATCGTCAGCCCGCGGGCCTGGATCGCGGCGCCCAGCACGCGGCGGTACAGCCGCAGCACGGGACCGGGCTCCCCGCCTTGCCCAGGCTTGGGCGGCCGCAACAGCAGCATGCCCAGGACCGGTGCGAAGACGGTCGCGACGAGCCACGACGCGATCAGCGCGATGCCCACGACGGCGAAGATGGAGAAGGTGTATTCGCCGGCGGAACTTTGCGCGAATCCGATGGGCACGAAGCCGGCGATGGTCACCAGCGTGCCGGACAGCATCGCCATGGCCAGCGCCTTGTAGGCGTACACGGCGGCGACCTCCTTCCGGTCGCCGGCGGCGAGCCGCCGGGTCATCGCATCGACGGTGGTCATGGCGTCATCCACCAGCAGGGCAAGCGCGATGATCAGCGCGCCCAGCGAGATGCGCTGCAGGTCGATGCCGAGCAGATCCATCACGGCGAAGACGATGGCCAGCGTCAGCGGAATGGTGATCGCGACGACGGTGCCCGCGCGCCGACCGAGGGCGATGAAGCTGACGATCAGCACGATCACGACGGCCTGCCACAGCGACGTGATGAAGTCGGAGATCGCCTCGTCCACGGTGCGCGCCTGGTCGGCCACCAGATGCGCCTCGATCCCCATCGGCAGGCCGGCGCCGATGCGTGCCATCGCCGTTGAAACATTTCGGCCAAGCGCGAGGATGTCGCCGCCCGGACGCATCGCGATGGCGACGCCGATGGCCGGGGCGCCGTTCACCCGAAACAATGGCTGGGGCGGATCGGCGAGGCCGCGGCGCACCTCGGCCAGATCGCGCAGGCGCAGCATGCGCCCGCCGGCGACGAAATTGACGTCGAGGATGTCCTGCTCCGACGCGAAGGCGCCCGAGACCTGAAGGGAGAGGGCCTCCTTGCCGGTGCGCAGCACGCCGGCCGGGCGCACCGCGTTCTGCGCCTGAAGCGCGGCGATCAGGGCGCCCGGCTCGACCCCCAGGCCCGCCAGCGTCTCCAGAGAGAAGTCCACGTAGACGCGCTCGTCCTGCTCGCCCAGAAGCTCGATCTTCGAAACGTCCGGAATGAGCAGCAGGCGCGAGCGGATGTCCTCCACGGCGTCGCGCAACTCGCGGTGTGTGAATCCGTCGGCGGTGAAGCCATAGATGATGCCGAAGGTGTCGCCGAAATCGTCGTTGAATCCGGGGCCGAGAACGCCCGGCGGAAGCGTGTGCCGCATGTCGCCGACCGTCTTGCGCACTTCGTACCAGGTGTCGCTCACCGTGCGGCCATGGGCGCTTCCCACCAGATCGACGAAGATCACCGTCGTACCGGGAACCGTGTAGCTGCGCAGCGTGTCGAGGTTCGGCACCTCCTGCAGCGTCCGTTCGAGCCGCTCGGTCACCTGCTGGAGCGTTTCATCCAGGGTGGCGCCCGGCCACTGCGCCTGCACCACCATGGTGCGGATGGTGAAGGCCGGATCTTCCGCCCGGCCGAGCTTCAGGAACGCGACGGTTCCGGCCAGGACGACCCCGATCATCAGGAAGAGGACCAGCGAGCGGTTCCGGATCGCCCATGCGGAGAGGTTGAAACCGCTCATGGCCCGGCCCCGAGGATGCGGACCTTCTGACCCGGACGGAGCGCCTGCACGCCCGCGGTGACCACGATCTCGTCGGCTTCGAGGCCGCGCGCGACGATGACGCGGGCGAGGTCGTAGCGTTCGAGGTCGATGTTGCGCAGCGCGACGATGCCCGTCGCCTGATCGACGACCCAGACCGCCGGCTGCCGGTTCGCCTGGGTCAGGGCCGTGGCGGGGATCTCGACCCCCCCGACGCCGCCGGCCTGGATCGACCCGTTGACCGTCGAGCCGAGGCGCATCGTGTCGGGCGGGTCCTGAAGGCCGACCCGAACCGTGAAGGTGCGGGTCACCGGGTCGGCCTGCGGTGCCACCTCGCGGACGCGGCCGATGGCCTGCACGGTGGGGTCGGAGGTCAGCGTCACCGTGACGACGGGGTTGGCGGGTGCGGTCCGGATCACCGATGCCGGCACGTCGAAGACGGCGTCGCGCCCGTCCCGGCGGGCCAGATGCACGATCATGCGGCCAGCCGCCACCACCTCGCCCGGCTCGGCGCCGCGGGCGATGACCGTACCGGGGCCGTCGGCCACCAGCTCCGTGTAGCCCAGACGGTCCTGTGCGGTGTCGAACTGCGCCTGCGCCGAATCGACCTGCGCCGCGGCGGCCTTCAGGGCCTGCGCCGCCGCGTCGTAGCGCGCACGGGTGGTCCAGCCCTGGCCCAGGAGGGTTTCCTGCCGCTCGTAGTCGTTGCGCGCCAGCGTCTGCTGCCCCATGGCGGCGTTCAGATTCGCCTGCGCCGTCCTCAGGGCGTTGCGCGCGGGTTCCGGGTCCAGACGGGCGATCACTTGCCCCGCTTCGACCGGGTCGCCGACATTCGCCAAGCGCTCGATCATCCGTCCGTCGATGCGGAACGAAAGGCTGACCTCGTCCTGCGCCTGGATCTGGCCGGACAACGATAGGGTCTCGCCGCCCTCGTGCCTTTCGACCGTCACCACCCGCACGGGGCGGACCGGCTCCGCGGCGGGTTCCTCGTCGGAACCGCATGCCGCGAGCAGGATCGACGGTGCGACGGCGAGCAGCGCCCATCGGCGGCGTGCGCGTTCGGCTCGATTGCAATTCATGGGCTTCCCCGTTTTTGCGGCGTCCGGCGATCCCGATTTGACGATTTCCCTAGATTCCGAGGCGCTTGAACAGGGTGGCCAGAACGATCAGAACAACCAAGGCGAGCATCGGAATGGCGGTGGCGACGACGAAGACGTCGCCGTAGGAGTCACGGTGGTTGAGCCTGCAGACGGCGAGCAGCGTGATGACGGCGCCGTTGTGCGGCAGCGCGTCGAGCGCGCCCGAGGCGACCGCCGTCACCCGGTGCATCACGTCGAGCGAAAAGCCGGACGCCTGCGCCATGCCCACGAAGTTCGGGCCAAGCGTATCGAGGGCGATGCTCATGCCGCCGGACGCCGAGCCGGTGATCGCGGAAAGAACCGTCACGGACGCCGCGACCGACACCAGGGGGTTGCCCCCGCCGATGGCCAGGATGGCTTGGCTGATCGCCTCGAAGACCGGAAGGGCGGCGACCACCGCGCCGAAGCCGACGAGGCTCGCGGTGCTGAAGATCGGCAGGACCGAGGCGTCGGCGCCCTTGTCCAGGCTGGTGCGCAGATCGACCAAGCGGTTCCGGTTGGCGGCGACGAGCAGAAGGATGGCGAGGAACAGCGCCACGATGACCGCCCACACGCCGCGCACGGCCTCGATGGTCGTGGCCCCGAACCGCGGTTCGGCGAGGAAGGCGGTGTCCATCCGGGGGGCGACGACCTGGATGAACAGGAAATTGCTGGCGATGACCACGACGACCGGCAGCACCGCCAGCGCCGCCGGTGGCAAGCTTTCCGTGTCGGCGTGTTCTCGCGGGGTGGGCTCGGCGGAGAATTCGGCAATGTCGAACCCCTCGCACTGCGCACGTTCGCGCATCGCGCGGTCCAGCACCGGAGTGCTGTCGACATGGTCGCCGTACCCCTCGCCGGAGGCTCTCGCGGCGGCGGCCCGGCGGTCCAGCCACAGAACCCCCAGAACGAACATCACGAGCCCGGTGACGATCCCGAGGCCCGGCGCGGCGAACGCCGTGGTGCCCAGGAAGGGCATCGGGATCGCGTTCTGGATCGCCGGCGTTCCAGGCAGGGCCGACATGGTGAAGGTGAAGGCGCCCAGCGCAAGGGCGCCCGGTATCAGCCGCTTCGGGATGTCGGCGTTGCGGAACAGGGCGGCGGCCACGGGGTAGATCGCGAAGGCGACGACGAAGGCCGAAACGCCGCCGTAGGTCAGGACGGCGCAGCACAGCACCACCGAAACGATCGCGCGGTCCGGCCCCAGCCGGGCGCTGACCAACCGGGCGAGGGACCGCGCCGACCCCGTGTCGTCCATCAGCTTGCCGAAGATCGCCCCCAGCATGAACAGGGGAAAGAAGGAGATGATGAAGGACCCGGTGTTGGTCATGAAGATCTGGGTGTAGGCGCCGAGGATCGGCAGGCCGCCGGTCAGCAGGGCCGCGAGCAGCGCGGCCGCCGGAGCCGCGATCAGCAGGGTCACGCCGCGATAGGCCAGGACGATGAGCAGCGCGAGCGCGGCGAGGACGGAGGCGAGATCGAACATGGCGGTGGCTCCGTGGCGACCTTCTCAGGACGCTCCCTGCGATGGAGGTTGGGTCGGTTCGGGGTAGCGCGCGTCGTATGGATAGCGGAGGAAGTCCTTGCCGAGCCTCCGCCAGTCCGCCAGCCACCGTTCGGTGACGGTTCGCCCTTCCTCGCGAAGCGTCGCGAAGTAGTCCGGGCAGCGGTTGAACTTCGAGGTGTGCTTGAGACCCCAGGCGGTGTCGCGGGTCATCTTGATGGTCCGGACCGCGACGATCTTGTGGTTGTCCAGCGGCGGGCGCTCGTTCCCGTAGCGCTCGATCCATTGATTGACCGTCATGATGGCGTCCAACTCCTGGTTGAGCGACAGGTTGCCGGCCAGATCGTTCTCCCGGTCCCGGATGTCCTCGAGACCGATGTTCGGTGAGGCGGGATGGAACTCCTGGGGGTTGATGCGCACGATCCAGACCTCGTCCGGCTTTTCGTCCTTCACCCTGGCGTCGAGAAGGTCGCGCACCGGGGGGTTGCGCGAATACAGGCCGTCCCAATAGTACCCGTTGCGGGTGACGGTCCGGCCCGGTGTGCAGGTCGGAAACACCATGCCGGGGATGACCTGCGCGGGCAGAACCTCCGGAAGCGTCCCGGACGCCGCCACCCCTTCCAGCGAGATCGCCCGGCGCATGCGCCAGCGGGTGATGTCGTATTGGCTGATTTCCCGGCCGTCCGGCCTCAGGCCCATCTGTTCGAGGGTCTTGTTGGAGTCGAACACCTCGAAATTGCCGCTGAGCACCTCGATGGCGCCGGCGAGAATCCGGATGTCGGCTTCGGCCACCCGCGGCCAATCGATCGCCTCGAAATCCGGACACAGGTCCTTCAGCAACTCCGTGAATCCAAGATACTGCCGGCGCGCTCCCATCATGTTGAGGCCGGCCACGCCGAGTTTGCCGCCGGTGGAATAAGGGTTGGACGCCGGCAGCGGCAATCCCTGCGATTTCCACTCCAGCAAGGCGGCGACCAGATGGTTGTGGGCGGTCTCGGCCGGGGTGGTCGCGGCGAAGGTCGTCCAGAGGAAGTCCAGGCGCTCGATCGCCTTGCCGATGCTGCCGCACGCCGCGTCGGCGGTGTTCGGGGCGAGGCCGTACCACGCCGCCAGCGCGCACAGCGCGCCCGCCGACGTGCCGCTGAGCGCGACGATGTCGAAGGTGTCGCCGTTCCGCGGGTTCTCATCCCAGATCCGCTTCGTCATCAGGATGGTTCTCAGGACGCCCCAGGTGAACGCCGCGTGCGTTCCTCCCCCTTGGCAAGCGATCGCGACCCTCTTGGTGGGCATGTCCTCACCGCCTTCCTGTGTGTCTAGGGAGATTGGTCGTTGGGCGACGGGTGGCTCGGCTCCTCCCCGGACGTTTCCCGTTTCAGGGTTTCCTCGATCCGCTCCCGCAGGTACGGGAAGAAGGGGTTGGACGACATGCGGAGCAGGGCATCCATGCTGACGATCAGCGCTCCACGCTCTCCCCGAGCGGCCACCGCGCCCAGATGGATGCCGAAATCCTCGTCGGCGTCGGGGTGCAGGCCGTAAAGGGAATCGGTCGTCGGGAATGGAAGGGCGACGTGCGAAAGCGAATAGACGTCGAATGGATAAACCAACCCCAATTCCTGCACCTGTTCCGTCTCCGCGCCGGCCTCCATCGTTCGCGCCACCACGTCGGTGCGCTCCGGATCGGCGTTGGTGATGATCGTGGTCCTGAACCGGCGGGGCGGATCGGGCAGGATGCGCGCCAGCATGGTGTCGGACGCCGAACTCAGGAGCGGGCCGAACTTGGTGTTGCGGTTCACGTCGAACAGCACGAGTTCGCTGCCGTTGGCGGGCAGGTGGGCATACAGTCCCGACAGGATTGCGCGCGTGCTGACGGTGAAATCCATCACCGATTGGAAGGTGAGGACCGGGGCCAGACCGTCCAGCCTGCCACCCGCGCGGCTGGCGATCCTGTTCTGAAGAGCCGAGGTCAGCAGATGCGACTGCCGCGCCCCGTTGACCGGAAACGAGTTGTACTTGAAGGGGTTGAATTCCGGCACGACGCTGAGCCAGGCGGCTTTGGCGAATGGGGGGAAGATCGCGGGCAAGCCGGCCAGACCGGCGAAACGCGCGAATGCGGTGATCCCGATCATCGGCGAAATCAGAATGATGCGGTCGGGACGCTTCAGCCGGGCCTCGTCGAGGGTGTCGAGCGCATACATCAGAGCAAGCGCGCCGCCGTTCGAAAACCCGACCACATGGAACGGTTGGTCCGGAGCGATGCGCCGCTGTGCTTCCCGTGCCGCCAAGCGGGTGGCCGCCAGCCAATCCTCCCATTCGATGTCCGTCAGGCCAGCGGGAACCGTGCCGTGCCCGGGCAACCGGATGGCGATGGCGACGAAGCCGTACGCTTGATAAAGGCGGGCGATGTGACGAAGGCTGTAAGGTGAGTCGGTCAAACCGTGAAGGAACAGCACCGCTCCTTTGACAGGGCCGTTGGGCTCAAGCACGTAGGAGCGGTTCCAGTCCTGGGCGAACTGCCCGGGGTAGATGGGACTTCCATCGAAATACCGGTTGACCGGAATGCGCTCTTCCGGAGGCAGCTTCCGGGTGACCTCTGCCCGTACGCTGTCGAAGATGGCGGCCTCAGCCTTCAGGTAGTCGGTCCAGTCGCTGCTCTCCAGATCCTTCTTGTGCAGTTCCTGTGGTGAAAAGGTGTGCCAGATTTCAAGCGGCAGGCCACGTTGCGAGTCGTAGGCGCGCACAAGAAGCAGAACCACAGCACCCACGGTGAGCAGCGCGATCACTCTCCTTGTAATTTTCCATGCCCATAGTTTCATGAAGACATGACTTTCGAATTCGGAGGATTCGCTCAACTGCCGAAAATTAGGGAAACCCGTTCAAAGGCGCCTCGACCCATAAAGCCCGATGCGTGGCAGAACACGCCCATGCTGATGGTTGTCTTGAAGACTCCCTTGCGCAGGTGGGCGATCAAGTCATCGCGAGCGGTTTCATAGGAATCACAAGGCAATAATCATGCCGCCCCGTGATCGGGTGTGCCCAGATTATACGAATGGTTTTTGCGATGAAAGACTACCATATTGATTAGTCCGGGCATCTATTGCGAGTTATGGCCTTTCACTCTATTTATGGCAGCCATTTCGGCAACAAATGCTTGTTGACCACTCAATTTAGGCATGTCCAACGCCGTTCCATGGCTGAACGATAGGTGCGGTCAGTGTGGCGTAACTGCCCGCGGATCTCCTCGGCATCGTCCGCACAGTCGGGCAGCAGGAAGAAGCGCCATTCGATGCCCGGCAGAAGTGGCGCAGCCGCCCCGTTTTCAGGCCCCACAGGCGGTGCGTGCGGCCGGAGGGGGGACCCGCTCTCCCGGACGGTAAGCCAGGGCTGTCGGTCGGCCCCACGCCCCTTGCCGGGCTATGAGGTCACTTTACGCAATGTGCGTGTGTTTTTGTCCGGTGCGACGCTCCGTTCCGCACGGACACGGAAAACCTCACTTGGCGGGGGCGGTCGCCAAGGTGACCTTGTTCATGAAAGTCTCGGCCTGACCTTTCACGACCAGGGGGAAGGCGTCGGCCACGGCGTCGATCAGCGGATCGAGCCAGCTCTGCTCGGCCTTGGCGAAGTCGTGCAGCACATAGCCGCTGACCCGGTCCTTGTCGCCGGGATGGCCGATGCCCAGGCGGATGCGCCAGTACTCCTTGCCGACATGCGCGTCGATGGAGCGCAAGCCGTTGTGCCCGCCGTGCCCGCCGCCCTTCTTCACCCGGATCTTGCCGGGGGGAAGGTCCAGCTCGTCATGGATGACGACGAGATTCTCGGGCTTCAGCTTGAAGAACTGGAGTGCGGCGGCGACCGACTGGCCGGACACGTTCATGAAGGTCAGCGGCTCCAGGGCGATCACCTTCTCGCCGCCGACCGTGCCGTCGGCGGTCTGGCCCTGGAAGCGCTTGCGCCAGGGGCCGAAGCCGTGGCGGCGGGCGATCTCCTCCACCGCCATGAAGCCGATGTTGTGCCGGTTGCGCGCGTATTCGGCGCCAGGGTTGCCCAATCCCACCAGCAGCAGCATGGCGAACTTTCCTCATCTCGAAACGGCGGAAGCCGGAAACGAAACAGGGGGCCGAAGCCCCCTGTCGCAACGCTGAAGCGTCGCAAGCCCTCAAGCCGGCTTCCGATCAGGAAGCGGCGGCCTCGGCGCCCTCGGCCTCTTCGGACTTCAGGCCCGACGGGGCGACGATCGTCGCGATCGTGAAGTC
This sequence comes from Azospirillum isscasi, assembly GCF_030849505.1. Classification (GTDB taxonomy): domain Bacteria; phylum Pseudomonadota; class Alphaproteobacteria; order Azospirillales; family Azospirillaceae; genus Azospirillum; species Azospirillum isscasi. The sequence goes on along the minus strand of NZ_JAUJFI010000088.1, from coordinate 3,558 downwards.
GCGGTCGGCGATGGTCGAGGCCACACCCTCCGGCAGCTTCACCGAGGAGATGTGGATCGAATCGCCCACGTCGTAGCCTTCGCAGGAGATCGTGATGTGCTCCGGGATGTTGCCGGCGGAGACGGTCACGTCCAGCTCGTGGCGGACGATGTTCAGCACGCCGCCGCGCTTCAGGCCCGGCGACTTGTCCTGGTCCACGAATTCGACCGGAACCTGCACGTGGGTGCGGGTGTCGGCGGAGACGCGCAGGAAGTCGACGTGCAGCGGGACGTCGGTGACCGGGTGGAACTGCACGTCGCGCGGCAGGACCCGGTGCGTGGCGCCATCGACCGTGATGTCGAACAGGTGCGTGAAGAAGCCCGGCTGGTTCAGGACGCGGGTGAACGCGAACTTGTCCAGCGAAATCATGATCGGGGCCTGCTTGCCACCGTAGATCACGGCCGGAATACGGCCATCACGACGGGTCTGGCGGGCGGTCCCCTTGCCGGCCCGGTCGCGCGCTTCGGCGCTGAGCGGAACGATCTGCGTCATCGGATGAACTCCTTGAACGGAAAAAAGCGCCAGCCTCCAGGGGTGCTGACGCGTGGGCGCGGTGATTAAGCCATGCCGGGCGCCGCGTCAAGAAAAGAGTCGGCGATGCCCCGCCATGAAAAAAGCCCTTCCCCCGCGAAGGGGAAGGGCTTTCCGTTTGCAATCGGGCGCCTTACGAGAACAGGCTCGACACCGAACGCTCCTCGCTGATGCGGGAAATCGCGTCGGCCAGCAGCGGGGCGATGGTGAGCTGGCGGATGTTGCGGGACACGCGCACCGCCTCGGTCGCCTGGATGCTGTCGGTGGTGACGAGCTGCTCCAGCGGCGACACCGCCACGCGGGCCACGGCACCGCCGGACAGCACGCCGTGGGTGCAATAGGCGTGGACCGACTTCGCGCCGGCGTCCATCAGGGCGACCGCGGCGTTGCACAGCGTGCCGCCCGAATCCACGATGTCGTCCAGCAGGATGCAGCGGCGGTTCTTCACGTCGCCGATGATGTTCATCACCTCCGACACGCCGGCGCGCTCGCGCCGCTTGTCGATGATGGCGAGATCGGCGTCCAGCCGCTTGGCCAGCGAGCGGGCGCGCACCACGCCGCCGACGTCCGGCGACACCATCGTCACCTCGCCGATGTCCTCGAAGGTCGCGCGGATGTCCTTCTCGAACACCGGGGCGGCCATCAGGTTGTCGGTCGGGATGTCGAAGAAGCCCTGGATCTGGCCCGCATGCAGGTCCATGGTCAGCACGCGGTTGGCGCCGGCCTGGGTGATGAGGTTGGCGACCAGCTTGGCCGAAATCGGCGTGCGCGGGCCGGTCTTGCGGTCCTGGCGCGCATAGCCGTAGTAGGGGAGGACCGCCGTGATGCGCCGGGCCGACCCGCGACGCAGGGCGTCGATGGTGACCAGCAGCTCCATCAGGTTGTCGTTGGCCGGGAACGACGTCGACTGGACCACGAACACGTCCTCGCCGCGCACGTTCTCCAGGATTTCGACGAACACCTCCATGTCCGAAAAACGGCGGATGCTCGCTTTGGTCAGCGGCACGCCGAGACAGGTGGAGATGGCCTCGGCCAGCGGACGGTTGCTGTTGCCGGCAAGCACCTTCATCGCAGTCGGCTCTCTCTGCAGGGAATAGGTTCCGGTGCGCCCGTCAGTCCCATGCCGACGCCGCCCCTTGAAAACGCGGCGGACCATAACAAAGGGCCGCACCTATGTAAACGTTCCATGACGGGCGGTCCAAGACGCCGCAGCCAGCCGGCCCTGCGAATCCCGCATGGCGCAAGCGTGGCCGCAGGCGCCCCCCGCATCACCGCACCGCGAACTTCGCAAGGTAGGATTTCATGGGCAGATCGGCCTTCGCGAAATGGTCGAAGAACCAGAATTGCAGCAGTTCGTCCGCCTTGCTCTTCACATAGCCGTATTCGAAGGCCGACTCGCCGGCGTCCACCTGCCCGATGATGTCGTCCAGCAGGGCGGCCAGCCGGCGGTGTTGCGCCTTGTGCTCCTCCAGATGCGGATAGTGCATGGACGCCTGCACCCGTTCCTCCCGCAGGAAATGGCGGACCGAGACGCGGCGCAGCTCGTTCAGCAGGGCCAGCGCCTGCCGGCGTCCGGAGTCGTCGCCGGGCAGCCCGACGAAGCGGCGGATCAGCTCGTGCTGCACCCGGTGGTCGGCGTCCAGATCGCCGTTGTCGAGCACCATCCGCCCGCGGCGCCATTCGCCCCGCTGCGGGTCCTCCCGATGCGTGTCCCTCTGGTGCACGTCCCCCTGGTTCAGGTCCATCGTCATGCCGGCCTCCCTTCCCCGGAACGCCCTCCCATTGGTTGCGATCTTACCCGAAATCGGTAGTTCTGCAATCTGTCAGAGGTAACAACAATTTCAGAGTGGGGATATTCCTTTTCGCCTTCAGCCCTGCAGGACGATGGCCGACAGGCCGCGCCCGTAGTCCGTCTCGCCGCGCAGGCAGGAGCGGCGGTAGCTGAAGAAGCGGTCCTCCTCCACCACCGTGTCGTTGGGGCAGCGCTGGATGATCTCCACCCCGGCGTCGCCCAGGCGGCGGGTGACGTAGCCGGCCAGATCGAACAGGAAATGCTCGGGCCGGCGGGCCGGCGCGAAATAGTCGCGGTTGCGCGGGTCTTCCGACAGGAAGGGGGCGGGGAATTCCGGTCCGACCTCGTAGGAGCGCTGGGCGATGCACGGGCCGATGGCGGCGACGATGCGCTTGCGCTTGGCCCCCAGCTCCTCCATGCGCTCGATGGTCGCCTCCAGCACGCCGCCCTTGGCGCCCTTCCATCCGGCATGGGCCGCGCCGATCACGCGGGACTTCTCGTCGGCGAACAGCACCGGGGCGCAGTCGGCGGTCAGGATGCCCAGCGCGATGCCCGGACGGTCGGTCGCCATGGCGTCGGCGTGGGGCGCCCGATCGGGCGTCCAGGGCTCGGTGACGGCGACGCAGGTCGGGCTGTGCACCTGATAGCAGGTGATGAGGCGTTCCGGCGGCACGTCCATCCGGGCGGCGGCGCGCGCGCGGTTCTCCGCCACGGCGGCGGGCGCGTCCCCGGACCCGAAGCCGGCGTTCAGCGAGGCGTACAGCCCCGTCGACACGCCGCCGGTGCGGGTGAAGAAGGCGTGTCGGATGTGGGTGATGTCGTTCAGCGCGCCAAGCGTAATCACGAACCCGTCCCTTTGCTGTCGCTGTCTCTTATTGTGATGCCTGTTCAGGGCTTTCGAAGCCCGCCGGCGCCCCTAGGCCAGGCGAGGCGAGGGCCAGAACCTTGAAGAGGGTGCCCATTTGGTCCGGCGCGATCAAGCGGGCCAGTGCGGAGTCGATGTCGGCGGCCTGCTTCGCGGTGGCGCCGCGCTTCAGCGCGGCGGCGCGCGGCTGGATGCCCAGCCGGACCAGCCAGTCGCCCTGGTCCACCGGCCCGAAGCTCTCCGCCCCGCCGTCCCGCGCGGCGGCGGCGATGGCGGCGAAGTCCACATGGGCGGTCAGGTCGGCCTCGCCCGGCGACTCCAGCACCGGGGC
>NZ_JAUJFI010000087.1 GCF_030849505.1 Azospirillum isscasi | reverse complement strand
CCGGCCCGCGGGTGCAGGCGCAGCTCGACTCCGCCCGGCCCGCAAGCTGGTCGCCGAGAAGGGCATCGACGCCTCGCAGATCGCCGGCACGGGCAAGGACGGGCGCATCACCAAGGGCGACGTGATCGACCACGCCGCCAAGCCGGCCCCGGTTGCCGCTCCGGCCGCCGCGCCGCAGAAGTACCAGTGGACCGCCGGCACCGCGGGCGACCGTCCGCGCGCCGCGCAGGAGGAGCGGGTCCGCATGACCCGCCTGCGCCAGCGCATCGCCGAGCGCCTGAAGGAGGCCCAGAACAGCGCCGCCATGCTGACCACCTTCAACGAGGTGGACATGACCAACGTCATGGCGCTGCGCAACGAGTACAAGGACTTCTTCGAGAAGCGCCACAAGGTGCGTCTCGGCTTCATGTCCTTCTTCGTGAAGGCCGCCATCCAGGCGCTGAAGGAGATCCCGGCGGTCAACGCCGAGATCGACGGCACCGATCTTGTCTACAAGAACTACTATGACATCGGCGTCGCCGTCGGCACGCCGCAGGGTCTGGTGGTTCCGATCGTCCGCGACGCCGACAAGCTCGGCTTCGCCCAGATCGAGGGCAAGATCGGCGAGCTGGGCAAGAAGGGCCGCGACGGCAAGCTGTCGATGGACGAGCTGACCGGCGGTACCTTCACCATCTCCAACGGCGGCGTCTACGGCTCGCTGATGTCCACCCCGATCATCAACCCGCCGCAGTCGGCCATCCTGGGCATGCACAAGACCCAGGACCGTCCGGTCGTCGTGAACGGGAAGATCGAAATCCGCCCGATGATGTATCTGGCCCTGTCCTACGACCACCGCATCATCGACGGCAAGGAGGCGGTGACCTTCCTCGTCCGCATCAAGGAGAACATCGAAGACCCGCGGCGCCTGCTGCTGGACGTCTGATCGGCACAAAGGGAATGCGGGGGGCATCGCCCTCCCGCACCCGATCGCCGGGGACGGACGTTCCCGGACTAAAAAAGGCGCCGCGAGGCGCCTTTTTCTTTGCAGCGTGGCCGTCGGAAGGCCATCACACCAGCGCGGCGGCGATCTTCGTGGCGGTGTCCTCCGGCTTCACCACGCGCTCGGCGGGCAGGCGCAGCGTCATGGTGGTTCCGGCCCCGGGGGTGCTGGCGCAGGTCAGCGAACCGCCATGCAGCTCCATGAAGTTCTTGGAGATGGACAGCCCCAGCCCGGTGCCCTCGAACTGGCGGCTGGAGGAGTTGTCGGCCTGCCGGAAGGGCTTGAACATGTGCTCCATGAACTCCTTCGGGATGCCGATCCCGGTGTCGGTCACCGACAGGGCCAGGGCGCCGTCCTCCTCGACGCGGGCGGCCAGGGTAACGCTGCCGCCCTCCGGCGTGAACTTCACCGCGTTGGACAGCAGGTTCAGCAGCACCTGCTTGAAGGCGCGGCGGTCCACCCAGATGGCGGGAAGGCCGCCGGACACGTTGTTGCGCAGGTCCACCCCGCTGTCGGCGGCGCGGTCGCGGACCATGGTCAGGCACTGGGCCACCGCCTCGCAGGGGTCGATCACCTCTTCGGACAGCTCGTAGCGGCCCGCCTCGATCTTCGACATGTCGAGCACGGCGTTCACGATGTCCAGCAGATGCTTGCCGCTGTCGTGGATGTCCTTGGCGCAAGCCTTCTGGCGGTCGTTCAGCTTGCCGAAGAACTCGCTGTCCAGGATTTCCGAAAAGCCGATGATGGCGTTCAGCGGCGTGCGCAGCTCGTGGCTCATGTTGGCCAGGAATTCGGACTTGGCGCGGTTGGCCATCTCCGCCTGGCTCTTGGAGGCGAGCAGTTCGGCCTCCTGCTGCTTGCGCTTGGTGATGTCGCGGATGACGCCGACGAAGACGCGGCGCGCGGCCCCGCCCTGCCCGCCCAGCCGCAGTTCGCTGACCGCCAGATTCATCGGGAAGGTGCCGCCGTCGCGGCGCAGCGCCAGAACCTCGCGGTCGTTGCCGATGATGCGCGAACCGGCGTTCGGGCGGTACTCGGCCATCGACCGGTCATGGCCGGCGCGGAAGGCTTCCGGCAGCAGGATGTTGACGCTCTGCCCCACCACTTCCGCCTCGGCGTAGCCGAACATGCGCTCCGCCGCAGGGTTGAAGGTCTCGATGGTGCCGTGGGAATCGATGGTGACCACCGCGTCCACCATGGAGTCCAGAATGCCGCGGATGCGGCGGGAAGCGCGCTCCAGCCGGCTCTGGTCCTGCTCCCGCCGGGCCTGCTGCCGCTCCACGTACCAGGTCAGCAGGGCGATGACGACGGACATGGCGAGGCCCATCGCGATCCACACCGCGCTGTCGCGTTTCCATTCGCCCAGCGCCTCGGCCTTCGGCAGGGTGGCGGCGACGATGAAGGGATAGTCGGCGACGCGGCGGACGCTGGCGATGCTCGGGCGCCCGTCGGTCGGCAGCACGCTGTCCAGCGTCGCCGCGTCCTGCGTGCGCAGCACGGCGTCGACCTCCGGCCAGTCGGCCAGCTTGGCGAGGCGCTTGCGGCCCTCGTCCCAGGGGCGGTGGATCAGCACCGTGCCGTCGGCCAGCGCCAGGGTGACCGTGCCCTCCAGCCCGAGCCGCAACCCCTCGAAGCCGGCGCCCAGACGCAGCGGGTTGATCATGGCCACCACAACCCCGGCGAAGCTGCCGTCCGGATGGGACCAGCGGCGGCTCATCGGAATGACGTAGGTGCCGGGAAAGGCGATGCTGGCGATCGGCGCCCCGACGTGCAGGCCGCCGCCCGCCCCGCTTCCGTCATCGCTTCCATCCCCCCTTCCGTCACGGTGGGCCGCGAAATAGGGCCGGTCGGTCAGGTCGAAGCGGGGCGGGCTGGTGTCGGCGGAATGGTGCAGCGGGCGGCCGGTTTCGTCCACCACGATCAGGCCGGAAATCGGGCCGATGGCGTCGCGCCGGTTGCGCAGAAGGGCGTTCACGGACGGCGCCGCCACGGTGCGGGCCTGCGGGTGGGTGTCCAGGACGGTCACCAGATCGGACAGCAGCAGGTCCACGCTGAACACCGTGCGGACCGCCTGCTCCTCCAGGATGCGGGCGAGGTTGCGGGTGGAGCGCTCGGCCCCCTGGACCGCCTCGCTGTGGCGCTGCCAGACGCCATAGCCGATCATCGCGTTGACCACGACGATGAAGGCCACGCCGGACGCCCTCATCAGGAAGCGCACCGACCCCAAAATCTCGAACAGCCGTTCCCCCCTTCCGGCGGGCGGCGGGTTCGCGTCGCGAACCGGATTGCGGCTGGCCATGGCTGTGAACAAATCTCCGCACGCTGACCGATCGGGCGCGCCGGCGCGGTACCGCCCGCAAGGCAAACCCACGTGTGGCGGCGCCGGGTGCCGGCCACCTCCAATCTTGCGCGAAAACCATAACGGAAGTTTAACCTTAGTGCATCAATGAACCTGCCCGGTCAGACGCTCGATTGTCGCTATGCGTGACGGTCCGCGGGCGCTACAAATCCGCAAGGGCCGGGGAAGGCGCGCTGAGGAACAGGGACGGCAAAGGAACAGGGACGATGGACAGCCAGAAAGACCGCAAGGCCGCGATCCTCGCCGCCACGCTGTCGTCGCTGTGGACGGACACCGAACCCGCCGTGCGCGAGCGCGTGACGGCCATCGCGCTCGCCGACGCCGACGCGATCTCGGACATCTTCTACGCGGTCCTGCTGGACCGCCCGGACAGCAACACCTTCCTCAACCACACGCTGGTCCAGGAACGGCTGCGCCCGTCGCTGGCGCGCTGGATCGGCGCCCTCTTCACGGCCTCCACCGACGAGGCCATCGCGGCGGTGCTCGAACAGAACTATCAGGTCGGGCTGATCCACGCCCGCATCAACATCCCGCTGACGCTGGTCAACGCCGGGATGCGCATCATCAAGAAGGAGCTGTCGGCCCGCCTGCTGGCCGCCAACCTCAGCCGCGCGCAGACCGCCGCCGCCATCCTGTTCGTCGGCGAATTGCTGGACACCGTTCTGGACAACATGCACGAAGCCTATCTGGGCGACCTGCTGGGCAATGTCCGTCACCAGCAATCCCTGAAGATGTTCATGAGCGGCCCCAACCTGGCGCTGGAGGGCGAGCGGCTGAAATCGTCGCTGTTCGACTGGCTGCGCAACACGGTGGTTTCCTTCTACGCGCACGACGACAGCAACCGCGCGAACCCGCCCGGCATCGAATCCTCCGATTTCGGCCTGTGGCTGAACCACAAGGCGGAGCTGACCTTCGGCCGCGTGACGGAGCTGGACCGCATCCGCGAGCGCACCGACCGCATCGGCGCCAAGGTATCCGCGGCGGTGGAAGGCGGCTGGATCACCCCTGCCTTCGTGAAGGAACTGAACAACGACGTCACGGAAATCGCCTATCTCCTCGGCACCGTCATCGGGAAGGCGATGGAGATCGAAGGCGGGCGCGACCCGCTGACCCGTCTTCTGACCCGGCGCTTCATGCCGGCCATCTTCCAGCGCGAGGTGAGCATCAGCCTGCGCCATGGAAAGCCCTTCGCCGTGCTTCTGATGGACGCCGACCATTTCAAGACGATCAACGACACGCTGGGCCACCAGGCGGGCGATTCGGTCCTGACCGACATGGCCGAACTGCTGCACGCCCACGTCCGGGCCGGCGATTTCGTCTTCCGCTACGGCGGGGAGGAGTTCCTGCTCCTGCTGACCGAGATGGACGAGGCGTCGCTGCGCATGAAGTCCGAACGGCTGCGGCGGATGGTGGAGGAGCATCCGTTCCACGGCGCCGGGGACGGGTTGCGGGTCACCGCCTCGATCGGGGCGGCCCTGCACGACGGCCATCCGGACTACGAGCACACCGTCCGCCGGGCCGATGCCGCGCTCTACGAGGCCAAGCGCCAGGGCCGCAACCGCGTGGTGATCGGCTGAGGTTCCTGAGCGCCTCATCGTGGCGGCGGGCGGGTCACCACAGAGACTCGGAGACACAGAGAGATCCCACCGGGAACGCTCCGGCCTCCGCCTTTCTGCGCGCCGTCGCAAAGGCCGGCGCCCGCCATCCCCCCGTGTCTCCGTGTCTCCGTGGTGAAACCCCGCCGGCGGGATCGGACCAGCATCCCGGCATCGGGCGTTGCCCTGCGGTGCAGCATCGGCTACGTAAGACCTTTCCCAGCCGAGACCCGCGAAATCCATGTCTGACGGACCGCTTTCGCTCTACCGGGCCCGCCGCGGCACCGGCACGCTGCGCCCCGACCCCGACCAGGAACTGGCCGCCGAGAAGCTCCAGAGCCTTCACAAGGCGCTGAAGGGCTACAGCCCCCAGCCCGCCGCCGGGAAGGCCGGCGGGGCGAAGGCCGGCTGGCTGGAGCGTTTCGGGCTGGGCCGCCCGCGTCCGGAGCCGGTGGAGGCGCCGCAGGGCCTCTACATGTACGGCGGCGTCGGGCGCGGCAAGTCGATGCTGATGGACCTGTTCTTCGACACCGCCCCGGTGGAGAAGAAGCGCCGCGTCCATTTCCACGAATTCATGCTGGAGGTGCACGAGCGCATCCACCAGCACCGCCAGTCCGGCAAGGGGAAGGCCAAGGACGCCGACGATTCCCTGCCCGAGCTGGCCCGCGCCCTGGCCGACGAGGCGTGGCTGCTCTGCTTCGACGAGTTCCACGTCACCAACGTCGTGGACGCGATGATCCTGGGCCGGCTGTTCACCAGCCTGTTCGACCTGGGCGTGGTGGTGGTGGCGACCTCCAACTGGCCGCCGGACATGCTTTACAAGGACGGGCTCCAGCGGGAGCTGTTCCTGCCCTTCATCGCCCTGCTGAAGGAGAAGCTGGACGTGCTGGCTCTGGAAGGGCCGACCGACTACCGGCTGGACCGGCTTCAGGGCAAGCCCGTCTATTTCTGGCCGCTCGGCCCGGACACCGATTCCAGGATTCGCCAAACCTTCGAGGCGCTGACCGACGGCGCCGGGGGCGAGCCGACCCATCTGCTGGTCCAGGGCCGGCGGGTGGAGATCGCCTGCGCCGCCAGATGCGTGGCCATGGCCGATTTCTGGAGCCTGTGCGGCAAGCCGCTGGGGGCCGCCGACTACATCGCCATCGCGACGCATTTCCACACCGTGCTGATCCACAGCGTGCCGACGATGAAGGACGAGCTGCGCAACGAAGCCAAGCGCTTCATGACCCTGATCGACGCCCTGTACGAGCACAAGGTCAACCTCGTGGTCGCCGCCGAAGGCCCGCCGGAGCGGCTGTACCCCGAGGGCACCCACGCCTTCGAATTCGAACGCACGGTCAGCCGCCTGATGGAGATGCAGTCCGAGGACTACCTGCGCCAGCAGCATCTGACCTGACGGACCGGCCCGCACCAGCCACCCCTGGCGCCACCCGTGTTACCACGGCGATGCCGCCATACTCCCGTTTCGCGCCGAAGATATGCAGGCGCCCGGCGTTGTATTGCTGAACGTCGGTCCAACGGCGAGGGAGACGGCGGAGCATGGCTTGGCGGTTCCAGTGCGGTGCACTGACGCTGGCGCTTCTTCTGACGGCACCGATCCAGCCCGCCCCCGCAGCCGCGGCGGGCAGCGTCGATTGCTGGCTGCTCGACGGCGAGGCGTTGGCCCAGGCGCGCGAGGGGGGCCTGTGCAACGACGCCTTTTCCCGGAACTCCCGGACCGGGGCGGCGCCGGTCGTCACGGTCACCGCCGCGCCCCTGCCCGCCCGCAAGCCCGACCCGCCCCCGAAGAAGCGGGCCGTCACCGTTCAGCGCAAGGCGAAGACCCAGCCCGACACCCGGGCGGCGGCCATCGTCCGGCCCGCGGGCCGGGGCAACGCGGTCGCCGAGGTGGACTTCGGCACCCAGTTCAAGCGCGACTGGAACGCCCTGATGAAAAAGCTTTTCGAGCCGTAAGGCCCGTCCGGGTCCAGCGCCGGGTCCAGCGCCGGGTCAGGTGCGCGCCTTGTCCAGCCACTTCTCCACCGCCGGCGGCTGGTAGGCCGCGAAGGCGTCCAGGATGCCCGCCGCGCCGTCCCGCACGATCAGCATGGCGCGGTGCTTGGGCTGCATGAAGCGCTCTCCCGCCACATGGTCGAGGAACCCCGCCAGCCCGTCGTAGAAGCCGGCGGCGTTGAGCAGGCCGCAGGGCTTGTCGTGGCGGCCGAGCTGCGCCCAGGTCCACACCTCGAACAGCTCCTCCAGCGTGCCGATGCCGCCGGGCAGCGCGATGAAGCCGTCCGACAGTTCCGCCATCAGGGCCTTGCGCTCGTGCATGGTGGAGACGATGCGCAGGTCCTGAAGCCCCTGGTGGCCGACCTCCTTGTCCATCAGGAATTGCGGGATGATGCCGGTCACCGTGCCGCCCGCCGCCAGGACCGAATCGGCGATCCGCCCCATCAGGCCGGTCCGCCCGCCGCCATAGACGAGGCCGATGCCACGCTCCGCCATGAGGCGGCCAAGCTCTTCTGCGGCCTCGCCATAGGCCGGGTTGGTGCCGGGGTTGGACCCGGCGTAAACGCAAATCCGCATGTCTTTCCTCTGTTCGCGCCGTCCGGGGCGCTTGTCGTGGGTGGCTTACCGGACGCGGGTGACCGCGAAGCGCTGGCTCGGGTTCACGAACTCGTCCTGCGCGGCGATCAGTTGCAGCTCCCGCGTGCCCATCCGGCGGGTGGTCTGGAAGATGGCGTAGATGGCCGCCGCGGCCTGCTCCAGCGCCTGGGCCGGATCGAAAGCCTTCAGGTAATGGGCCAGGAACAGCGCCGCCACCGCGTCGCCCGACCCGTTGGGCGGCGGGTCCAGCGGCAAACGCGGGGTGGAAACCAGCCAGGCGCCGTCCCGGTCGTCGGCCAGCATCTCGATGTGGCCGGGGTCGGCGTCCTTGCGGGTCAGGCTGGTCACCAGAACCAGCCGCGGCCCGCGCGCCCGCAGCGCCGCGCTGGCGGCCAGCGCGTCGTCCAGCGTCTCCACCGTCCGGCCCGTCAGATATTCCAGCTCGAACTGGTTGGGGGTCATCAGGTCGGCGGCGGGAACGGCGTGGTCGCGGATGAACTCCGGCAGGCCCGGACGCACGAAGAAGCCGCGCCCGACGTCGCCCATCACCGGGTCGCAGGCGTAGACGGCCCGCGGGTTGGCGGCCTTCAGCCGGCCCGCCGTCTCCACGATCACCTGACCCAGCCCGACGTCGCCCATGTAGCCGGACAGCAGCGCGTCGCAGCCCGGCAGGACGCCGCGCGCCGCCACGCCGTCCATCAGGTCGGCCACATGCTCCGCCGTGAAGACCTGCCCGGTCCATTCGCCGTAGCCGGTGTGGTTGGAGAATTGCACCGTGTTCACCGCGATGGCGTCGCAGCCCAGCCGTTGCAGCGGGAACACCGCGGCCCGGTTGCCGACATAGCCGTAAGCGACGTGGGACTGGATCGAAATGACGGTCTTCATGGGCGGACGATCCGAAAGGTTGGGGGCGCATCCTAAACCGTCCGCGCCACACGCTGGGGATGTTTCCATGCAGACCAGAGTTTCGCCGGCCCACGCACCACGCGCCGCATGGACAGCGCGTTCCCCGGCGGTTAATCCTGCGGCGAACACACCGGACAACCGCGCGGACAACCGCGCCGAAACCCTGGGGGAAATGCCATGGCCGCCACCGCCCGCCCGCGCCGCAGCGTGCTCTACATGCCCGGCTCGAACGCCCGCGCGCTGGAGAAGGGGCGCTCGCTGCCCGCCGACGGGCTGATCCTTGACCTGGAGGACGCCGTCGCCCCCGACGCCAAGGCGGAGGCCCGCGCCACCATCCGGGCATCCATCGCCGCGGGCGGCTACGGCGGGCGCGAGCTGGTGGTCCGCACCAACGGGCTGAACACCGCCTGGGGCTATGACGACCTCGTGATGGCGGCCTCCAGCGGGGCCGACGCCGTGCTGCTGCCCAAGGTGGAAAGCGCCGATATGGTCCGTCAGGCGGAGGCGGTGCTGCGCGCCAACGGCTCGCCGGAGGGGCAGACCATCTGGTGCATGATGGAAACGCCGCTCGGCATGCTGAACACGAAGGAGATCGCGGGGGCCAGCCCGAAGCTGGGCGGTCTGGTCATGGGCACCTCCGACCTCGCCAAGGATCTGCACGCGGCCCACACGCGCGACCGGCTGCCGATGCTGACCAGCCTGGGGCTCTGCCTGCTGGCGGCGCGGGCCTACGGCCTCGCCATCCTCGACGGGGTGCATCTCGACCTGAACGACGACGCGGGCTTCGCCGAGTCCTGCCGGCAGGGCCGCGAGCTTGGCTTCGACGGCAAGACGCTGATCCACCCGAAGACCATCGCCGCCTGCAACACGGCCTTCGCCCCCGGCGAGGCCGAGATCGCCCAGGCCCACCGCATCATCCAGGCCCACGCCGAGGCTGTCGCCCAGGGCAAGGGGGTGGTGCTGGTGGACGGGCGGCTGGTGGAGAATCTGCACGTCGAGAACGCCCGGCGCCTCGTCGCGATGGCGGAGGCGATCCGGGCGCTGGAGGCGGCGGGCTGAGGCCCACAACCGACCCTCTGCCACTTACGGGTGCCGACGAAACCGGACCCACGCCCTGTGCGGAATAGGGTTGCGGAACCAAGTCGCACCCCATCGGTTTCCGACATGTGGCAGAGGTGGAGGTTGAAGATGGCCTCGAAAGACAACGGCCAGACCGAAGGCCAAACCGGGAGCGGTCGCACATCGAACCGCGGCTTCGCGTCGATGGACCGTGACCGGCAGCGCCAGATCGCCAGCAAGGGCGGAGAAAGCGTGCCGGCGGACAAGCGCAGCTTTTCCAAGAACCCCGAACTCGCCGCGGAAGCGGGGCGGAAGGGAGGCCGCAGCGTGCCGGCATCCTCCCGCAGCTTCTCGCGCAACCCATCCCTGGCCGCCGAAGCCGGGCGGAAGGGCGGGCAGGCGAGCCATGGCGGGCGCGGGGCCGCCATACGCCCGGGCGAAGGCGACTGAGCGCACCGACGAAAAAAGCCCCTCTCCCGGACAGGAGAGGGGCTTTCTTTTTCGCCGGTGCCGTCAGGCCGGGCGGGCCGCCGGTCAGGAGGCCAGCTTGTCCAGCTCGCGCAGGATCGAGTCGCCCATCACGGTCGTGGAGCAGCGGGCCATGCCCGGCGCCATGATGTCCGCGGTGCGCATGCCGCCCGACAGCACGTTCTGCACGGCCTTCTCCAGCATCTTCGCCTCCTCGTCCATGTTGAACGAGTAGCGCAGGCACATCGCGAAGGACAGCAGCGTGGCGCAGGGGTTGGCGAGGTCCCGGCCCGCAATGTCCGGGGCGGAGCCGTGCACCGGCTCGTACAGCGCCTTGCGGTTGCCGTTGGCGTCCGGCGCGCCGAGCGAGGCCGACGGCAGCATGCCGAGCGAGCCGGTCATCATCGCCGCCTCGTCCGACAGGATGTCGCCGAACAGGTTGTCGGTGACGATCACGTCGAACTGCTTCGGGTTCTTCAGGAGCTGCATGGCGCCGTTGTCGGCGTACATGTGCTCCAGCGTGACGTCGGAGAACTCCTCCTGATGGAGCTTCGTGACTTCCTGGCGCCACAGGAGGCCCGATTCCATCACGTTGGCCTTCTCCATCGAGTGGAGCTTGTTGCCGCGCTTGCGGGCCAGCTCGAAGGCGACGCGGGCGACGCGGCGGATCTCGCTGGTCGTGTAGACCTGGGTGTTGACGCCGCGGCGCTCGCCGTTGCCGATGTCGGTGATGCCGCGCGGCTCACCGAAATAGACGCCGCCGGTCAGCTCGCGGACGATCAGGATGTCCAGGCCCTTGATGACCTCGGGCTTCAGGGTCGAGGCGTCGACCAGCGCGTCGAAGACCACCGCCGGGCGCAGGTTGGCGAACAGCCCCAGCTCCTTGCGCAGCGACAGCAGGCCGGCTTCCGGACGCTTGGTGTAGTCGGTCGGGTTGTCCCACTTCGGGCCGCCGACGGCACCCAGCATCACCGCGTCCGCAGCCAGCGCGTCGGCCAGCGTCTCGTCCTTCAGGGGAACGCCGTAGGCGTCGATCGCCGCACCGCCGACCAGCCCTTCGGTGACGTCGAAGGTGACGTTGCGCTTGCGGTCGAGCCAGTCGATGACCCGGCGCACCTGGCGCATGACCTCCGGACCGATCCCGTCGCCGGGCAAAAACAGAAGCTTCTTGTTGGCGGGCATGGCGCACGCACTCCCCATCTGGAGACTTTATCAGTGTTGTCTAATCCGCGGACCGACAGGCCGGAAGGTGGTTCCGGCGCGGCCGGTCCGCAAGGCCGTCATGGCCCGTATCGGTCGGCTCCGGGCGGTTGGCCCGGATCAGCCCCACAGCCAGGGCTGGCCGCCGCGCTGCTTGCCTTCATACTGGTCGATGAAGGCGGCCTGCTGCATGGTCAGGCCGATGTCGTCCAGACCGTTCAGCAGGCAATGCTTGCGGAAGGGATCGACCTCGAAGCCGATCTTGCCGCCGTCCGGACCGGTGATCTCCTGGCGTTCCAGGTCCACCGAAACGATGGCGTTCGACCCGCGCGAGGCGTCGTCGAGCAGCAGGTCCACCTGCTCCTTCGGCAGCTTGATCGGCAGGATGCCGTTCTTGAAGCAGTTGTTGAAGAAGATGTCCGCGAAGCTCGGCGCGATGATGCAGCGGATGCCGAAGTCGGCCAGCGCCCACGGCGCGTGCTCGCGCGACGAGCCGCAGCCGAAATTCTCACCCGACACCAGGATCTTGGCGCTGCGGTAGGCCGGCTTGTTGAGGACGAATTCCGCGACCTCGGCGCCTTCCGGGGTGTAGCGCATCTCGTCGAAAAGATGCTTGCCCAGCCCGGTCCGCTTGATGGTCTTCAGGAATTGCTTGGGAATGATCATGTCGGTGTCGACGTTGATCATCGGCAGCGGCGCCGCAACACCGGTGAGAACCGTAAACTTTTCCATCGCCAGAATCCTGTCGCGCAAAGAGGCGCAAGCGTGTGCATGCGGAGTTCCGGTGAATAGCAGACCCGTCCCGCCATTGCCAGAGGAAGCTTTCCGCAATCCCCGCCCGCAAGGGGCGATTCCGCATCCTGGAACACAGCCGGACGAAACGAAATTGCTTTCAATTTCTCTCCGCCGCCACCGTCCCGGCATCCGGTCCTTGATGCGGGACATCCCCTCGCCTACCAAGGGGCCGACGCTTCCCTGGGTTCTGCCACCTCCATGACGCTTCTCCCCACCGCCCGCCGCCCGCGCACCGCGGCGCTCGCCTTCCTGCTGCTGGCGCCCCCGCTCTACGGCCTGCTCGGGCTGGCTTTGGGCATGGACGCCAACTGGGACTTGCGGAACTACCACTGGTACAACGCCTACGCCCTGCTGACCGGGCGGCTGGGGATGGACATGCTGCCGGCGCAGATGCCCAGCTTCTACAACCCCCTGCTGGACGTGCCCTTCTACCTGCTCGCCGCCCATCTGCCGGCCCGCGCGGCGGGCTTCGTCTGGGGGACGCTGCACGGACTCAATCTGGCGCTGATGTTCCTGCTGGCCCACGCCACGCTGCGCACCGGCACGGCCTGGGGGCGGGTGGCGCTGGCCGCCCTGCTGGCGGTCATGGCCGGTTTCGGCGGCGGCACGCTGGGGCTGCTCGGCACCACCTTCCACGACAACATGGTCAGCCTGGGCGTGCTCGGCGCGCTCGTCGTGGTGGCGGGGTCGCTGCCGCGCCTGATCGACGGGCCGGCGCCCGGCGCCTTCGCGCGGGTCGCCGCGGCGGGGCTGATGGCCGGGGCGGCGATGGGGATGAAGAATCCCACGGTGATCTACGCGGTCGGGCTCTGCCTCGCCTTCCTGGTTCTGCCGGCGCGGCCCTGGCGGCGGCTGTGGCTGTCCTTCTTCTTCGGCATCGGGGTGCTGGGCGGGCTGGCGCTGTGCGGCGGCTTCTGGATGGCCCATTTGTGGGTGGAGTACGGGAATCCCGTCTTCCCGCACATGAACCACGTTTTCAAGTCGCCCTTCGCGGCCCTCTCCGGCTACGTCAACGTCAGCTTCTTCCCGGACTCGCGGCTGGAGCGGCTGCTCTTTCCGCTGGTCTTCCCCTTCGCCCCGCTGAAGGTCGGGGAGGTGCCCTTCTTCGACCTGCGCGTCCTGGTGCTGTTCCTTCTGGTGCCGGTCGCCGCCGCGCTGGCGCTGCTCGGGCGGGCCTTCCGCCGGCCTTCGGCGGCGCTGGCCGAACGGGCGGCCACCCGCTACCTGCTGACCGCCATGGCGGTGGTCTATGCGCTGTGGGCGGCGATGTTCTGCATCTACCGCTATGTGGTGCCGCTGGAGATGCTGGCCCCGCTCGCCGTCGTCATGGCGGCGGGGCTGCTGCCGGTGCCGCGCCGGGCGGCGCTCGTCCTGGCGGCAGCGCTGCTGGTGCTGGTCCAGGCGACCGCCCGGCCCGCCGACTGGGGCCGCGTGCCGTGGAGCGAGCGCTGGGTGGAGGCCGCCGTGCCACCCATCGAGGACCCGGACGACACCATGGTGCTGATGGGCGGATACTGGGCGATCTCCCACGTCATCCCCGCCTTCCCGCCGCGCATCCATTTCGTGCGCATCCAGTCCAACTTCCTTCAACCGGATTCGGTCGGCAACGGCTACCTCGCCTTGATGCAGGACAAGGTGGGAGCGCACCGCGGGCGCTTCCTGATGCTCAGCACCATCCCCGACACGCCCGGCGCGGCGAAGGCCGCCGCCCTGCTGGGGCTGCGGGTCGAGCAGGACAACTGCCGGACCGTCCCCAACAACCTGGGCGAGCCGCTGAACCTCTGCGCGGTGCGTCGAATGGCGGACCTTGAAAGGTCAGTGGATTAAATCAGGCGATTGTGCTGTTTAACCCCACACCGGCACCGTTTCGAAGCGCACCGTCATGACCGTCTCCACCATCGACCGACAGGCCGACCGACAGGCCGACCGCCCCAGCCCCGCCGCATCCGCAGCGCCGGACACGGACCCGGACAGGGCGCCCGTCGTGGCGGTCCTGATCCCCTGCTACAACGAGGAGGCGGCGATCGCCTCGGTGGTGCGCGACTTCCGGGCGGCCCTGCCCGACGCCACCGTCTACGTCTACGACAACAACTCGTCCGACCGCACGGTGGAGGTGGCGAAGGCCGCCGGCGCGGTGGTCCGGCACGAGCCGTTGCAGGGCAAGGGCAACGTCATGCGCCGCATGTTCTCCGACATCGAGGCGGACGTGTATGTGCTGGTGGACGGCGACGACACCTACCACGCGCCCTCCGCCCCGCTGATGGTGAAGCGGTTGTGGGACGACCAGCTCGACATGGTCAACGGCGCCCGCGTCACCGAGATCGTCAAGGCCTACCGGCCCGGCCACCGTTTCGGCAACAAGCTGCTGACCGGCATGGTCGCGCTGATCTTCGGCAACCGCATCCAGGACATGCTGTCCGGCTACCGCGTCTTCTCGCGGCGCTTCATCAAGTCCTTCCCGGCGCTGGCCAGCGGCTTCGAGACGGAGACGGAGCTGACCGTCCACGCGCTGGAGCTGAACATGCCCATCGCCGAGATCAAGGCCCCCTACAAGGACCGCCCGCCGGGGTCGCACAGCAAGCTGAACACCATCCGCGACGGCGTCCGCATCCTGCGCACCATCGTCAATCTGGTGAAGGAGGAGCGTCCCCTGCCCTTCTTCTTCGCCATCTTCGCGGCGCTGGCCGCGGCGTCGGTGATCCTCGCCTGGCCGGTGGTGGCGACCTACCTGCACACCGGTCTGGTGCCGCGCCTGCCCACCGCCGTGCTGTCCACCGGGCTTATGCTGCTGGGCTTCCTCAGCCTGACCTGCGGCCTGATCCTCGACACGGTCACGCTGGGCCGGCGCGAGGCGAAGCGGATGCGCTACCTGTCCATCCCCGCGCCGGGCGTCCACCCGGTCCGCAAGACCGCCGGGTCCTGACCGTGGGCGGTCTTTCCGATGCGCTGTCCGGCAGCCGGCTCGGGCGGCTGGCCGTGCAGTTCGGCAAGTTCGGCCTCGTCGGCGTGGTCGGGCTGGTGGTGGACACGGCGGTCGTCTATGCGCTGGTGTTCGGCGCCGGGCTGGAGTTCTTCGCCGCCCGCGTCCCGGCCTATCTGGCCGCCGCCACCACGACCTTCGCGCTGAACCGCGCCTTCACCTTCCGCGGCGCCGCCGACGCGCCGCTGTACCGCCAGTGGGCGACCTTCCTGGCCGCCAACGCCTTCGGCGGCGCCGTGAATTACGGCGTGTCGGTCGGGCTGGAGGCCGCCCTGCCGCTGGCCGAGGCCCATCCGGTGCTGGCCGTCGCCGCCGGTTCGCTGTCCGGCATGGCCCTGAACTTCGCCGCCTCCAAGCATCTGGTCTTCAAAGGCGCCTGAAGGGGCGCCTGACCAAGGGGGCGCCTGACCGCCCATCCCTCCTTCCGCATATGACCGGAAGTCCCATTGTGCGCCGCCGCGGACACCCGAAGTCCATGGAATGGGGCGCATCCTCCGGGAACGGCCCCGTCACGCCCTGCCTTGGCAAAAAGCCGGGAGGTCGCCATGAACAACAGCGATGTTCTGTGGGCTTGGGTGGCCGGCGTCACCGTGTCGCTGGCCCTGCTGGTCTGGTTGTCCCGCATGGACAGGCCGCCCGCCGACGCCGCTGATGGGCGTTTCACCCTGCCCGACATGGCGATGGGCGCCGCCGGCTGGGATTACGAGGCGTGGGAGCGCACCGGTGGAACACCGCCCCGGGCCGAGTCGGAGGATGCGCTCGCCCGGCTGCTCGACATGCTGGAGGGCATCCCCCCCGCATCGGGCGCCGCCTTGCCCGAGGGGGACATGGCGGATACCGGTGGAGCGGACACCGGTTGGGCGGAGACCCAGTGAAGCCGTGAACTCTTTGCCGCGGCCAACCCGTGCGGCCATGGACTCCGTGGGCCCGGTCGCCATATAACGGCGGTCATGACCCGCGAATTCCTGAAGATGCACGGGCTCGGCAACGACTTCGTCGTGATCGACGCCCGCAACACGCCGTACACTCCGGCCGAGGCCGAGGTGCGTGCCATCGCCGACCGCAAGACCGGGGTGGGCTGCGACCAGTTCATCGTGATCGAGCCGGCGAAAACGGCGGGCACGGCGGGCTTCATGCGCATCCGCAACGCCGATGGCGGCGAGGTCTCGGCCTGCGGCAACGCCTCGCGCTGCGTCGGCTGGCTGCTGATGGAGGAGACGGGGGCGGACCGCGCCGCCTTCGAGACCAACGCCGGCATCCTGCAGGCCAGCCGCGCCGACAACGGGCGCATCACCGTGGACATGGGTCCGGCCCGGCTGGACTGGGCGCAGATCCCGCTGGCCGGCCCGGCGGACACGCTGCGGCTGGACGCGGTGTCGCACGGCGGCTTCGCCGGTCCGGTCGCGGTCAACATGGGCAACCCGCACGCCGTCTTCTTCGTGGACGACGCCGAGGCGGTGCCGTTGGCCGAGGTCGGCCCGGTGTTCGAGCGTCACCCGGCCTTCCCCGAGCGCACCAACGTGGAGTTCGTGCAGGTCCTGTCCCGCAGCAGCGTCCGCATGCGGGTGTGGGAGCGCGGGGCCGGCATCACCCAGGCCTGCGGAACCGGCGCCTGCGCCACCGCGGTCGCCGCGATCCGCCGCGGGCTGACGGACCGCAAGGTCGACGTGATCCTGGACGGCGGCACCCTGACCATCGAATGGCGTGAGGATGGCCGCGTCCTCATGACCGGCCCGGTCGCCCTCAGCTTCTCCGGGCGGCTGTCTCCGGAGTTGGTTGCCCCCTGAACGGATGGCAGCCCGTTAGGCTGAAAAGAGCATGAGCGATACTGTGACCAACGAGCCGGAGATCGTCACCTTCGGCTGCCGCCTCAACACCTACGAATCCGAGGTGATGCGCACCCACGCCCGCAACGCGGGGCTGGAGGACGTCGTCATCGTCAACACCTGCGCGGTGACCTCGGAAGCGGAACGGCAGGCCCGCCAGACCATCCGCAAGCTGCGCCGCGAGCGTCCGAACGCCCGCATCGTGGTGACCGGCTGCGCCGCCCAGATCGATCCCCAACGCTACGGCGCCATGCCGGAGGTCGATCAGGTTCTGGGCAACCAGGAAAAGCTCCAGCCGGAAAGCTGGGGCCTGCCCCCGGCGGAAAAGGTGCTGGTCAACGACATCATGTCGGTCAAGGAAACCGCCGGCCATCTGATCGGCGGTTTCGAGGACCGGGCGCGCGCCTTCGTCCAGGTCCAGCAGGGCTGCGACCACCGCTGCACCTTCTGCATCATCCCCTATGGCCGCGGCCCCTCGCGCTCCGTCCCCATCGGGGCGGTGGTGGAGCAGGTGCAGGCGCTGGTGAAGGCCGGCTACAACGAGGTCGTGCTGTCCGGCGTGGACATCACCAGCTTCGGCCCCGACCTGCCGGGCACGCCGACGCTGGGCCAGATGGTGCGCCGCCTGCTGGCCCTGGTGCCGGAACTGCCGCGGCTGCGGCTCTCCTCGCTCGACTGCATCGAGATCGACGACGACCTGTGGCGCCTGATCGAGACCGAGCCGCGGCTGATGCCGCACCTCCACCTGTCGCTCCAGGCCGGCGACGACATGATCCTGAAGCGCATGAAGCGCCGGCACAGCCGCGCCGACGCCATCGCCTTCTGCGAGCGCGTGCGCTCCCTGCGCCCCGACATGGCGTTCGGCGCCGACTTCATCGCCGGCTTCCCCACCGAGACCGACGAGATGTTCGAGAACACGCTGCGGCTGGTCGAGGAGTGCGGCCTGACCTGGCTGCATGTTTTCCCCTACAGCCCGCGCCCCGGCACCCCCGCCGCCCGCATGCCGCAGGTGGACGGCGGCGTCCGCAAGGAGCGCGCGGCCCGGCTGCGCGCGCTGGGCGCCGAGGCGGAGGCCCGCACCCTCGCCACCCTGGTCGGGCGCGAGGTTTCGGTGCTGGTCGAGAAGGACGATCTGGGCCGCACCGAGCATTTCGCCGCCATCCGCCTGGGCACCCCCCACCCCCCCGGCTCCGTCCTGCGCGCCACGGTCACCGGCGTGGCCGATGGCACGCTGACCGGCACCCCCCTTTGAGAACAGTGGACACGCCATGATCCTGCGTTGGTTCGGCCGCAAGAAGCCCGAAGAGGAAACCCGCAAGGACGAGCCGTCCGCCCCGCTCCCGGAGCCGGTTGCCGAGGAGCAGCCCCTGGCGCCCGAACCGGTGCCGGAGCCGGAATCGCGTCCCGAGCCCGAACTGCCGCCCCCGCCCGCGGTCGAGACTCCGCCACCGCCCCCCGTCGCTCCGCCGTCCGAACCGGAGGAGCGGGAGGACGCGCCGGAAATCGTCCGTGACGAACTCCCCGCCGCCCTTCCGGCAGACGAGGAGAAGCCGAAGAAGGGCTGGTTCGCGCGGCTGAAGGAAGGGCTGTCCAAGTCCTCGTCCAAGCTGACGGAGGGCATCTCCGGCATCTTCACCAAGCGCAAGCTGGACGAAGAGGCGCTGGAAGAGCTGGAGGAGCTGCTGATCACCGCCGACCTCGGCCCGACCACGGCGGCCAAGGTGACGGCGGAGCTGGCCCGCACCCGCTTCGGCAAGGAGGTCAGCCCGGAGGAGGTCAAGGCCACGCTCGCCGCCGAGGTGGCGAAGATCGTCGGTCCGGTCGCCAAACCGCTGGAGATCGACGCCGCGCTGAAGCCGCACGTCATCCTGGTGGTCGGCGTCAACGGCACCGGCAAGACCACGACCATCGGCAAGCTGGCCCGCCAGTTCCGCGCCGAGGGCAAGACGGTCATGCTGGCCGCCGGCGACACCTTCCGCGCCGCCGCGGTCAGCCAGCTGAAGATCTGGGGCGAGCGCACCGGCTGCCCGGTGATCGCCCGCGACACCGGGGCCGACGCCGCCGGCCTCGCCTTCGACGCGCTGGAGGAGGCGCGGCGCCAGGGCGTGGACATCCTGCTGATCGACACCGCGGGCCGCCTGCAGAACAAGGCCGGCCTGATGGAGGAGCTGCGCAAGATCGTCCGCGTCATCAAGAAGGTGGACGAGACGGCCCCCCATACCACCCTGCTGACGCTGGACGCCACCACCGGCCAGAACGCGCACAACCAGGTCGAGGTGTTCCGCGACATGGTGAACGTCTCCGGCCTGATCCTGACCAAGCTGGACGGGTCGGCCCGCGGCGGCGTGCTCGTGTCGCTGGCCGAGCGGTTCAAGCTGCCGGTGCACGCCATCGGCATCGGCGAGGGCGTCTACGACCTGCGCCCCTTCGACGCCGACCAGTTCGCCAAGTCGCTGATGGGGTTGCCGTCACCGTAACGGCACCCCACCGGGGGCGGACCGAGAAAAGGGCTTCCGGCACCTGTGCCCAAGCCCTATCTGAAGACTCATGACGCCTGCCCAACGCTCCCCCGCCCCCGTTCCTCCCGGTCCTGTCGAGCAGTTCACCGACGCGGACGCCGCCCTGGCCCTCGTCAAGGACCTCTACGACCGCAACACCGCGCATCTGCGGGACCGCTTCGCCGCCTTCACCCGCGGCGGGGACGGCGGAGGGCGGGAGCAGGCGCACTACCCCTATGTCCGGCTGGCCACCGCCTCGGCGGCCACGGTGGACACGCGGCTGGCCTACGGCTTCGTCGAGGGGCCGGGCACCTATTCCACGACGCTGACCCGCCCCGACCTGTTCGACCGCTATTACCGCGAACAGTTCTCGCTTCTGCTGCGCAACCACCACGTCCCGCTGGAGGTCGGCGTCAGCGAGGAGGCCATTCCCATCCATTTCGCCTTCCCCCAGGGCATGCATGTGGAGGGCGACCTGACGCCGGAGCGGCTGGCCGGACTGCCCGACCTATTCGACCTGCCCGACCTCGCCCGCATGGACGACACCATCGTCAACGGCACCTACGAGGAGGCGCTGAACGCGGTGAAGCCGCTGGCGCTGTTCACGGCGCCGCGGGTGGATTTCTCGCTGCACCGGCTGCGTCACTACACGGCGACGGCGCCGGAGGATTTCCAGAACTTCGTCCTGTTCACCAACTACCAGTTCTATGTGGACGAGTTCGTCCGCATGGCCCGCGAGATCATGGAGCCGGCCGCCGACCCGGATCTGGCGGCCTACCGCAGCCAGTACGACCGCTTCGTCGAGCCGGGCGGGCTGGTCGTCCACAACGCCAACCTGGGCGGCACCCCGGGCGAGGCGCCGACGAACGGCGCGCGGTTGCTCCGCCTGCCGCAGATGCCCGCCTACCACCTGACCCGCCCGGACGGGAACGGCATCACGCTGGTCAACATCGGCGTCGGCCCGTCCAACGCCAAGACCATCACCGACCACATCGCCGTGCTGCGCCCGCACGCCTGGATCATGCTGGGCCACTGCGCCGGGCTGCGCAGCACCCAGCGGCTGGGCGACTATGTGCTGGCCCACGGCTATGTCCGCGACGACCATGTGCTGGACGCCGACCTGCCGACCTGGGTGCCCGTCCCGGCGCTGGCCGAGGTGCAGCGCGCCCTGGAGACCGCGGTGGAGCGGGTGACCGGCCTGTCCGGCTACGCGCTGAAGAGCATCATGCGCACCGGCACGGTGGCGACCATCGACAACCGCAACTGGGAACTGCGCGACCACCGCGAGCCGCTGATGCGCTTCAGCCAGAGCCGCGCCATCGCGCTGGACATGGAAAGCGCGACCATCGCCGCCAACGGCTTCCGCTTCCGCGTGCCCTACGGAACGCTGCTCTGCGTCTCCGACAAGCCGATGCACGGGCAGTTGAAGCTGCCGGGCATGGCCGACCGCTTCTACCGCGAGCGGGTGGACCAGCATCTGAAGATCGGCGTGCTGGCCATGGAACTGCTGCGCGAGCACGGCATGGAAACCCTGCATTCCCGCAAGCTGCGCAGCTTCGCCGAGGCCGCCTTCCAGTAACCCCACCCGCCCCTCATCCGAAAGTGCAGGCGCCGAAGGGCGTCCATGCACTATCTTAGGGTGCCCGGCAACGGAAGGGATTGGGAGACTATGGCCGTGCGTGCAGGTTGGAGCGTCGTCACCGCCCTGGCCGTCGGGGTGGCGGCAGGCCCCGTGCTGGCTCAGGACGGCGCTCCGCAAACGGACAATGCCCGCCGATCCGGGCCGTCCATCGGTTTCTGGATCGACAACGACCTGTTCGGCGGCGGGACGGACCGTTATTACACGAACGGTTTCCAGTTCTACTACGTCTCCGGCGACCGTCCGACCTACGGCAACATCGACTGGCTGGCCAACCTTGTCCCGTGGATCGGGGCGCACGGGGTGCGGCGCTACGGCATCGCCTTCGGCCAGAACATGTACACCCCCAGCGACATCACCAAGCCGATCCCCGACGCGACGGACCGTCCCTACGCCGGCTGGCTGTACGGGCGCCTGTCGGTCATCTCGGAAGAGACCCGGCAGGTGGACCGCATCGACCTCGACCTCGGCATGGTCGGTCCGGCCTCGCTGGCGGAGCAGACCCAGAAGGCGGTGCACCGCGTCGTACCCGGCGCCCGCTGGCCGGAGGGGTGGGACTACCAGCTCAAGAACGAGCCGGGGATCATCCTCAGCTACGAACATGTCTGGCGCGCGGAGCGCGCCGCCCGCATCGGCCCCTTCGAGGCCGACATCAGCCCCCACATCGCCGGCAGCGCCGGCAACGTCCTGACCTTCGCCGGGGCGGGGGTCACGCTGCGGCTGGGCGGCAACATGGCGCCGCCGGTCGGCGCGCTGATCCTGCGCCCCACCGCCAGCATCCCCTATCAGGACGACGTCGCCGCGGGCGCGCCGCGCCCGCCCTTCTCCTGGTACGTCTACGCCGGGGCGGAGGGGCGCGCCATCGCCCGCAACATCTTCCTGGACGGCAACAGCTTCCGCGACAGCCGGTCGGTGGACAAGCACAACCTCGTCGCCGCCTTCCAGCTCGGCCTGGCGCTGCGCTACGGCCCGTTCGGCCTCTCCTACGCCCAGAATTTTTTGACGCCGGAGTTCGAGGGGCAGAAGTCGATGACCAACTACGGCTCCATCCGCGTCTCCTACCAGTTCTGACCGGCCCGCTTCCCTCTTTATCCGGACGCCGGTTCGGTCTATGTGAGAACCATGAACCAGTACGCCCGACTGTTGATCGAAGCCGGCCCGCTGGCGGCCTTCTTCATCGCCAATTCCCAGGCCGGCATCATGATCGGCACCGCCGTCTTCATGGTGGCGACCAGCATCTCCGTCCTCATCTCCTGGCGGTTCGAGCGCAAGGTGCCGGTGATGCCGGTGGTCGGCGCCGGCTTCGTCCTGCTGTTCGGCGGGCTGACCCTGTGGCTTCAGGACGACCTGTTCATCAAGATCAAGCCGACGCTGGTCAACCTGCTGTTCGCCTCGGTCCTGTTCGCGGCGCATCTGACGCGGCGCAACGTGCTGAAGCACGTCCTGGGCTCGGTCCTGAACCTGTCCGACGCCGGCTGGCGCACGCTGGCGATCCGCTGGGCGTGGTTCTTCCTGCTGCTGGCCGCGCTGAACGAGGTGGTGTGGCGCACCATGACCACCGACGCCTGGGTGAATTTCAAGGTGTTCGGCATCATGCCGCTGACCCTGCTGTTCAGCGCCTTCCAGGCCCCGCTGATCCTGCGCCATCAGGTGCCGGAGGAGCAGGCCGAAAAGACCTCCGCCTCCTGACCCCCCTCCCCTTCCCCGACGGAGCCTTCCCGCCATGCCCCAGAGCTACCCGCGCGACCTGATCGGCTATGGTTCCCGTCCGCCGCACGCCAACTGGCCGGGCGGAGCGCGGGTGGCGGTGCAGTTCGTCATCAACTATGAGGAGGGCGGGGAGAACTGCGTCCTGCACGGCGACGCCGCGTCGGAAGCCTTCCTGTCGGAGATCGTCGGCGCCCAGCCCATTCCGGGCATGCGGCACATGAACATGGAGTCGATCTACGAATACGGCGCCCGCGCCGGCTTCTGGCGGCTGCACCGCATGTTCACGGAGCGCGGCCTGCCGGTGACCGTCTACGGCGTCGCCATGGCGTTGGAGCGCAACCCGGACGCCGTGCGGGCCATGCTCGACGCCGGGTGGGAGATCGCCACCCATGGCTACCGCTGGATCGACTACCAGCATCTGCCGGAGGAGGTGGAGCGCGAGCACATGCTGCGCGCCATCGACATCCACACCCGCGTCACCGGCGCGCGCCCGCTCGGCTGGTATCTCGGGCGGTGCAGCCCCAACACCTGGAAGCTGGTGTCGGAGGAGGGCGGTTTCCTCTACAACGCCGACAGCTACGCCGACGACCTGCCCTATTGGGACGACCGGTTCGGGCGGCCCCAGTTGATCGTACCCTACACGCTGGACGCCAACGACATGCGCTTCGCGACCAACCAGGGCTTCAACACCGGGGAACAGTTCTTCACCTATCTGAAGGACAGTTTCGACGTGCTGTATGCCGAAGGCGCGGACCGGCCGAAGATGATGTCGGTCGGGCTGCATTGCCGTCTGGTCGGGCGCCCGGGACGCGCCGCGGCCCTGGCCCGCTTCCTCGACTATGTGCGGGGCCACGACAAGGCGTGGGTCGCCACCCGGCTGGACATCGCGCGCCACTGGATGGCCGAACACCCCTACCGGCCGGCGGACTTGAGCCGGGGAAAGGCGTCTTGAGCGGGGTCCCGGCCCAACTTTCTCACGCCAATTCGTCGCATCGGCGTTTGAACGAACGTCGAAATACAGTAGAAGGTCTTTGGATCGCGGCGCGGCCCTTCGGGACCGCATTCCCGTGACTGCCGACTCCTTGCGATCTTCAACTGGGTGCGCACGCCGCCGTGACGTTCAAGGATGAGATGAAGGCCGCCGGTCAGGCGGCGGGCCGTAAGGCGGACCCGAAGGCGGACGCTCCCGCCGGCGAGGCCGGGGACGACATCGCCCGCCTTCTGCGCGCCCTCAACGACGATCTGAAGGCCGATCCGGTGGAGGACGGCGCCGACGATCCGCTGGCCCTGGACACCGGACGGAAGACGGAGCGGCACCTGCCGGTCGGCAAGATCGCCGCGGCGCTCGCCGCCGCCATCGGCATCGGCGCGGTCGTCGTGATGCTGGACCAGGGTGGGGAGGCTCCGCCCGCACCGCCCGCGCCGCTCATCACCGCCGTTCCCAACGCGCCCGCTCCCGGCGGCGCCTCGCCCAGCCCCACGGGCCCGGCCACGGCCCAAGCACCGGCACCG
>NZ_JAUJFI010000086.1 GCF_030849505.1 Azospirillum isscasi | reverse complement strand
GTTGACTTGACGGGCCTTTTTGTCGGAAATTTGGTTGCGGGGGCAGGATTTGAACCTGCGACCTTCAGGTTATGAGTCTGATAGGCGCCACCCGGCAGAACCGCAGAAAATCGGGGATATCGTTACTTTTCAATATCCTACAATGCGACGTTTGGCGTCACATACTCTCTATTTGCGTCAGAGAACGGCATCGGCATACCATCTACGCCCGGACACAATGCGGACACGGCCCTTGCGCCCCGCCTTGGGATCGACGGAACACCGGTAACACGAGGTACACCGGAACATGGCGGAGAGGATTACCGACAAGCTGGTCAAGGCCCTGGAGCCACCGGAGACCGGAAACCGCATCACCTACGACTCCGAGGTCAAGGGCTTCGGAGTGCGCGTCACAGCGGCCGGGGCCAAGGCCTTTATCTTGAACTACCGCGTGGCTGGACGCGAGCGCCGTCTTACCATCGGCTCGTACCCGGACTGGTCCGCCGCCGCCGCCCGCGAAGAAGCCAAAGACCTGAAGCGGCGTGTCGATCAGGGACAAGACCCGCTGAGCAAGCGCATCGAGGAGCGCACGGCACCGACGGTTAATGACCTGTGGAAGGCGTACGAAGAGCATCACTTGCCGAACAAGCGCCCAAGGTCGGCAGCCGACGACCGCAGCATGTGGCAGACCTATATCCTGCCCCGACTCGGCTCGGAGAAGGTGGCCGACATCACCGCACAGGACGTGGACGCGCTGCACGCCTGGATCAGTCAAACCAAGCCGGTACGCGCCAACCGGGTCATTGAAGTCCTCAAGACGGCAATGTTTCTCGCCATCCGCTGGAAGTGGCGCAGCGACAACCCGGTATCGGGCGTGCGCCGTAACCACGAGGATAAACGGGAGCGCTACCTGAGTCCGAAGGAAATGGTCGCACTGAGCGAGGCGTTGGAGGCGCACTCCGAAAAGGCCTCCTGCGACGCCATCCGCTTGATGCTGCTGACCGGCGCCCGCAAGACCGAGGTGTTGGCGGCAAAGTGGTCGATGTTCGACTTGGACGAAGGGGTGTGGGTCAAACCGTCGGCACACACCAAACAGAAGAAGACGCACCGGGTGCCCCTATCCTCGGCAGCAGTTGAGCTTCTCCGCCGGATCAAAGCGGAGGGCGCTGACCCGGTTTTTGTCTTCCCCGGCCGCGTCGCAGGCAAGCCGCTGGGGGACATTAAGAGAACCTGGGCCGTCCTGTGTGCAAAAGCAGAACTCAAAAACGTCCGCATCCATGACCTTCGACACACCTTTGCCAGCGTGCTCGCCAGCAACAACCTGGGCCTGCCGATCATCGGTGCGCTCTTAGGCCATACCCAGGCGCAAACCACTCAACGTTACGCCCACCTGTTCGACGATCCATTGCGAGCGGCCGCTGAAGCGGCAGCCACGGTCGTCAATGGCAACCACCTTCGTAAAAAGTGATGATGGACGAGTACCCCTCAATGTCCCAAGGCGAATTTTTTGAATTCGACCCCCATCGCGTCGAAGCCGCAATGCTGTTCCCGAACGACCTTGGCAAGCAGAGGGAGGTATGGATCTCGCGGAAGCGGTCGGTCATCGCATCGGAGGTGCTTAAGCGGGACAGCTGGCCTGTCACCCTTGGCCAAGCCGACTTCACGATCCTCTCCGAAGGAGCGCCATGGGAAAGTCTCGCCGGATTGGTGGAAAAGCGCCGCGTGCTTGGGTGGATGGTTGCCATGGCATTCCACTATTTCCTGCGCACCACCGTTTGGAAACAGAAAAACACCCTGCGCGAGGACAAGGGCGCACTGGCGACAAAGAACAAATTCCTGATGCACATTGAGACGCTCGCGAAGGGAAAGGTCGTCCCCGGCACGAATAAGCCCTGTCCGATGAGCGAGCAAAAATACGATGAGGCTCGGAAGCAGTTGTGGAATGCGGCTCACCTCTGGACCGCCGCTTTCGCTATCCAAGGGAACCTACCGTTCCCCGAACTCCCGAGGGAGCGCGCGGTCCAGATGATGGAACTGGCCGAAGGCTACCGTCTGATCGGAATTGAGATCGGGGTGTTCCAGCACCTTGCACCCGAAAAGGCATTCTCCCCTGACGCTATCGTCTTCGATGAGAGATTCAAACCGCAGCTTGCGATGTGTCTGGACAGCCTCGGGAAGGACGAACTGAGCCATCTCGCCGGTTATGTCTCCAGGCAGACCATCTCTAAGAATAAGCGTTCCAAAGCCGCTTGCTAAGCAGGCGAAGAAAATGGGCTTGGGGGTGACTCACCCTGTCGCACGTCACCCCCAGCCCGCTCGTAATCTCCTCTTGTGAGGCGCCACACGGCGCCAGCAACAGCAAGAGGATGACGATGCAGGCAACTTCCCCGCTGCTCCTTCCCGCCCCGGCGAGCAGCATCAGTCCGTTGGACACCGCGCTCCCGGACTATCTCACTCCCGATGCCTTGGCTGCAATGCTGGGCATCTCTGAACGGACCCTCCAGCGCTGGCACGCAGCCCGCCGCGGTCCCGCCCGCTGCAAAGTCGGCAAGCTCATCCGCTACCGCATCGAAGCCGTTCGCGACTGGCTGGCCGCGAACGAGGAACGTCCGGTCGTGCGCCGCGCCGACCGTCGCGGCCACTGAGACCCCCTCCGCCATCTACCAGCATAGGAGCGAACTATGACCACGAAGCCCTTCGATTCCCACCGTCCGCTCAACCGAGCCATGCGCCGCGCACTCCGCCGTGGCGGGGTGTCGAACGACAACACCCTGAAGCGCTTCGTTGAGGCCACCGACGGCGGCGCGATCATCTCCAACGACGACCAGGTGCCCCTGCCGTACCAGCCGGGTAAGGTGTGCTGGTCGGTGGAGTTCGCTGGCGCGACGCTGAACTTTAACGCATCCCTGGGCGACATGCTCGATCTCGCGACCAAGGCTGAGCGCATGCTGAGCGACTCCCAGGTGGACGGCGATCCCCGGCACGCCGCCCGGCAGTTAATCCTCGAAACCATGATGGCAAACGAACACCTGCAGTGGGCAGGGGGGATGCTGGTGGCGGCGATGGCCGTGTGGCTTGCTCTCAACGGCCCCCAGGCCATCGTCCTCATGAGCGGCGAAGCCGACTTCGCCTCATTCACCATCGAACCGGGCGTCCATCCCGGCGTGGACGTCACGTTCCGCTTCATCGCTGGCAAGGTTCCCCCTGTCGCCAACGACAACCGGAAGGAGACCCGCTAACGCAGAAAGCCACGACCGAAGCCGTGGCTTGATGCAGGCGGAGGCCCGAAGGCCGTGAATAGCTGGACACTCTTCACGTAACACTTGGGCCTCCTCCGGTCAAGCCGACACCATCATCGGAAACCAAGGAGGTTGTGCGATGAAGCACGACACGGAGACCCTTTTTGCCCGCGCCAACCAAGCGGCGCTTGGCTGCCTGCCGACGATCCTCGAACGCTGGCTGCCCAACGGCAAGCGCATCGGCCGCGAGTACGTGGCCCGCAATCCCCGCCGCAACGACCGCCACGCCGGGTCGTTCAAGGTGAACCTCCATACGGGCCGTTGGGCCGACTTCGCCACGGGCGACAAGGGTGGCGACCCGGTCTCGCTGGCCGCCTACCTTTTCGGCATGTCGCAGGCCGATGCCGCTCGTCGCCTCGCCGAGATGCTGGGGGTGCGCCATGGCTGACGCCCGCTCGCTGACCACCGCCTTCGCCCCGCTCCCCACGACCGAGAAGACCATGTTGCCTGCCCGAAAGTCTCCGTCCGCTGCCAAGCTGGTGGTGCCCGTGCCCGATGACGCGAAGCCCATCATCCGCTTCCACAAGGGCTTCGGGAAAGCAAAGCAGGTCTATCCCTGGTACAACAAGGATGGTCATGTCACCTTCTGCACCATGCGCTTCGAGCGCGTCGGCCAGGATGGCAAGACCGAAAAGGCTGTGCTCCCCGTCACGTACTGGGAGACCGCTCCCGGCACATGCGAATGGCGGTATCAGGCACCTCCTGCCGGTCGCCCGATGTACAATGAGTACGAACTCTTCAACCGTCGCGGCGCCACGAGGCTCATCTGCGAAGGTGAGAAGACCGCTGACGCCGCTGCCATTCTCTTCCCTGAGTACGTGGCAACGACGACGCTCGGGGGCAGCGGCGCACCGCATCTGTCCGACTTCTCCGCTATGTCCGGTTGCGCGGCCATCTTCGCCGCGGACCTGGATGAGCCCGGCGAGAAGTATGCCTGCAAGGTGGCTGAACTCGCCCTTCAGGCGGGCGCTACGGAGGTTCTGCGGCTGCGGTGCGATAAGCTCGCCCGCTTCATTGTCGAGAGCGGAGTGCCGGTCGAACGCGACGGTCCCATTCCCGAGGGTTGGGACCTTGCCGATGCCCTTGCCGAAGGCTGGACAGCCGAACTCATCGGCAAGCACTTTCCCGGGGGGTTGATCCAACCCTTCTCCGCAAATGACAACCGGCCCGAAGCGGCTGGCAAGGGCGCGGATACCGCGAGCCTTCCGTTCATCGAAGCGGAAGACGGCCTGTACGCCATCCGGCGGGATCGGAATGGCAACGAGACCCTCCAGTGGCTCTGCTCCACGATCCGAACCCGCGGCTTGGCCCGGGACGCAGAGAGCCGCGGCTGGACCCTGGTTATTGAGGTCTGCGACCCCGACGGACACTGGCACTCCTTGCAGATCACAAAGTCGGCGCTGGCGGGCGACGGCAAGCTCGTGATCGAGTCACTTCTCGATCGCGGCCTGTCCTTGTCGCCGGAGAGTGGCTCCAAGCGCGCGCTGCTGGATTACCTGACCACGGTGAAGCCTCAGGATCGCATCCTCTTTGCGGACCGTCCGGGCTGGATGCCGGGTCGCAATCTCTTCGTTCTCCCGGACCGCACCTATGGCCAGCCGGAAGGAGAAAGCGTCATCTACCGCGGACAGACAGCGATGCAGCCGACGCGTCGGATCATCGGCACCCTGGATCGCTGGAACGAACTGTCGGGCCTGGCCATCGGCAACAGCCGCCCGGTGCTCGCCTTGAGCGCCGCCTTCCTTGGTCCTCTCCTGCCGCTCGTCGGAGCAGAGGGGGGCGGCTTCCACTTCGTAGGCTCCTCCTCCATCGGCAAGAGCACCCTCCTTGCGATGGCAGCCGCGGTGTGGGGCTTCGACATCGGGTCCTGGCGGACGACGGACAACTCTCTGGAAGCCCGCGCGGCAGCCTTCAATCACCTGATGCTGACTCTCGACGAACTGGGGGAACTCAGTGCGAAGGTGGCCGGGCCGACCACCTACATGCTCGGGAACGGCGTCGGCAAAGGGCGCGCCGGGCAGACCGGCGACGCCCGCCCCGTCAAGCTCTGGCTCCTTGTCTTCCTCTCCACCGGAGAGGTCGGCATCGCGGACAAGATGCTCGAGGCCGGTGGTCGCGTGAAGGCCGGACAGGAGGTGCGCGTCGTCGACGTCCAAGCCAACGTGAAGGGCTTCGGCATCTACGAGACCGTGCATGGCCTGAACGGCGGGCGCGAACTGTCCGACCACATCAAGGCGGAGTGCCGTGCCGTTCAGGGTGTGGCCGGAGATCTGTTCCTTTCGGAGCTGGTGAAGAATCCCGTCGAGGTTGCCGAAGCCGTCAAGGCGGCCGCCGCTGACTTCGTCCGCGACAATTGCCCGAAGGGTGCCGACGGGCAGGTTCAGCGGGTAGCGCATCGATTCGGGCTTGCCGCCGCCGCCGGGGAACTCGCCACGGCGTTCGGCGCCGTTCACTGGCCTGCGGGAGAAGCGACGCGCGGTGTGGCGGTGTGCTTCCACGACTGGCTCACGGCTCGCGGCGGCATCGGCGCTTCGGAACGTCTGCATGCGGTGCGCGCTATTCTCGCCTACATCGAGAGGCACGGCTCCTCCCGCTTCGATGAGTGGTCGAAGGTCACCTATGGCGGCCCGGAAACCGTAACCGACAAGGCGCATGACCGCATCGGCTGGCGCAAGCGGGACCAATCCGGTCACTGGGAGTATTTCGCCACCGCGGCTGGCTTCCACGAGATGTGCAGCGGCATGAACAGCGAGGTCGTTGCCGCTGCCTTGATCGAGAAAGGCATTCTGCAACCTGCAAAGGATGGCAAGAGCAGCGCGCTGGTGACAGTGCCGGGGCAGAAAAAGGCGCGCCTTTACCACATCATTCCGCCGCAGGCAGACGAGGTGGGCGATGAATGACCACTTTGCGAGGTTCCGCAAGCCCGCTGACCCGCTTGTGCAGTCGATGACCGCCTCTCAGAACCGGCCGGAAGCGAGGCCCCCCCGCATCGGTCCGGACGGCGCCCCTAGGATCGATACTGCCAATGACAATCGGGCCGAGCCCGGGCGGAACACGGGAACACGGAGAACACCGGGAACACACACTGCTGAGGATTGGCTGCACCTCTACGAGGAGCGCGCTGCCGTCCGCGAGTTCGACGGCGGCCTGCCCCGCCCAGAAGCCGAGCGGCTGACATACGAGGAGGTTCTCCTGGCATGGCACCGGGAGAGCCGCCCTTCGGACGGCAATGAGTGTGCCGCGTGTTCCGGTGTTCTCGCCGGACATACCGTCCGCCTTCCCGACGGCGCTTGGGTCCACACCGGATGCGTCGTCGAGTACGGACGGCTGTGGCGGAAGCGCGCCGCCGAAGCACTCCGGCTCGCGGGCATCCTCTCCCCGTCGAACACGCACCAGAATCCTAACCCCATGAAACAGGAGACCAGCATGGGCACCACCGCATCGACGAACGACATGGGCCATTCACCCGCCTGGCACCAAGGCCACGCTGACGGCCGTGCAGGGGACTGGAATGAAGCCCTCGCGGAGCGCGAGGACACGATGGACGACTACCGGAACGGCTGGGATGAAGGCCATACCTCGCGTCACCTGAATACATAGGCAGGCAAGGCCACGCTCTCCCAACGCGGACCAGCATTGGGGGAGCGTGCCCATCGGTGATCATCGTGCCGAGCACCTGCGGCGAAACTCGGCCTGCCGGAACACCTCCTATATCTCCAAACTGCCGTCTCGGGTCCAACCTCCAGGTCCAACATTCAGGAGCATACGGCCCCATGCCCTCCATACCGGCAGAAGGTCGATGATCGGCACCGGCGACAGCCTTGCCGAACCGGAATGCCACTCCCCGGTGCGGGCGATCCGCTCCTTCCGCCGGGCGGCCTGCCGGGTCCGCACACGAGCAACTTCCTCCCGCCAAGCATCCTCCCCGGCTGCGGCAACGGATGCGAAGAATGCTGCAAGTGGAGGATCGGACTCCAGTATCTCCCATTCAGTGGGCCTGCAGACGCCGAGCGGTTTTCCTGCGTTCTCCCGGAGCAGGGAGCGAACGGCCCGTGCCAACCGCCGTTCTCTGTCCCATTCCAGCCAAGTACGGACTACGTTGGCGATTCCGGTCTCGGGAGTGGTCATTGCTTCCTCACGGTTCCAGGGTGACAGCATCGGGGACTGGTCCGATGGACGGCGGCTCCCACGGTGATCCGACGTCGGCGTCGGAATCCCAAGACCGCACTCCTCCTTCTTGGAGGTCTGGACATGCTCGCGGTAAGGCGGTTCATCGGAAACGGGGGCTGTACGCCTGCTCTTCGGTGTTCTCCGTGTTCCTGGTGTTCTCAGTGTTCCCGTGTTCCGGCAAGCCGAGTTTCCGGCGCAGGTGCTCGGGCATGGGCTCGTCAGGCGGCTTGCTCCCTCCACCCGGATCACATTCCAGGCTGATGGCTTCGGGCGGGAAACCCTGACGGAGTGCCTCGAGACGGGCACGGTGTTGGAATGCCTCGCTGCCACCATGGAAGTGGATCGTCGACCAGCCACGAGCCTTTCCAGCGGCCACCATAGCGGCAATCTGCGCGTCGGTCGGCTCGCCCGTGCCGTGAATCTCGAGACGGTCGCCGAAGTCCCGGAGGCAGGCGCCATCCACGTCCACCCACAGGCAGTTCCATTGGCGGACAGGTGCATAACCGAGTCGGCGCCAATAATCTTCCAGCGCCTCCCAGTCGGCTTCTGCGGCATACGCCGGACCCGCGGCTCCGATGACGATCTTCTTCATGGGTGATTTCCTCCTGGTGGTGCGCGCCTCGTCCACGGCGGGCACGTCGTCCGAGCCGATGTCGGCGAGTTTGGCCCGGACGACGGCAGCCTTGAGGCCCAGCCGCCGGGCGATGGAATGAGGGGTTCCGGCTTCGTCCACGGCCAGCAAACCCCGCCGTCCCTTTGCCAACGAAAGCCCTCTCGCCTCCAAAGCTGCACGGAAGGCGGTCCCCGTATTCGACTCCAGCCAAGCCGCACGCATGCGAGCCGCTACGTCCTCGACAGCGATCCCCGTCCGCTCCGCCGCCTGCCAGTCGGCATGAGTGGCCTTGGCGATCGGGCGCCGTACTCCCGGTGTTCTGATGTGCGCACCCATCACCGGTCGATGGCCGAACCTCTCCTCCAGGGCGCGGGAGCATTCTTCATGGATGCGATAGTTCTGGCCGTCGCTGACCGCTTTCAGCGTCAGGGGATCGACGCGTCCCCACACCACATGAACGTGGTCGCGTTCGTGTTTGCGGTGGAACACGACGGCACGAGGACGCCCAGCCAAGCCGAGGCGGTGCTCCAGTTCCCCGACCGCTTCCATCCAACGGGCGCGCGTCATCATGGCGGCTTCGTCGCGGGCAACATTGATGCTGGCGTGGTAAACGGATTTGCGGGTTCGGGACCCAAGCGACACAGCGCGCATCTCCGCCAAGGCGGCATGGAGGCCGCCGGCCGTCACCCCTGCGATCTCCGCCACCTCCACCGTCTCGTTCTCCGCGGCCAACAGGTGGGCAGCCAAACGGCGGATATCGGAAGCGGACTGCCCACGCGAAGACCCCTTAATCACCATGGATGCCCTCCAGCACACGCCGAACTTGGCAGGCGGCATCGGCGATCTCCGCAGCGGCACGACGCAGGACGGCCTCCTCCGGCAGGCACTTGGTCGAGTTCGCGATCCTTGCGATCTGGTTGACGTTGCTGCCGATCTTGCCCAACTGACCGAGCACAGCCGCCAAGGCCCGGGTGTCGGCCTTGGGTAGGCGGCGCGCGGGATTCTGCCTCGGAGGCGGAGGAGCGGGCACCTTCGTCTTTGCGAGGTGCAGGGCAGCAGCGCGGCACCAGTCCTGGCGCGAGCGCGGCGTTCGCATCGCGGCGGCCGCCGCGTCCACGTGGGCCGCCTCCGTGTCCGTCAGCCGGAAGCTGACAACGTGCAGTCGCCTTTCAGGCCCGTCCGGCATGGGGAGCTTCCTCCGCATTCAGCAGGACAAGCACCGGCATGTAGGGGGTGTTGTGCTCGACAGCATGCGCGAGTTCACGAAGCCAGAACGCCATCACCAGGCGCGGCGCCTCGCAGACATGGAGACCGATCCGGAGACCATGGAGGACGTGGGCAGCCGTCAAGGCAAGGCCATCGGCGGGCAGTCCGGCAGCGCTCGCTTCTGCAAGCTGGCGCTCCATGTCATCGAAAAGCCAGCAGCACCATGCATCCGTAGTGTCCATCTCACCTCTCCTTTGGGGTCCACGGGGGCGGCAGCCCCCTGGCAAGCAGTCGTCGGTAGACGACATGGCTTGCTTATTCGTTCTCTTCTGTATTCGAAGGTAGCGTGAGGCACTTGTCAGCGGAGCCCAGAAAATTTCATCGAACAGAATAGGCGCGCAAAATTAGTTTCCAGAGTCCCTGATCTACTCATGTAGACGCGCTATTCAGTACGTTTACGAGCGATCTGAAGCGGTTTGGCTCACACCTACGCCAGCATTTGCTGAAACGTTTTTAGGCAACCTGTGTCGATTTGCATTGCATCGCGTCAGGTTACGCAGCGTGGCGGAATGCTGTGGTGTTCCTGTTCGATTAGGAACACCCAGGCACAATGCCGGTTGTTCCACAAAAGGCCGAGGATACCTGCGGGCTTTACATGCTCGGGAACATTTGGAACACGCGAGTATCGTGAGGCCGGACATGTCGAGCGAGTAGGCATGGCGCCAGGAGCTGCGAGACCGTCGGCCTGCGAAGGCGGTCCGAGACCTGCTGCGATCCAGCTATGCCAAGGCGTCCGGCTGGTGCGGCCCGACCAACATCAACATTATTGAGAAGGACGACGAACTCACGGCCTACTTCCGGTCGGTCGCGGTCGCCGGAGCCGACGCTTGGGCCGACAAGGTGGCCCGGATTTGCCGCCTTCAATACCAGTGCCGTCAGCAGCAGGCGCGGGAACTCGGACGGCGCATCGAAGGGTCCGCAGAGTTCTGCACCGCCGACCTCGAGAGCTTTGGGGCGGATGCTGATCGACGCGGGCAAGGCGTCGGGGATGGAGGGCTGAAGGCCGTGGTCCCGGTGCTCCCAGTGTTCCATCTGCCGGTGGACCGCCACGCCTACCAGAAACACCGGAACACTGGGAACACCGGCTGGACGAACAGTCAGGTCGCCGCGGCGCTCGCCATCACACGCGTGATCGTAGCCGGGTCCACGTCCATGATTCGTGCGGCCTCCGCCCGCGTCCACGTACCGGCGGTGACGTTCTGGATGACGGCCTGCCGTTGAACCGGCGACAGCTTCTGCCGCCGCCCCAGGCAGCTTCCCCGACGTTTGGCGGCAGCCAGCCCATCACGAGTCCGCTGGCGCAGGATGGCACGCTCGTACTCGGCGAAAGCGGCCAGCATGGTGGTCAGCATCCTGCCCGCCGGGCTCACCGTCTCGATGCCTTCGGTGAGCGACCGGAAACCGGCGCCGACCTCGCCGATGCGCTCCAGGATCGTCAGCGTGTCCCGGACGGAGCGGGATAGCCGGTCGAGTCGGACGACCAGGACCTCGTCACCGGGGCGGAGCGAGCGAAGGAGTTCGTGCAGGACCGGCCGGTCCCAACGGCCGCCGGACTCCTTCTCCTCGTAGATGCGCTCCACCCCGGCGGCTGTCAGCGCGGCGCGCTGGGCATCGAGGTGCTGATCGTCGGTGCTGACCCGGCAGTAACCCAGCTTCATGTCGCTTCTCCTTGCAGAAAGGCTCACGCCCCTCCGCAATTGTGCGACAGGGTTATGCAAGGCACGGACCCGCACGCCATCGTCGGCCCGGCGGCCTTGCGGAACCGGTCGATTCCACAAGGCCGCCAAGTAGGTTCTTCACCAGCGTTCCCAGACCCTAGGTCGGCCTGCGCCGTTAGCACCTCGGTCACTGCGGCCCTGGCCTGCATGCTCCCTGTTCGACGCGACCCACACTCCGCTGGCGAGCGAGATTGACAAAGGCTTCAAAGAGACCCAAGGCGCCTCCTGGAATGCTTCCCCAACCATAAAAGACGAGTATGGGGATATACCGCGGATTGTCCGAACGCTGATTGACGCCACCCCGGTGACGGTATAGAAACTTTACCGAATCAGTTGCTGTTCCGGTCGTGAGGAGCAATGGACGAAGGGCGGACGAACCTGAGGTGGGGCATTAAGCGGCGGTTGGAATTCATCGAATTCCGGCTGTTCTGGGAAGGCCACGTCAACCGCAGTGACATCGTAAACGCCTTCGGCGTGTCGATACCGCAGGCGTCCACCGACCTCAACCGCTACCTGGACATCGCTCCAGCCAACATGGCCTACGACAAGAGTGCCAAAGCCTACGTGCGTGGGCCTGACTTCTCGCCCCGTTTCCTCTCTCCCGATGCCGACCGTTACCTCGCCCAGCTTCGTTCCGTGTCGGATGGCATCCTCGATCAGGGGGAAACCTGGATCGGCCAGCTTCCCGGCTTGGGGGCGACGCCCGCCTTGGTGCGCTCCGTCAATCCCAAGGTGCTGCGCGCTGTGATCGCCGCCATCCGGCGCGGGGAGGCCCTGGAAATCCTGTACCAGTCGATGAGCCAGCCTGAGCCGCGGTGGCGTTGGATCGCCCCCCACGCCATCGGCTTCGACGGCTTCCGCTGGCATGCCCGCGCTCATTCCGAAGGCGATGACACCTTCAAGGATTTTGTCCTGTCCCGCATCCTGGAGACCAGGGCCATCCGACCAGCGACCGCCGATGGCAACGCCGACCTGGACTGGATTGAGGACGTGGTCCTGGAGATCGCCCCCCATCCTGGCTTGTCACCGTCGCAGCAAAGGACCATCGCGCTCGATTACGGTATGACCGAGGGCAAGTCCAAAGTGCGGGTACGCCGGGCGCTGCTGTACTACGCTCTGAAGCGGCTGGGGCTGGATACCGCCCCCGACGCCCGACGCCCACAGGACCAGCATATCGTGCTGATCAACCGGGACGAGGTGGACAGCCTCACCCACAAGCGGGAGGAAAGCGTCTGATGGCCCGCCTGGAAGACCTGACCCCCAACGCCTCGGTGCGTGGCATCCTGCCCAACGGGCTGGTGACGGTGGTCAATGTCCAGTGGCACGGCTCCGCCGCCGTGGAACTGACCTACAAGACGCCGGAAGGTAAGGTCGCCAACGAATTGCTCTACCGCCACGACGAGGAGCGGATCGAGGTGGCGACGGCAGGCAGGCCATGGTCGTTCGACGGCGATGGCGGCCTCTTCCGGCTGGTCTCCGAGGCACAACGCATCCGCTTGGCCCATCTGTTCGACCCGGTGCTGGCCGTCCACACCTCGGTGGTGGAGCCGCTGCCGCACCAGATCACCGCCGTCTATGAATCCATGTTGCCGCGCCAGCCTCTGCGCTTCCTGTTGGCCGACGACCCCGGCGCGGGCAAGACCATCATGGCCGGGCTGCTGATGAAGGAACTGATCGTGCGCGGTGACCTTCAGCGTTGTCTGGTGGTCTGCCCCGGCAGCCTGGCCGAGCAATGGCAGGACGAGCTTTATCGGCGCTTTCAGCTTCCATTCGAGATTCTGACCAACGACAAGCTGGAGGCGGCCCGCACCGGCAACTGGTTCCTGGAGAACAACCTCGTCATTGCCCGCTTGGACAAGCTCTCGCGCGACGAGGACGTGCAGCAGAAGCTGCAAGCGCCCGACTGTCGCTGGGACCTTGTGGTATGCGACGAGGCCCACAAGCTGTCCGCCACGTTCTTCGGGGGCGAGGTTAAGTACACCAAGCGCTACCGCCTGGGGCAGATGCTGTCCTCGCTGACCCGGCACTTCCTGCTGATGACGGCCACCCCGCACAACGGCAAGGAGGAGGACTTCCAGCTATTCATGGCGCTCCTGGACGGCGACCGCTTCGAGGGCCGCTTCCGAGACGGCACCCACACCGCCGACGTGTCCGACTTGATGCGCCGGATGGTCAAGGAAAGGCTGCTGAAATTCGACGGCAAGCCGTTGTTCCCCGAACGCATCGCCTACACCGTGCCCTACAAGCTGTCCGACTCCGAAGCCCGGCTGTATCGAGAGGTCAGCGATTACGTCCGGGAGGAGTTCAACCGCGCCGATGCGCTGCAAAACGACAAGCGGGCGGGCACCGTCGGCTTCGCGCTGACCATCCTGCAACGTCGCCTCGCCTCCTCGCCGGAAGCCATCTACCAGTCGCTTCGCCGCCGCCGCGAGCGGTTGGAAAGCCGCCTGCGCGAGATGGAAATCCTTCAGCGCGGGGCCGAAATCGGGGCCATGCTGTCCACCGGGCGGATGCTCGACGCCGACGACGTGGAGGATCTGGACGACGCCCCCGACAACGAGGTGCAGGCCGCCGAGGAAGAAATCCTCGATCAGGCCACCGCCGCCCGCAGCATCGGCGAACTCAAGATCGAGATCGACACCCTGAAGCGGCTGGAGGCTCTGGCGCTGTCCATCCGCCGCAGCGGCGAGGACAAGAAGTGGCGCGAACTGGCGAGCCTGTTGTCCGAGATCTTCACCCCCGCGCTCATCGCCAACGGCTTCGCAGAGGACGCCGAACCCTATGACGCGGGCGTCCCGGCCATTCCCAAGCCTTCCCCGTCTCCGCGCCAGAAGTTGGTGCTATTCACCGAGCACCGTGACACGCTGAACTACCTCGAAGGCCGCATCACCACCCTGCTGGGCCGGAAGGAGGCTGTGGTGGCGATCCACGGCGGCCTGGGCCGCGAGGAGCGCAAGAAGGCCGAGGAAGCCTTCAAGCACGATCCCGAGGTGAAGGTGCTGCTCGCCACTGACGCGGCGGGTGAGGGCATCAATCTCCAGCGCGCCCACCTTATGGTCAACTATGACCTGCCCTGGAACCCCAACCGGCTGGAACAACGCTTCGGGCGCATTCACCGCATCGGCCAGACCGAGGTCTGCCACCTGTGGAACTTGGTCGCCGAGGAAACGCGCGAGGGCGATGTCTACAGCAAGCTGCTGGAGAAGCTGGAGCAGGCCCGCCGCGCCCTGGGCGGCCAAGTGTTCGACGTGTTGGGCAAACTCCAGTTCGACGGCAGGCCCCTTCGGGAACTGCTTATCGACGCCATCCGCTATGGCGAACAGCCCGAGGTGCGCGCTCGCCTGGATCAGGTCATCGACGACGCCGTCAACCGCGAGCACCTGTGCGGCTTGCTGGAGGATGGGGCACTGGTCCAGGACAGCATGGACGTAATCCGGGTCAACCGCATCCGCGAGGAGATGGAGCGGGCCGAGGCCCGACGCCTGCAACCCCACTACATCGAGTCCTTCTTCATGGAGGCGTTCCGTCGTCTGGGCGGCGCCACCAAGCAGCGCGAGCCGCGCCGCTACGAGATCACCCACGTCCCGGCCCCCATCCGCAACCGCGACCGGCTAATCGGCATCGGCGAACCGGTGTTGCCGCGCTACGAGCGTATCGCCTTCGAAAAGGCACTGGTGGCCCCCATGGGGCAGCCCCTGGCTGCCTTCGTCTGCCCCGGCCACCCTCTGCTGGATTCAGTCATCGACCTCACCCTGGAACGTCACCGCGACCTGTTGCGGCGGGGAACCATCCTGGTCGACGAACGCGACTTTGGCACCCGGCCCCGCCTCTTGTTCACCCTGGAACACGCCATCCAGGACGGCGCAGTGACGAGGGGCGGCGAGCGGCGCGTTGTCTCCAAACGCATGCTGTACGTGGAGATCGACGAGGCCGGGACCACCCGTCCCCTGCGCCATGCTCCCTACCTGGACTTCCGTCCGCTGAAGGACGGGGAGCCGAATGCGGACGCCATCCTGGCCCGCCCCGAATGCGCCTGGATCGGACCCGGCCTAGAGGCCCAGGCCATCGGCCACGCCGTCGGCACCGTGGTGCCCGAGCATCTGGCAGAGGTGAAGGACCGCAAGCTGGCCCTGCTGACCAAGACCGAGGCGGCGGTGAAGGACCGCCTGACCAAGGAGATCACGTACTGGGATCACCGCGCCGAGCAACTGAAGCTCCAGGAACAGGCGGGCAAGACCAACGCCAACCTCAATTCCGGTGAGGCCAGGAAGCGCGCCGACGCGCTTCAGGCCCGGCTGGAAAAGCGCCTGGACGAGATAAAGCAGGAACGCCAGATGTCGCCCCTGCCCCCCGTGGTGTTGGGCGGCCTGCTGGTGGTACCGATTGGGCTGTTGAACGCCATCACCGGCAAGACCATGCACCAGCCATCGCAGCCGGTAGACACCATGGCCGCCGCCGCGCGAGCACGCGACATCATCATGGAGATCGAGCGCGGTTTGGGCTTCGAGCCGACCGACCGCGAATTCGAGAAGCTGGGTTACGACATCGAAAGCCGGGTGCCCGGAACCGGACGCCTGCGATTCATCGAGGTCAAGGGGCGGGTCACTGGGGCCGACACCATCACAGTGACCCGCAACGAAATCCTCACCTCGCTCAACAAGCCCGACGACTTCATCCTGGCGGTGGTCGAGTTCGACGGCCCCGGCCACCGTGTCCACTACATACGCCAGCCCTTCAGCCGCGAGCCGGACTTTGGCGTCACCAGTGTGAACTACAGCTTCGCCGAACTGATCGCCAAGGCGGGAGCGGTGGCATGACGCTCCACATCGACCGGTGGACCCTGCTGGCTCAGCATCGGCAGATTGCCGAGGCGGTCCTGGGCACAATGTTGCCGACCTTCGGCGACATTGAGCGAAAGGCGCAGGCATTCAGCACGGAACTTGAGAGCAAGGATTGTTCTTCCGACGATCCCTGCCACAACGAGGACGAGTATCGCGCCGAGCAGATCATCTTCTTCGAGGACGGCTTGCGGTCTGTCGAAGCGGAAATGGCCGGGATGGCGGTGGTTGCTCTTTATCACCTGTGGGAACGGTCGGTGAAGGCGCTGATTTCCCGGAAATGCCTCCCCTATCGGCTTGGAGAGGTCGCCAAGGCGAATTTTGACAAGATCAAGGCGCTTCTGGATCACTCCAACTTGCCTGAACCGTGCCGAGGAACGCTGGACGCCATCAACCTGGGGCGGCTGATTGCCAACGTCATCAAGCATGGGGAAGGAAACGCAGCGGACGATCTAAGAAAGCTGGAACAGAAGCTATTCCAGCGGTCGTGGAATGACGAATGGTTCGATTTACCGTCCAATCGCGATGTGACTTTGATTTGGCCGCAGCCAGAGCATGCCCGGACCCTCGCTGACGCCATCTCCACCTTTTGGCAAACCCTTCCCGATAACTATTTTCCCACTCTCCAGGCCCCGTCGCTTCACCTGCTGACCAACGAGCAATCATGACCAAGACCCGCAAGAAACTCATCGAAGTCGCCCTGCCGCTGGAGGCCATTAACAAGGAGAGCGCGCGGGAGAAGTCCATCCGGCATGGGCATCCCAGCACGCTGCACCTGTGGTGGGCAAGGCGGCCTTTGGCGGCGGCGCGGGCGGTGATCTTCGCGCAGATGGTGGATGACCCGTCGTCGTGGTCCGACCTGTTCCCCACGCCCGAGGCGCAGCAGAAAGAACGCGACCGGCTGTTCGGCATCATCGAGCAACTGGTGAAGTGGGAGAACACTACCAATGAGGCGGTGCTGGAACAGGCCCGCGCGGAAATCTGGCAAAGCTGGCGGCGGGCTTGCGCCGAGAACGCCGACCATCCGCGCGCCAAGGAACTGTTCGAC
The DNA here is from genome assembly GCF_030849505.1 of Azospirillum isscasi. Taxonomy (GTDB): domain Bacteria; phylum Pseudomonadota; class Alphaproteobacteria; order Azospirillales; family Azospirillaceae; genus Azospirillum; species Azospirillum isscasi. Next base: position 7,285 of record NZ_JAUJFI010000086.1, on the reverse strand, counting down.
CGCCATGTGCTGCCCGGCTTCCACGACCCCTTCGCGGGCGGCGGCGCACTGCCGCTGGAGGCGCAACGACTGGGGCTGGAGGCCCATGCCACCGACCTCAACCCGGTGGCAGTGCTGATCAACAAGGCTATGATCGAAATCCCGCCCAAGTTCGCCGGGCTGCCGCCGGTCAACCCGCAATCGCGCAAGGAGTTGGCGCGCGGCGGCATATGGAACGGCAAAGGGGCGCAAGGACTGGCCGAGGACGTGCGCCATTACGGCCAATGGATGCGGGACGAGGCGGAAAAGCGTATCGGCCACCTGTACCCCAAGATCGAGATCACCGCGGCCATGGCCGCCGAGCGGCCTGATCTGAAGCCACTGGTGGGGCGCCAGTTGACCGTCATCGCTTGGCTGTGGGCGCGCACAGTGAAAAGCCCGAACCCCGCTTTCCGCGAAGTTGACGTGCCCCTTGCTTCCACCTTCATGCTATCCACCAAGCCGGGCAAGGAAGCCTATGTCGAGCCGGTGATCGAGAGCGGCGGCTATCGCTTCGCCGTCAAGGTCGGCAAACCGAGGGATGCCGAAGCGACGAAAAACGGGACAGTTAATCGTCGTGGTGCAACGTGCATCATGTCTGGGACTCCGATCCCCTTCACGTATCTTCGCTCAGAAGCCAAGGCAGGGCGGATGGTCTCGCGCTTGATGGCGGTTGTCGCCGAGGGAGAGCGCGGTCGAGTATACCTCTCTCCATCGGAGGCACTTGAAGCTATTGCCAAAGCAGCTAAGCCAAGTTGGTCACCAGAGGCAGAAATCTGTCACTGGCCTGGGCGCACGAATGTCGTTGAGTATGGGATGACTACATTTGGCGACCTTTTCACCCCGCGCCAACTGGTGGCGTTGACGACGTTTTCGGATTTGGTGCAGGAGGCGCGGGAGCGGATCAAGGCGGAGGCGCTGGTCGCCGGGCGTCCCGACGACGGCAAACCCCTCGCCGATGGAGGCACCGGAGCTACCGCCTATGCCGACGCAGTGGCCGTGTATCTGGGATTTATTGTAGAGAAACTGTCAGAGTCTCATTCTTCGATTTGCACTTGGAGTGCTGCACCCAAGAATGAATTGGTTGTAAGTACTTTTCGCCGACAGGCAATTCCAATGACATGGGACTTTGGAGAGGCAAATCCATTCGCCGAATCCAGTGGAAGCATCCAAAAGATAGCGGATGCAGTGTTTCGTGTTGTCGGAATGGCATTTCCTGCGAAAGCCATGGGAACAGCCAATCAAGCCGATGCGGCAACGCAAAAACAAAGTGAAAATAATGTTATTTCAACTGATCCTCCATACTATGACAACATCGGCTATGCTGACTTGTCTGATTTTTTCTATGTTTGGCTGCGTCGCACTCTGCGCCCGGTCTTTCCCACACTGTTCTCCACACTGGCGGTGCCAAAGGCAGAGGAGTTGGTGGCGACCCCATACAGACATGGCGGCCGGGATGCGGCGGAAGCATTCTTCTTGACCGGAATGACGGCGGCCATGCACAGGCTGGCCGAACAAGCCCATCCCGCCTTCGCGGTCACCATCTATTACGCTTTCAAGCAGTCGGAAACCGCCAGCGACACTGGAACGGCAAGTACGGGCTGGGAAACTTTCTTGGATGCCGTGATCCGTGCCGGATTCGCCATCAGTGGCACTTGGCCGATGCGCACCGAGCGAGACGCTCGCTCCATTGGTATTGGTACTAACGCCCTAGCATCCTCGATCATCCTGGTCTGCCGCCAGCGCCCCGACAACGCCCCCACCGCCACCAAGCGTGAGTTCCGCAATGCGCTGAAGGCCGAGCTTCCCGCCGCACTCGCCCATCTCCAGCGCGGCAATATTGCGCCGGTGGACCTGGCGCAATCGGCCATCGGCCCCGGCATGGCGGTCTATACCCGCTATACCAAGGTGCTGGACGCCGAGGGCAAGCCTGTGGCAGTGCGGGACGCCCTGGCCCTGATCAACGAGGTGCTGGACGAGGCCCTGGCCGAGCAGGAGGGCGACTTCGATGCCGACACCCGTTGGGCGCTGTCCTGGTTCGAGCAGGTGGGCTTCAACGATGGGGCCTATGGCGATGCCGAAACCCTTTCCAAGGCCAAGAACACCGCCGTTTCCGGCCTGATGGGGGCGGGAATCCTCACTTCCAAGGGCGGCAAGGTCCGCCTGCTCCGCCCCATCGACCTGCCCGCAGGTTGGAACCCCGCCACCGATTCCCGCCTGACCGTGTGGGAGATGGTCCATCACCTGATACGTGTACTGGAAGCCGACGGCGAGGCGGCGGCGGCCAGACTGGTGGCGGCGCTGGGCAGCAAGGCCGAGGTGGCGCGCGAATTGGCGTATCGCCTTTATACGGTGTGCGAACGCAAGAAGCGGGCGGCGGAGGCCATGTCCTACAACGGCTTGGTGCAAAGCTGGCCGGAAATCCTGCGCCTGTCGCGCGAGGCGCAACCCGAGATGCCCGCCCAAGGCGCGCTGCTGTAAGGAGGAGCCATGCACACCCGCCTCTTCCCCGACGATGCCGCCCTGGCTTCGGTCTGCCGCCGCCACCGCATCCGGCGACTGGCCCTGTTCGGCTCGACGCTTAAGGGCACCAATCACCCCGACAGCGACGTAGACCTGCTGGTGGAATTCGAGCCGGATGCAAAGCCCGGCCTGCTGACGATGGCACAGATCGAGATCGAACTGTCGCCATTGGTGGACGGGCGCAAGGTCGATCTGCGCACCGCCCAAGACTTGAGCCGCTATTTCCGCGACGAGGTGGTTCGGACGGCCGAGGTTCAATATGAAGCCAGATGACCTGATCCGCGTCCGCCATATGATCGAGGCGGGGGAAAGCGCCCTGCGCTTCATCGCCGGTCGCCAGCGCGCCGACCTGGACGGCGACGAGATGCTGCGTTTCGCCTTGGTGCACGCCGTCGAAATTGTTGGAAAGGCGGCGTCCAGGATTTCGCCCGAGACGCGGGCCGGAGCGCCGACAGTGCCCTGGTTCGCCATCGTCGCCATGCGCAACCGGCTGATCCACGCCTATTTCGACATCGACCACGACATCCTGTGGAAGACGGTGACCGAGGAAATCCCCGACCTTCTTCCCCTGCTGCGCTCCCTTCTGCCGACGGACTGACCATCATGGCGATGACCAACCAGGACCGCCTTGCCAAGGCGCTCGACCTCCTCAAGACCGGATTGGGGCCGTTCGTCGAACGCGAGATCGAGGCCGCGCTGAAGCGCAACATCCAGGTTCCGGCGGTGCGCGCCTTCGCCGACGACCCGCTCGCCCGCAACAGGCCGATCACCCAGTGGGACGCCGCGCTGCTGCTGAAGCTGATGTGGGAAGCCTGGAACGAGGTCTTTCGCAACACCCTCGGCCCCGCCGAGCGGGGACTGGTGGGTGAGATCCGCGGCCATCGCAACAAGTGGGCGCACCAGGAGCCGTTCTCTGGCGACGACACCGACCGCGCGCTCGACTCCATCGCCCGTCTGCTGACCGCTGTTTCCGCCCCCCAGGCGGACGAGGTGAGCAGGATGAAGATGGAACTGCGCCGCCTGATCTTCGAAGAGCAGGCCCGATCCGAGCGACGCAAGGGCGCGGGCACCGCCGTCGAAAGCCAAGTCACCGGCAGCCTGACCCCATGGCGTGAGGTGGTGGCTCCGCACAAGGATGTCGCCAGCGGGCGCTACCAGCAGGCGGAATTCGCCGCCGACCTGTGGCAGGTGCATCTGGGCGAAGGCTCGGACGAATACAGGAACCCGGCGGAGTTCTTCCGCCGCACCTATCTGACCGAAAGCCTGAAGACCTTGCTGAAGGGCGCGGCGCTGCGGCTGTCCGGGCAGGGCGGCGACCCGGTGGTGCAGTTGCAGACCAATTTCGGCGGCGGCAAAACCCACTCCATGCTGGCGCTCTACCATCTGGTGTCCGGCACTCCGCCGGGCGACCTGCTGGGCGTCGATGCCATCCTGGCCGAGGCCGAAATTACCAAGCTGCCGGAAAAGGTCGCACGGGTGGTGCTGGTGGGGAATAAGATTTCCCCCGGCAATCCTAGCGTGAAGCCCGACGGCACTGTGGTGCGGACGCTGTGGGGCGAACTGGCTTGGCAGCTTGGCGGTGCCAGGGCGTTCGCGCGGGTACGGGCCGACGACGAGCGCGCCACCAGCCCCGGCGACGTGTTGCGCGAGTTGATGAACGAGTTCGGCCCCAGCCTGATCCTGATCGACGAGTGGGTAGCCTATGCCCGCCAGCTTCACGACGATCCCGATTTGCCGGGCGGCAGCTTCGAGACCCATTTCACCTTCGCTCAGGCCCTTACAGAAGCCGCCAAGCTCGCCAAGCACTGCCTGCTGGTGATCAGCCTTCCGGCCTCGGACACGGCCATCTCGCCTCACGCCGTCGGCGACGACGAGGAAGTGGGCGGCGAACGGGGCCGCGCCGCACTCGCCCGTCTGCGCAACGTCATCGGCCGCGTGGAATCATCATGGGCACCGGCCAGCACCGAGGAAGGCTTCGAGATCGTCCGTCGCCGCCTGTTCGAGCCGCTGCTTGAGAGGTCCCAGTTCGTGTCTCGCGATACAGTGGCGCGGAAGTTCCACGATCTGTATCAGGGGCAGCATCAGGAGTTCCCGCCGGAGTGCCGGGACTCCGACTACGAGAACCGCCTCCGGGCCGCCTATCCCATCCACCCCGAGGTGTTCGACCGCCTCTACACCGACTGGTCCACCCAGCCCAAGTTCCAGCGCACGCGCGGCGTGCTGCGCCTGATGGCGGCGGTGATCCATAGCTTGTGGGAGAAGGGCGACCGCAATCCCATGATCATGCCGGGCAACCTGCCCATCGACGATCCCCGTGTCCGCGACGAACTGACCCGCTACCTGTCCGACACCTGGAAGCCGATCATCGAGAAGGACGTGGACGGCCCTAGCGCGCTGCCGCTGCGCATCGACGGCGACGTGCCCAACCTGGGCAAGTTCGCCGCCACCCGCCGGGTGGCCCGTACCCTCTATCTGGGGTCGGCTCCCACCTCCACGGCGGCCAACCGCGGCATCGAGGACCGCCGCATCAAGCTGGGCTGCGTCATGCCCGGCGAAGCGCCGTCGCTGTTCGGCGACGCGCTGCGGCGGCTCGCCACGGCAGCCACCTACCTGTACCAGGACGGCGCCCGCTACTGGTATTCGACCCAGCCCACCGTCACCAAGATGGCCGAGGACCGGGCCGAGCAGTTGAAGCGCAACCCCGACCAAGTGGTGGCCGAGATCGAGAGGCGGTTGCGGACCGACTTGAAATCCATGGGCGACTTCTGTCGGGTCCACCCCCTGCCACAATCCGGCGCCGACGTTCCCGACGACGTGGACGCCCGGCTGGTGGTGCTGTCCACCGAGTTCCCCTACAGCAAGGACGCGGGCAACAAGGCCGAGGCGGCGGCCAAGGCCATTCTGGAATCGCGCGGCAACTCGCCGCGGCTGTTCCGCAACAGCCTCACCTTCCTGGCCGTCGATCAGACTCGCTTGCAGGATCTGGACGAGGCGATGCGCCGGTATGTGGCCTGGGCCTCGATCCTGGACGAAAAGCTGGAACTGAACCTGGACCCTCATCAGGTGCGGCAGGCCGAGACGCAGATGAAATCGGCGGACAGCACGGTGGCTGCGCGGATGCCGGAAGCCTATCAGTGGCTACTGGTGCCGGTGCAGACCTCCCCCCAGGCTGCCGTGGAATGGCAGGCGCTGCGCCTGTCCGGTCAGGACGCGCTGGCCGTGCGGGCATCCAAGAAGCTGCGCAATGAGGAACTTCTGGTGCCGTCGCTGGCGGGAACCCGGCTGCGCATGGAACTGGACCGCATTCCCCTGTGGCGCGGCGATCATGTCAGCATCCGGCAACTGGCCGAGGATTTCGCCCGCTACGTCTATCTGCCGCGCCTGAAGGATTCCTCGGTGCTGACCGCTGCTGTCCAAGATGGTCTCGGCCTGCTGCTGTGGAGTCAGGATTCCTTCGCCTACGCCGACAGCTATGACGAGACGGCGAAAAGGTACCGCGGCCTGCGCTGCGGCAAGCAGCTTACCCTGTCCCCTGACAACTTGGACGGCTTGTTGGTCAAGGCCGAGGTGGCCCAGACCCAGCAAGCGGCGGAAGCCGCAGCCATTCCTCAGGCGGGCACGACCGGCGGCACACCGGGAGAGCCGTCAGCCAGCAGCACGCCGACCGGGGCTGCTGGTGGGGACGGGAACCCCTCCGGCTCCGCCGTACCGCGTCCGCTCCGCCGCTTCCACGGCACCGTCTCGCTCAATGCCATGCGGGCTGGCCGGGATGCCGGTGAAATCGCCAACGAGATCATCGCCCACTTGGTCGGCGTCGTCGGTAGCGAGGTGACGGTGACCCTGGAGATTGAAGCCCGCCTGCCCGACGGCGCCTCCGACCACTTGGTGCGGACAGTGACGGAAAACTGCCGAACGCTGAAGTTTGCCAGCCAAGGGTTCGAGGAGGAGTAATCTCCCGCGCGGTTATTGATGTGACGACGATAGCCGATTCGCGGCTATCGTCTACGCCGACGAACTAGCGAGGCATGCGGGCACTGGGAGCGAGCGGCACGTCAAGCACCTCACCCCGTCCCGTGCCGCCGGTGTTCCAGTGTTCCCGAACACGCTTGCTTGGAGACGGCAGGAGCACCATAGCTTTCGCGGCTGAAACAAGGAGCACCGTATGCCGCCGAAGGTGGAGGATTTCGCCGAGAAGGAGACCAGCCCGAAGCTGGCCGATAAGGCGTTCGACAAAGCCGTCGGACCGGCTACCGGGTTGCAGACCGGTCCAGCCGGAGCGCTACACCATGGAGCGCTCCGGGCTGGTGATGACGATCCGCGGCTACCTCGGCGAGCGCCTCGCCTCCGTCAACGTGTTCAAGGCCGCTGCCGAGCGGATGAAAGAAGGGGAGCGGCGCTGGACATACCTGTTCGAGGACGGCAGCACGCGGACCATTGTCTCCCTGCACCCCGGCGAGCCGCTCGCCTGACGCCAGTGTCGTGCAGGCCGTGTTCGCGGTGTTCTGGGTGTTCCGGTGTTCCGGCCCCCCTCCCCCGCCGAAAAAGAGCACCGACCCTCTCTCGGCTGCACCGGCCACCACCTTCGATACGGACACCTTGCGGACACAGAATTCAGGCACCAAACCGCCAGACACGAAAAAGCCAGCAACCCCTTGGGATTGCTGGCTGATTTGGTTGCGGGGGCAGGATTTGAACCTGCGACCTTCAGGTTATGAGCCTGACGAGCTACCGGGCTGCTCCACCC
>NZ_JAUJFI010000085.1 GCF_030849505.1 Azospirillum isscasi | reverse complement strand
CCGCAGCCTTCAGGGCTTCGCGCAGCCCCTTTTTTGGAAGGCGGCCTGGGCCTTGGCGTCGGACTGCGGGTGACGGGGCCGCGTCTTCTGCTTCGACAGGTTCAGCCGGCGCACGATACGCGACAGGCTGGCCGGATGCAGCGTCTTGGCGAAGCGTTCGGCGATCACCTCGCACAGGATCGGCAAGGTCCACTCCACGCAGCCATGCCGCTTGGGATCGGGGCCGGCGAGGATAATGGCCTTGAGCGTCGCCTGTTCGCCTTCGCTCAGCCATTCCGGCCGGCCGGGCAGCGGACGATCATAGAGCCCGGTCACGCCTTCGGCGTTGTAGCGCACCACAGCGTCGCGCAGCGCTTGGCGGTCCATGCCGGCCAGCCGCGCCGCTTCCGCCCGGCTCACCCCGTCGAGCGCATGGGCGATGGCAAACATCCGTGCCGCCACCCGCCCTTTGCTCTCCCGCCGCGCCAAGGCGCGCAACTCGCCGGCGCTCAAGTCTTCCCGGATCGGCAACGCCGCTGGCATTCGCTCCTCCCCATCGCGATGGGGAATCGAATCACGGATTGCCGGCCTTGGGAATCCCTCTCAATGAGTCAGTGGCTCCGCTCGCCGGTATTACATGGACGAGGCGGAACGCTGCCACGCCATCGCCTATCTCGCCTATGGCCGGCTGATGACCCAGGGCAGCGTGGAGGAGGTGATCGCCCGCTCGGGTCTGGTCACCTACGAGGTCGGGCCGATAGGAGCGGAGGGGCCGGATCTGGGGCGTGTCGCGGCGGCTCTGCAGGGCGGTCCGGGCGTGGAGATGGTCGCCGCCTTCGGGGCGCGGCTGCATGTCAGCGGCCCGGACGGCGCGGTGCTGGAGGAGGCGCTGCGCCCCTGGTCCGGCGACCCCGGCCTGACGGTGCGGCGGACCGAGCCGTCGCTGGAGGATGTGTTCATCCACCTGATGAACCGCAGCACGGACAACTTCGCATGAAGGCCGCTGCCGCAAAAAGAAAGGGAGCGCCGCCGCGCCGGTGCCGACTCCGGTGCGGTGGCGCTCCCTCCATCCCCGCCGCCTTACTCGATGTTGGCGGAGGTCACGCCGGTGTTCTTGTTCCAGCGCAGGGTCAGCTTGGAAATCTTGCACAGGTTCAGATCCTGCCAGATCGCCGATTCGCCATCGTCGTAGATGACCTTCATGTCCCACTTGCAGGTCTTCTCGGCCTTGCCGAAGCTCAGGTCGAACGATTCGCCGTCTTCGAGGACGTCGCGGCCCAGAACGTCTTCGTCCCACTTCTCGTTGTCGGACTCGCTGACATAGATGTGCTTCAGCGGATAGCCCGTCTTGTTCAGGATGGTGAAATCCTGTTGCCCGGCCTGAGCAATACCATGAAACAGGAACATGGCCGCCACCGCGGCGGCGCCCTTGACAATAATGGACTTCACAATGGGTCTCCGGCAAACGAGGTAACGCATGCGGAGAGTGCTTTAGGCAATTTGCATATGTCAATAGCCGTTAGTTGTTTCCATGAGACACTGAAGCAACGGCCTGTATTTCCATTTTGAAACACGCAGTCCGGACAAGGGGGCGACGGTGGGGTTTTCCTTTGCGCGCTTCGCCGCGGTGATGGTGAAGGAGTTCATCCAGATGCGGCGGGACCGGCTGACCTTCGCCATGATGGTGGGGGTGCCGGTGATCCAGCTCGTTCTGTTCGGCTTCGCCATCAACTCCGACCCGAAGAGCCTGCCGACCGCCGTCCATGCCGCCGACTCCAGCCCCTTCGCGCGCACGCTGGTGTCGGCCATGGCGAATTCCGGCTATTTCGACGTGACCCGCGGCGCCGACAGCCCGGCGGAACTCGACCGCCTGCTGGCCGAAGGGCGGGTGCAGTTCGCCGTCACCATCCCTGTGGGCTTCGCCCGCGACCTGCAGCGGGGGGAGCGGCCCGTTCTGCTGGTGGAGGCCGACGCGACCGACCCGGCGGCGACCAGCAACGCGTTGGCCGCCCTGACCACCATCGCGCGGCAGGCGCTGGACCCCGACCTGACCGGCCCGCTGGCCCATCGGCGCTCCACCCCCGATCCGGTCGAACTGCGCGTCCACCGCCGCTACAACCCGGAGGGCATCACCCAGTACAACGTGGTGCCCGGCCTGATGGGCGTGGTCCTGACCATGACCATGGTGATGATGACCGCGCTGGCCGTCACCCGCGAGCGGGAGCGCGGGACGATGGAGAACCTGCTGGCGATGCCCGTCCGCCCGTTCGAGGTGATGCTGGGCAAGATCGTGCCCTTCATCCTGGTCGGCTACGTCCAGGTCGTCATCATCGTCCTGGCGGCGCGGCTGCTGTTCGGCGTTCCCATCGTCGGCAGCCTGGCGCTGCTGTCCGCGGTGCTGGTGCTGTTCATCGCCGCCAATCTGGCGGTGGGATTCACCTTCTCCACCGTGGCGAAGAACCAGCTTCAGGCGATGCAGATGTCCTTCTTCTTCTTTCTGCCGTCGATGCTGCTGTCGGGCTTCATGTTCCCCTTCCGCGGCATGCCCGACTGGGCGCAGGCGGTGGGGGAGATCCTGCCGCTGACCCATTTCCTGCGCATCGTCCGCGGCATCCTCCTGAAAGGCAACGGCCCGGCGGACATCGCGGGGGAGGTTCTGCCGCTGCTGATCTTCCTGGCGGTGGTCACAGTCGTCGCGCTGAAGCGGTACCGTCAGACCTTGGACTGAACATCAACCGGGGTCCGGACGGTAACCCCTGCGGATGGCGGCAAGTCGAAATCGGCTGTGACATGAGCGTGAGCCTCACTTTTCGTTAACGAACATTGGCTCTAATCTTTCCCGATTGGCGGCCCGTGGGGGAAGACGATGCGGCGATTGGCGGTTGGCCCGGCGATTGGGATGCTCGCGGCGGCTCTGATCGCCGCCGGACTGGCCGGTCAGGCCGAAGCCGGATCGCCGAAGAAGAAGAGGCCCGCGCCGCCAGCCCCCAACTCCATCGCCTGGAGCCAGGTGAGCGGCCCCGCTCTGGGACCGGCGCAATCCATCGGCGGCTACGCCGCGGGCTGCGTCACCGGGGCGCAGGCCCTGCCGGCGGAAGGCACCGGCTATCAGGTGATCCGCCTGTCGCGCCAGCGCTACTACGGCCATCCGGAACTGATCGACTATCTGAAGGGCTTCGGGCGGAAGGTCGCGGCGGCGGGGCTGGGGACCGCGCTGATCGGCGACATGGGGCAGGCGCGCGGCGGCCCGATGAGCTTCGGCCATGCCAGCCACCAGATCGGGCTGGACGCCGACGTCTGGCTGCGGCTCGACCATCCGCCGATGGGGCGCAACGCGCGGGAAAGCCTCACCGAGATCAAATACGTCGATTACGGGCGGGTGCGCGTGACCGAGGACTGGTCGGACCGGCAGGCCCAACTCGTCCGCATCGCCGCCAGCGACCCGCGGGTGACCCGCATCTTCGTGAACCCGGCGATCAAGCTGGCGATGTGCCGCCATTCCTGGCCGGACCGCGCCTTCCTGCGCAAGCTGCGGCCCTGGCACGGCCATGACGGGCACATGCACGTCCGGCTGGGCTGCCCGGCGGGAAGCCCGCAGTGCGAGGAGCAGCGCGACATTCCCGAAGGCGACGGCTGCGGCGACGAGGTGGAATCCTGGCTCGGCTCCGTCTATCCGGTTGTGGAGAAGCACAACGGCAAGCCGCAGCCGCGCTACGTCAGCATGCCGCCCGCCTGCACCGCGGTGCTGCGCGCCGCCGGGACGCGGGTGGCCGCCATGAACGACCCGCATACGGAGAAAGCGGTGCGGTAACGTGCCGCCGGTGTTTGTCCTTGCGCGGAACCGGTGCCTGGATATTTTGAAGACGGAATGAATTCGGTCGCGTCGGGGAGCAGTCCTTTCCGCCGGGCGAACGAACCGGTCGTCCGGCGGTCCAGGCAGCGGTGCAGGCGCGAAGGCGATGAGCGACAGGAACGGCAACGATCACGCGGGGGCTCCCCGCATCAAGCTCAAGACACGCCTTCACGCCTGGTGGGAGGGGTACGACCTCTCCGGCCTGAAGGGCAGGGGCGGGGAGGAGGAGGCCGGCAAGCCGCAGGCCGCCGCGGCATCCCAGCCCGCCGCTCCGGGGCATGGTCCCGGAATGAACCGCTGGGGCAAGCCGCTGTGGACCGCCACGCGAATCGAGGTGGCGGAAAAGCTGTGGGGCGAGGGCTTCAACACGCCGGGCGGGCACGACCACATCCCCTATCTGGTGAAGCCGCTGGGCCTGAACCCGGCGATGAGCGTGCTGGACCTCTCCGCGGGCCTGGGCGGCACCAGCCGCACCATGGCGAGCAAGTACGGCTGCTGGGTCACCGGGCTGGAGGCGTCCGAGCCCCTGGCGAAGGAGGGGATGATCCGCTCCTTCAAGGAGGGGCTGGAGAAGAAGGCCCCGATCGAGACCTACGATCCGGAGAATTTCAGCTATCCCAAGCGCGTGGACGCCATCGTCTACAAGGAGGGGATGTTCTCCGTCAGCGGCAAGGACCAGCTTTTCGACGGGATGGAACTGGCGCTGAAGCCACGCGGCCATCTGCTGATGACCGATTACGTGATCGACCCGGCGCTGGCCGGGGCCAGGGCCGTCCAGGTCTGGTGCGACAAGGAGCCGATGCAGCCGCATTTGTGGTCGAAGGACCAGATGGCCGCCGCCTTCGCCCAGCGGAACCTGGACCTGCGAATCGCCGAGGACATCACCGATACCCACCGCGGCTTGATCCTGTCCGCCATCCAGGGGCTGGTCGAGCATCTGGAGCGCCACCATCTGGACCACGAAACCAAGCTCGCCGTGATGGACGAGGTCGAACTGTGGGTCCGCCGCATCTCCGCCATCGAGGCGGGCATGCGGGTCTGCCGTTTCTACGCGCTGAAACCGGCGGAGTAGCCAAAAAATCGCATCACTTTTCAGTTACTATTTCATCCCGTTGACAGTCTTATGGCGCCGCACTATGGTGCGCGCCTTCGATCGAGCCGCCGACCGACCAGGAAGAAGAACTATGAAGATCGTTAACTCTCTGAAGTCGATGAAGACGCGCCACAAGGCCTGCCGCGTGATCCGCCGCAAGGGCCGCGTCTACGTCATCAACAAGCAGAACCCGCGCTTCAAGGCCCGCCAGGGCTGAGACCGGCGGCCGGGTCCGCCCGGCCGACGAGCATTGGGTTGTTGAACGCGACGCCGCGCCGTTCCCCTGGGACGGCGCGGCGTCGCGTTTTGTGTGTTTGCCGCTTGTCCCAGTTGAAATCGTCAAAGATTTCAGACAACTTCAGGGTGTTCTCGATCTGGAGTTGTTCGATGGCGAGAAGTCTGGATCTGGGTTGCGGTCCCACCCCGAAGAATCCCTTTTCCGCGGATGAGCTGTTCGGAATCGACATCGAGGATCAGGCGGCGCCGCACATCCGCAGGGCGGATCTGGCCGTGGACGCGATTCCCTTCGGGGACGGCTACTTCGACTACGTCACCGCCTTCGACGTGATCGAGCATGTTCCGCGGCTCGTCTACGCGCCGAACCGCCGCTACAGCTTCATTGCGCTGATGGACGAAATTTATCGGGTGCTGAAGCCGGACGGGCTCTTCTACGCCCAGACGCCCGCCTTTCCCCATGCCGAGGCGTTCCAGGACCCCACCCACGTCAACATCATCACCGAAAACACCTTCTTCCATTACTTCGACGACCGGCACCGCTGGGCGGCCAGCTACGGCTTCCGGGGGGCCTTCCGGGTGGTTTCGCAGGAATGGCGCGGCTTCCATCTGCTGACGATGCTGCAGAAGGTTCCTGTCCCGGCCTGACGGATCACGGCCGGCCTAGGGAGAATCGGGGACTGGTGCCGGGGCGGCTTCGATGCTACCTCTGGAACGGAACGCCGCAGGAACAATCCGGGCGACGGAACAGGGGGGAGGACGGCCGGCCATGCGGATGCCCGCGCCCGACGACGGCGTGATCGCGCGCCGCCGCGAGATCATCGCAGCGCTGCGGGCCATCGTGCCCGGCGAGGGCGTGATCGCCGACGAAAGCGAACTGCGCGCCTATGAATGCGACGGGCTGACCGCCTACCGCCAGCTTCCCATGGTCGTGGTGCTCCCCGGCACGACGGAGCAGGTGAGCCGGGTGCTCAGGACCTGCAAGGAGATGGGGGTGAAGGTCGTGCCGCGCGGCGCCGGCACCTCGCTGTCCGGGGGGGCGCTGCCGCTGGCCGACGGCGTGCTGCTGGGCATGGGCAAGTTCAACCGCATCCTCGACATCGACTTCGCCAACCGCTGCGTGGTGACCCAGCCGGGGGTGACCAACCTCGGCATTTCCAACGCGGTGGCGCATGAGGGATTCTATTACGCGCCCGATCCCTCCAGCCAGATCGCCTGCACCATCGGCGGCAACATCGCGGAGAATTCCGGCGGGGTGCATTGCCTGAAATACGGGCTGACCACCAACAACGTGCTGGGCGTGGAGATGGTGCTGATGGACGGCACGGTCCTGCGGCTGGGCGGCAAGCATCTGGAGGCCGGCGGCTACGACCTGATGGGCGTCGTCACCGGCTCCGAAGGGCTGCTGGGCGTGGTGACGGAGGTCACGGTGCGCATCCTGAAGAAGCCGGCGACGGCCCGCGCGGTGCTGATCGGCTTTCCGACCAGCGAGCAGGGGGGCGACTGCGTGGCCGCCATCATCGCCGCCGGCATCATCCCCGGCGGCATGGAGATGATGGACCGCCCCGCCATCCACGCGGCGGAGGATTTCGTCCACGCCGGCTACCCGCTGGACGTGGAGGCGCTGCTGATCGTCGAACTGGACGGCCCGCCGGCGGAGGTGGACCACCTGATCGACCGGGTGGCGGAGATCGCGCTGTCCAAGGGCTGCTGCTACTCCCGGGTCTCGACCTCGGAGGAGGAGCGGCTGTCCTTCTGGGCCGGGCGCAAGGCGGCCTTCCCGGCGGTGGGGCGCATCAGCCCCGACTATTACTGCATGGACGGCACCATCCCGCGCAAGGCGCTGCCCCTGGTGCTCCAGCGCATGCAGGAGATGTCCGACCGCTACGCCCTGCGGGTCGCCAACGTCTTCCACGCGGGCGACGGCAACCTGCACCCGCTGATCCTCTACGACGCCAACAAGCCGGGCGAGCTGGAGCGGGCGGAGTCCTTCGGCAACGACATCCTGCGCCTGTGCGTGGAGGTCGGCGGCGTGCTGACCGGCGAGCACGGCGTGGGGGTGGAGAAGCGCGACCTGATGACCGACCAGTTCGACGAGGTCGATCTGGACCAGCAGCAGCGCATCAAATGCGCCTTCGACCCCGACGGGCTGCTGAACCCCGGCAAGGTCTTCCCCAAGCTGCACCGCTGCGCCGAACTGGGCCGCGTGCACGTCCACAAGGGGGAGCTGCGCTTCCCCGACCTTCCCCGATTCTGAGGCCGCGCGCATGACCGTGACCACCTTCAAGCCCGACACGGCGGCCCAGGCCGCCGACGCGGTGCGCTGGGCCCTGGCGGAAGGGACGCCGCTGGACGTCGCCGGTTCGGGGTCCAAGCGCGGCCTCGGGCGCCCGATCCAGACCGCCTACACGCTCGACCTCTCCGGCCTGTCCGGAGTCGTCGCCTACGAGGCGGAGGAACTGGTGCTGACCGCGAAGGCCGGCACGCCGATGGCCGACATCCTGCCCATGCTGGCGGAACGGCGGCAGCAGCTCGCCTTCGAGCCGCAGGACCTCGGCCCGCTGTTCGGCCAGCCCGCGGGGCGGGGGACGCTGGGCGGGGTGGTGGCCACCGGGCTGGCCGGGCCGCGCCGCATCAGCGCCGGCTCCGCCCGCGACCACACGCTGGGCATCGAGGGCGTGAACGGGCGTGGCGACCTCTACAAGGGCGGCGGCAAGGTGGTGAAGAACGTCACCGGCTACGACGTGCCCAAGCTGATGGCCGGCTCCTACGGCACGCTGACGGCGCTGACCGAACTGACCGTGAAGGTGCTGCCGGCGCCGGAGGACGGGCGGACGCTGCTGCTGGCCGGGCGCGAGGATGCCGGGGCGGTGGCCGCGCTGACCACGGCACTTCAGAGCCCCCATGAGGTGTCCGGCGCCGCCCATCTGCCCGCCGGGGTGGCCGCGCGCTCCCGGGTGCGGGGTGTCGCCGGGGCGGGCGGGGCGGTGACACTGGTCCGGCTCGAGGGCTTCGGCCCGTCCGTCGCCGCCCGCGTCGCCGCGCTGAAGGAGGAGCTTGGCGCCGACGCCGTGCTGGACCGGGACGAATCGCTGGCGGTCTGGAGGGAGATCCGGGACGTCGCGTATTTTTGCCCCCACCCTAACCCTCCCCCGCTTCGCAGGGGAGGGGACTTGTCTCCCTCCCCTGCGTCAGTGGGGGAGGGCCGGGGTGGGGGCAACGACGCCCGCCACATCTGGAAGATCTCCGTCCAGCCCTCCGAGGGGCCGCGCGTGGCCGAGTCCATCCGCTGGGCGCTCGACGCGGAGCTGTATTTCGACTGGGGCGGCGGGCTGATCTGGGTGGCGGCGGTGCCGGCGCCCGATGCCGCCGCGGCGATCCGCGGGGCGCTGGGCGCCGCCGGCCACGCGACCCTGGTCCGGGCGCCGGAGGATGTGCGGACCGCGGCGGAGGTGTTCCACCCGCTGCCCGACCCGGTGATGGCGCTGAGCCGCCGGGTGAAGGAAAGCTTCGACCCCTGCGGCATCCTGAATCCCGGCCGCATGTACGCGGGAGTGTAAGGCATCCATGCAGACGAACTTCACGCTCACCCAGCTTGCCAACGCGGATTACCGGGATTCCGAGGCGATCCTGCGCAAATGCGTCCATTGTGGTTTCTGCACGGCGACCTGCCCGACCTACGTCCTGTTGGACGACGAGCTGGACAGCCCGCGCGGGCGCATCTACCAGATCAAGGACATGCTGGAGAAGGGCGGGCCGCCCACCGCGCATCAGGTGAAGCACATGGACCGCTGCCTGTCCTGTCTGTCCTGCATGACGACCTGCCCGTCGGGCGTGAACTACATGCATCTGGTCGATCACGCCCGCGCCCATGTCGAGGCGACCCACGCCCGCCCGCCCGCCGACCGCGCCATCCGCGACCTGCTGGCCCGCGTGCTGCCGAATCCGCGGCTGTTCCGTCTGGCCCTGATCGCCGCCTGGTTCGGCAAGCCCTTCGCCGGGCTGCTGCCGGGGCGGCTCGCCGCGCTGCTGGCGCTGGCGCCGAGGTCGGTGCCGGGGCCGAGCCACAGCGACCGTCCGGGCGCCCATCCGGCGGTGGGGCCGCGCCGCAAGCGCGCCGCCCTGCTGGTCGGCTGCGCCCAGCAGGTGCTGGCCCCGCAGATCAACGAGGCGACCATCCGCCTGCTGAACCGCCACGGGGTTGAGGTGGTGGTGGCGAAGGGGGCCGACTGCTGCGGTGCCCTGACCCATCACATGGGCAAGACGGACCTCAGCGACGCCGCGGCGAAGAAGACCATCGACGCCTGGATCGCCGAGATGGACGGGGAGGGGTTGGACGCCATCATCGTCAACACCTCGGGCTGCGGCACCACGGTGAAGGACTACGCCTTCCAGTTCCGGGAGGATGTGGAGTACGCGCCGAAGGCGCTGCGCGTGGCGGCCATCGCCCGCGACGTGACGGAGTTCCTGGCGGAGATCGGCCTGACGGCTCCGGTGATCGAGACGGGGCAGGCCATCGCCTACCATTCCGCCTGCTCCATGCAGCACGGCCAGCGCATCAAGGACCCGCCGCGCGCCCTTCTGCGCGGCGCCGGATTCCAGGTTCGGGACATTCCCGAGGCGCACATCTGCTGCGGTTCCGCCGGCACCTACAACATGCTTCAGCCGGAGATCGCGGTGCAGTTGCGCGACCGCAAGGTGCGCAACATCGAAAGCACGAAGGCGGACGCCATCGCCGCCGGCAACCTCGGCTGCATCACCCAGATCGGCACCGGGACCGGCCTGCCCATCGTCCACACGGTGGAGCTTCTGGACTGGGCGACCGGCGGCCCGAAACCCGACGCGCTGCGGGACAACCCGGCCTTCGCCGGCCCCGCCCGGCCGGTGGGCGCAACGACGCGCGCCGTGGAATAGGGGGCAAAACGCCCTCTCCCGGGACGGGAGAGGGGAGACCGCCACGAAGTGTGATCGTCTCGAACACCGACCCGCTTGGACTTTTCGCGCCGCATGGCTAGGTTGGCGCTGAAGGGATGAAGGGGTATCCAGTGGACGGCGGGTTCAAGGACGGCAGTTGCCGCGGCAACGGCGGTTACGGCATCGGGCGGCGGCTGTCGGCCTGGGGGGTGCACGCCTTCACGGGCAGCGGCGTGGTGCTGGGGCTGCTGGCGCTGCTTGCCGCGGTCGGTGGGGACGCCAAGGCGTGCCTGGGCTGGCTGGGGCTGGCGCTGGTGGTGGACGGGGTGGACGGCACGCTGGCCCGCCGCGCCTCGGTGAAGGAGGTGCTGCCGGGCATCGACGGGTCGGTCCTCGACCTCGTGATCGACTATCTGACTTACGTCGTCGTGCCGGCGGTCTTCCTCCACCGTTTCGGCCTGCTGCCGGACGGCCTGGGCGTGGCGCTGGCCGCCTTCATCATGATGACCGCGCTCTACTGCTTCTCGAACACCGGGATGAAGAGCGGCGACAACTACTTCGTCGGCTTTCCGGCGATCTGGAACGTAGTCGCGCTTTATCTCTGGCTGTTGGCGCTCGATCCCTGGATCAACGCCGCCGTGGTGGTGGCGCTGGGCCTGCTGACCTTCACGACGGTGAAGTTCCTGCATCCCTTCCGGGTGCGCCGCTGGATGCGCGTGAACCTTCTGGTCAGCGCCGCGTGGCTGGCCTCCAGCGCGGCGCTGGTTGTGCTGTATCCGGACCGGCCCGACGCCGTCTGGTTCGTCTGGCTGGCCAGCAGCGCCTATTACGCCGCGGTCTGCGTGTGGCGGACGCTGCGCGGCCCGGCGGAGGCGTGAGGAGGGGTCAGGGCTTCTCGGCGCTGTCGTTCCGATTGAGGTCCTGCTTGGCGTCCCGGGCCTTCTGCTGAATGGCCGCGCCGGCGTCCTGCATCATGCGGCCCGCCTCGGCGCCGATGTCTTTGGCCGCCTCGCCCACGCGCCCGGCGGTTTCGTCCACCGCGCGCCCGATCTCCTGGCCGGTCTTTTCCGCCGACTGGTCGTCGCAGGCGGCCAGCAGCGGCAGGGCCAGCAGCGGCAGAGCAAGGACGGCGGTGCGAATCCCGTTACGATGAGCCATGGAACCGGTCTCCACAGTTGATCCATGGAGAGGTAACGGTTCACGCGGGCCGTTGGTGCCCGCATTCCCTCAAAAGAGGTAGGAAACGGCGATGGTGGGAGTGGTCGCTATGCCGGGGGAACCGGCATAGCGACCCATGCGTCAGAACTGATCCTCGCTCAGCGCCATGACCGTGCGGTGGGCGGTCAGGATCGGCAGCAGCAGGCCCGGCCCCTGGGCCAGGATCTGCTCCGCGTAGAAGCGGGCAGTGACCAGCTTGGTCTCCAGGAAGGGGGCGTTGGCGCCGGGCTGGCGCAGACCCTCCAGCGCCTTGGCGGCGGAGCGGGCGAGCATCCAGCCGCCGGCCACCGTGCCCCACAGCTTCAGATAGTTCACGGCCCCCGCCGCCGCGGCGCGCAGATCGCCGTCGGCCTGCGTCTTGACCACCCAGGCCACCGCCTGCTCCAGCGCGTCCAGCCCGGCGGACAGGTTGCTGCGGATCGCCTCCACGTCGTCGCCGGGGACGCTTTCCAGCTCCGCCACCGTGGCGCGCATCTCCGCGATGAAGGTCCGGGCCGACTCGCCGCCGTCGCGGCCCGTCTTCCGGAAGGTCAGGTCGTTGGCGTGGATGCCGTTGGTGCCCTCGTAGATCGGGGTGATGCGGGCGTCGCGGTAATGCTGGGCCGCCCCCGTCTCCTCGATGAAGCCCATGCCGCCGTGGATCTGCACGCCGGTGGAGGCCACGTCGCAGCCGATGTCGGTGCTCCACGCCTTCACGATGGGGGTCAGGATGTCCACGCGGGCGGTGGCGGCGGCGCGCGCCGCGGCGTCCTCATGATGGCGGGAAACGTCGAGCTGCGTGCCGGCGTAGAGCGCCAGCGCGCGGGCGGCCTCCGTCTTGGCGCGCATGTCGAGCAGCATCCGGCGCACGTCCGGGTGGCGGATGATGGCGACGCCGGAGCCCTTCGGGTCGGCCAGATCCTTGCTCTGCACCCGGTTTTTGGCGTAGTCGCGGGCCTGCTGGTAGGCGCGCTCGGCGATCGCCACGCCCTGGATGCCGACGCCGAGGCGGGCGTTGTTCATCATGGTGAACATGTATTCGATGCCGCGGTTCTCCTGGCCGACCAGGAAGCCGATGGCGCCGCCGTTGTCGCCGAAGGCCATGACGGCGGTGGGGCTGGCCATGATGCCCAGCTTGTGCTCCAGGCTGGCGCAGCGCAGGTCGTTGCGCTCGCCCGGCGAGCCGTCCTCGTTGGGCAGGAACTTCGGCACGATGAACAGGCTGATGCCCTTGATGCCCGCGGGCGCGTCGGGCAGGCGGGCCAGCACCAGATGGACGATGTTGTCCGTCAGGTCATGCTCGCCGTAGGTGATGAAGATCTTCTGGCCGGTGATGCGGTAGGTCCCGTCGTCGGCCCGCACCGCGCGGGTGCGCACGGCGGCGAGGTCGGAGCCCGCCTGCGGCTCGGTCAGGTTCATGGTGCCGGTCCACTCGCCGGCGATCATCTTGGGCAGGTAGAGGGCCTTCTGCTCGTCGCTGGCGTGTTCGGTCAGCAGATCGACGGCACCCTGGGTCAGCAGGGGGCACAGGCCGAAGGACAGGTTGGACGCCTGCCACATCTCGTTCACCGCGAAGGCCACGGTCCAGGGCAGGCCCTGCCCGCCATAGTCCGGCTCGAAGGGCAGGCTGTTCCAGCCGCTCTCGACGAACTGGCCGTAGGCGTCCTTCCAGCCGGTCGGCGTGCGGACGACGCCGTTCTCCAGCTTCGAACCCTCCTGGTCGCCGACCCGGTTCAGCGGGGCGAGCACGCCGGAGGCGAACTTGCCGGCTTCCTCCAGCACGGCGTCCACCAGATCGGGGGCCGCCGAGTCGCAGTTCGGCAGCGCGGCAATCGTTTCGAGGCCGACCACCTCGTTCAGGACAAAGCGGAGGTCATCGACCGGAGCGGTGTAGGGAATCATGGATGGAGCGGCCTCCCGTGACCCGATGGTGCGTGCCCGATTGGGCGTGAACGCTTGTTGGGCGGTTTACGTGCGCGTCACCATACCGTACCGAATGGTGCATGGCGAGTGTTCCGGACCGGCATGGATATTGGCATCTGGGTTGCGGCGCGAACAGCGCGGCTGCGACGCAGGAAGGCGGGGCGGTTTTGGCATCCCGGTTGCAAGGGTTGGGACAGCACCGCTCACAGGGGTTCCTCCCATGACCATCGCCACCGCCCTTGCCCGTCAGGCCGAATCCGCCGCCCAGGCCGCGAAGACCACCCGCGGGCCGGCGAATGTGGAGGCGGCGGTCCGCAACGCCAGCGCCAAGACCGGGGTCGATTTTTCCTACCTCATGGAAAAAGCTGCCGTGGAGAGCGGGTACCGGACGGACATCAAGTCCTCCTCCTCCTCCGCCACCGGGCTGTACCAGTTCATCGACAGCACCTGGCTGGCGACGATGCGCGACCACGGGGCGGACCACGGCTACGCCAAATACGCCAACGCGATCCAGACGCGCGGCGACGGGCGCCCCTACGTCACCGATCCCGACCTGAAGCGGGAAATCCTGGACCTGCGCAAGGACCCCAACGCTTCGGCCCTGATGGCCGCGGAATACACCCGCGACAACAAGGAGTATCTGGAGGACACGGTCAAAGGGAAGGTCGGTTCCACCGAACTCTACATGGCGCATTTCCTGGGGGCGGGCGGGGCGTCGAAATTCCTGAACGCCATGCAGGACAACCCCAACCGCTCGGCGAGGGAGCTGTTCCCCGACGCCGCGTCGGCCAACAAGGCCGTGTTCTTCGACAAGGAGACGGGCAAGGCCAAGTCCCTGAAGGACATCTACGACCGCTTCGCGACGAAGTTCGCGGAGACGCCCGCCGCCGACTTCGCGCCGGCCCAGACCGCCATCGACCGTGTGCGCCGGCAGGACATGCCGGACGGCTTCACCACCCAGGTGCCCAGCATGCCGCAGAAGGCGCTGAACGGCACGCCGCTGTCGATCTACCATGTGCTGGCCCTGAACGCGCTGGAGACGCCGGACGAGGTGGACAGCATCACCGGCAAGCCCGCCCGTGGCCGCCGTCAGGATGGAGAGGACAAGGACAACCGCCGCATGCGCGACCAGCCGGTCCGCACGGAGCAGAGCGACCAGGTTGGCCTGGGCCTCGGGCTGGGTCTGTCGAAGGTGGTCGGGCAGGGGACGGCGGCGGCAACGGGGACGGCAACGGCCGCGGCCACGGAAACGGCCAAGGCGGCCTGAACGGCTGACCGCGCGGTCACGCGCCTCCGGGCCGTTCGCCGGTAAGCCGTTCGCGGGCGTCCTCCGCGATGGCCTCGAACACCCGGCGGTCGCCGGACAGCAGGTCGTCGGCGGTCAGGCGGCGGTGCGGCTCGAAGCGCAGGCCGGCCCTCCGCGCTGCCGTGGCGCTTCCCCAGAAGGCGGGCGGAGCATGGCGAAGGCCGCGGGCGTAGCGGGGCTCGCGCAGGCGCACCTCCCGAAGCACGTTCGTCAGGTCGAAATCGACGAGGCAGCAGCGTCCGCCGGGTCCGCTCAGGCGAATCCAGGCGTGGAAGGGAAAGGCTTCGGCGTTCTGCCGGCGTTGCGCCGGGTCGGGAGGACGAACGTCGGCGGACGCCGCCGGATAGCCGAGCCAGCGCGCCCCTCCGTCGCCATCGGACCTGCGGAAGGCCACGCGGCCCAGCGCCACCTCGACCCGCCCATGACCCAGCGCTTCCAGCAGCATCGCCCCGGCAAAGGCGTAATACTGGCAACCGCCCAACCGATGGGTGTGGATCAGTTCCCGGTGCAGCGGATGGGCGGTCACGGCGCCATGCACCGCCCGCCGGATGCGTTCCCGCTCCGGCGGCAGGGCACTGGAAACGGACGTGCCGGGCAGAGGCGCCGCTTCGGCCTCGCCCAGCATCAGGCGCATCCACGCCGTCATCGCGAGAAGCATCGCCGCCCCCGTTCCGCGGTTGCCGACCAATTCATACGAACAGGCCGGAACCGCGGAAGGTCGCACGGGGCGGGCAGAGCAACCCTTTTAAGGCTGCACCCCTTACGGCAGCATCTTGCCGGGGTTCAGCAGGCCCTTGGGGTCGAGCGCCGCCTTCATGGCGCGCAGCAGGTCGAACTCGACCGGGCTCTTGATGACCGGCATTTCGTCCTTCTTGAAGCGGCCCACGCCATGCTCGGCGGAGATGGAGCCGTCCAGGTCGAAGATGACCTCGTTCACCACATGGCAGATCTCGTCCCAGCGGGCGAGATAGGCGGCGGTGTCGGCGCCCTCCGGCTGGCTGAGGTTGAAGTGGATGTTGCCGTCGCCGACATGGCCGAAGGGGGTGGGGCGGATGCCGGGGCAGGCTGCGGCCACCGCGGCCTCGGCGCGCTCGATGAACTCGGCGACGCGGGACACCGGGACCGACACGTCGTTCTTGATCGAGCCGCCCTCGAACTTCTGCGCCTCCACGATGGCCTCGCGGATGAACCAGAGCTGGTTGGCCTGGGTCTCCGACTGGGCGATGGTGGCGTCGGTGGCAAGCTCCGCCTCGAAGGCTTCGCCCAGCGCCGCCTCGAAATTCTCGCGGAAGGCGTCGGACTGGGTGCCGGCGGTCAGTTCGGTCAGCACGTACCAGGGCGACGGCTCCGACAGCGGGTCGATGGTGCCGGCCACATGCTTCAGCGCGAACTCCAGGCAGCGGCGCGACATCAGCTCGAAGGCGGCCACGGCGTCGCCGGACGCCTCGCGCAGGCGGGCCAGCAGCTCGATGGCGGCGGCGGGGCTGGGCACGGCGATGAAGGCCGTCTCCGACTGGCGCGGGCGCGGGTAGAGCTTCAGCACCGCGGCGGTGACGATGCCCAGCGTGCCCTCCGCCCCGATGAACAGGTGCTTCAGGTCGTAGCCGGTGTTGTTCTTGCGCAAGGACCGCAGGCCGTTCCAGATCCGCCCGTCGGCCAGCACCACCTCCAGCCCCAGCACGAGGTCGCGCATGTTGCCGTAGCGCAGAACGTTCATGCCGCCGGCGTTGGTGGAGATCAGGCCGCCGATCTGGCAGGTGCCCTCCGCCCCCAGGCTCATCGGCAGCAGGCGGTCCTTGTCCTTCGCGGCTTCCTGCGCGGTCTTCAGGACGACGCCGGCCTCCGCCGTCATGGTGTAGTTCAGCGTGTCGATGCTGCGGATCCTGTTCATCCGCGACAGGCTGAGAACGATTTCGCGGCCTTCCTCATAGGGGATGGAGCCGCCGACGAGGCTGGTGTTGCCGCCCTGCGGGACGACCGGGATGCCGGCCTCCGCGCAGATCGTCACGACCGCGGCGACCTCCTCGGTGCTGGCCGGGCGGACCACCGCCGGGCTGTTGCCCTTGAAACGCCCGCGCCATTCCGACAGGTAGGGGGCCATGTCCTCCGGCGTGGTGAGGAGGCCGTTCGGGCCGACGATGGCGCGGATCCGGTCGAGGGCGGCGGCGAGGCTGGCGGCAGGGCTGGCGGAGGTCATGGGCGGACGGTCCGGGGCTGGAGAGATGCATTGCCTCCACCCCGGCTCTCCCCCGCTGCGCAGGGGAGGGGGCTTTCCGTCCCTCCCCTGCGCAGCGGGGGAGGGAGGGACCCGCGAAGCGGGAGGGTGGGGGCGAACCGCAGAACTTTTACAGTCTTGCGGGCCGGCTTTCTACCCCCGCGGGGCCGCCGCCCGCTTGAGCCGGTCGTTGATGGCCACACCCAGCCCCTCATCCGGGATCGGCATCACGGCGATGGCGCGCGCACCTTCCTGATCGAGCGCGCGGAGATGGGCGAACAGGTTCGCCGCCGCCTCGTTCAGGTCACCCTGGAGACTCAGGTTCAGGCGGGCCTTGCCGCCGCGGACGAAGCGGTCGGGGCCGAAGGTCAGGAACGCCTCGTCCTCCTCTGCGCTCGTGGCGTTCAGCCGCACCGGCGCGTTGGGGGCGTAGTGGCTTTCCAACTGGCCGGGCGACTTCGGGGCGTCCGGATTGCCGGCGGAGACCTGGATGGGGCCGATCAGCCGCTCGATCTCCTCGCGCAGCACGGCGCCGGGGCGCAGCAGCACGGGCGTCTCGCCGGTCAGGTCGAGCACGGTGGACTCCACCCCGACCTGGCATTTCCCGCCGGCCACCACCATGCTCACCCGGTCGCCCAGGCTTTCGATGACGTGGTGGGGGGCGGTCGGGCTGACCGCGCCGGAGCGGTTGGCGCTGGGTGCGGCGATGGGCTTGCCGGCGGCCTTCAGGACGGCCTGCGCCACCGGATGGCCGGGCACGCGCACCGCCACGCTGTCGAGCCCGGCGGACACCAGCAGCGACAGGCCGGCGTCGTCGCGGCGGGGCAGCACCAGGGTCAGCGGGCCGGGCCAGAACTGGTGGGCCAGCTCCACCGCGCGCTCGTCGAACACGGCGATGGCCTCGGCGGATTCCAGGTCCGGCACATGGGCGATCAGCGGGTTGAACTGCGGGCGGCCCTTGGCGGCGAAGATCGCGGCCACGGCCCGGTCGTCGGTGGCGTCGCCGCCGAGCCCGTAGACGGTCTCGGTCGGGAAGGCGACCAGTTCGCCGTTGCGCAGCGCCTCGCCGGCCCGGGCGAGGCCGGCGGGCGTGGCGGGGATGATGTCGGGATGCTTTTCGGTCACGGAACGATTTGTAAAGCGTCGGGGGGTGAAGTCAATTCGCGCGGTTGCGCCGGCTCTGTCCAAGCCTTATGACGGGTATGCGCGATAAACAACCAAATGATGGGTGTGGGCATGGCGGGCAAGGTCTTCACCGTGGCTCAGCAGAAGGGCGGGGCCGGCAAGACCACGCTGGTGGCTCACCTCGCCATCGCCTGGATGCAGCTCGGTCGCTCGGTCGCCACGGTGGACATCGACCCGCAGGGCAGCCTGACCCGCTGGCACGCGGTCCGGGCGGAGGCCACGGGCGGGGAGCCCGGCTTCAGCCATGTCCAGATCACCGGCTGGCGCACCCAGACGGAGGTGGAGAAGCTGGCCCGCGACCACGACGTGGTGCTGATCGACAGCCCGCCCCACGCCCAGACGGAGGCGCGGATCGCCGTGCGCGCCGCCAGCCTCGTCATCGCCCCGGTGCAGCCCAGCCCGATGGACCTGTGGGCGGTGCAGCCGACGCTGGACCTCGCCGCGCAGGAGAAGCGCCGCCTGCTGCTGGTGCTGAACCGCGTGCCGCCGCGCGCCCGCATCGCCGACGAGCTGATCGCGAGGGTGCGCGACCTCGTGAACCCACCCGCCGTGGACATCGCGGAGTCGCAGATCGGCAACCGCACGGCCTACGCCGGGACGCTGCTGTCGGGGCTTTCGGTGACCGAAGCCGCCCGCAAGACCCAGGCGGCGGCGGAGATGCAGGCGCTGGCCGAGGAGATTCTGCGCCGGGCTGTGTGAGCGCGATCCTTGCCGGGGTGCGTTACAGCGGCAAGGCGTGCGTGATGTCGGTGCGGGTGAAGTCGTCGCCCTTGAACAGCAAGGGCTGGACCAAGTCGCACGCCAGCGCATAGGAACAGCGGTCGCCCATATTCAGGCGCGCCGGGTGCCGGCCTTTGCCGGTACGCTGATGGGCGGTCACCGCCATTTCAGCGTACCGGCGGGTGACCGGCACGACATCCACCGCAAAAGCGTTCAGGATGGCCAACGCTTGTTCAAACCGGCTTTCGCCCAGCCGGGTCTATGCGACGATGCCGATTTCGATCACCGACATCGCGCTCATTAAAGCGAACTTCCGTTCGCTTTGGATTCATATCGCCTCATTCGCCGGCGGGCTTCGGTCGCATGGGCGACCGGGACCGCCGTCGCGGTCCAAAGCGGATCGCAATCCGCTTTAAGCGGTTCGGGGCGGCGGCCATGGCGTCCAAGAAGGCATCGCGCTCCGGCTCGCCGAGCAGGATGGCGATGATCACCGAGCTGTCGATGACCATCGAACGCCCCAGTCTCGTCGTAGCCGAGGATATCGTTGGGGTTGCGGTCATCGAGCACCGGCAGCCGGTCGATGTCGGCCACGATGCGCCGGACCCTTGCCAGAACCTCCGCCGGGTCGGTGAGGGGCTTGCCGGTGGGCTGGACGGGCGCTTCCAGCCGACTCCATTCTGCGCGCAGGGCCGTCAGCACGACCTCGTCCACCGCCTGCCCCCGGCGGGAGGCCAGATCATAAGCGATTCGCTCGGCTTCCGGGTTGCGGACGGTCAGCATGGGCGCGCGTCCGGTTGAAGAAATGACCTCAATCTACGCCGCGCGCCCCACAGCGGCAAGCCGCCTGCCTTACAGCGCCTGCAACGCCTTCAGCACCGCCGCCACATGGCCGGTGACCTTCACCTTGCGCCAGACGTTGCGGACGATGCCGTCCTTGTCGATCAGGAAGGTTGCGCGCTCCAGACCCATGTATTTGCGGCCGTACATGCTCTTCTCGACCCAGACGCCGTAGGCTTCCGCCACACCCGTCTCCTTGTCGGAGGCCAGCGTGAAGGGCAGCTCGTACTTCGCCTTGAACTTGTCGTGGCTGGCCACGCTGTCCTTGGACACGCCGATCACCACGGCGTCCAGCCCGCTGAAGTCCGGGAACTGGTCACGGAAGCCGCAAGCCTCCGAGGTGCAGCCGGAGGTGTCGTCCTTCGGGTAGAAATACAGCACCACCGGCTTGCCCCGCAGGGCGGACAGCGTGACGCTGCCGCCGCCGTCGGTCGGCATGGTGAAGTCCGGGGCCGGGGTGCCGGCCTCGATGGAGGCGGCGTTGATGGCTTCGCTCATGGGAGTTTGGCTTCTTCGTTGGTCTCTGGGGGAGGCAGCCTTGACGCCGGCTCCTCGACCAGCGCCACGAAATGGCGGTGGGCGCGGGCGGCGATGTCACGGATTCTGCTGTCGAGCGTGGCGAAGTCAACCGCCGGCTCCTCCTCCGGGAAGGCGGCGCGGGACAGGCCCGCCAGAAGCGTCGGCGACACCTGCCCGGGATCGAGCACCCCGTCCGTGGTCAGCCGCAGGAAACCCTGCACCCGGCGCCACAGCTTCAGCGTCTCCACCAGCTCCTCCGCCACCTCCGGCGCCAGAAGCCCGGCACCGGCGGCGTTCATCAGCGCGCCGGCCGTGGCGATGGACAGGATGTCCGGGTGGTCGTGCCCGTGGCGGAGCTGGAGATACTGCGCCGTGAACTCGATGTCGATCAGCCCGCCGCGGGCGTATTTGACGTTCCAGGGGTTGGCGGTGCCGAATTCCTTGTCGATGCGGCGGCGCATGTCGGCCACGTCCCACAGCGCCTTGGCCGGGTCGCGCGGGGCGGTCAGCACGCCGCGGATGGCCGACTCGACCTTGCGGCCCAGCTCCGGGTCGCCGCCGATGACGCGGGCGCGGGTCAGGGCCATGTGTTCCCACGTCCAGGCGTCCTTGGCCTGATAGGCGGTGAAGGCGTCCAGCGCGGTGGCGAGCGGCCCGGCGTTGCCGGACGGGCGCAGCCGCATGTCCACCTCGTACAGCCGCCCGTCCGCCATCGGGGCGGTGATGGCGTTGGTCAGGCGTTGCGTCAGCTTGATGTAGTACTCGTTGGGGGCCAGCGGTTTGGCGCCGTCCGACTGGCGCGTGCCCGCCGGCACCTCGTAGACCACGATCAGGTCGATGTCGGAGGTGATGGTGAGTTGCCGGCTGCCCAGCTTGCCCATCGCCACCACCACCCAGGCGCCGCCGGGGATGCGGCCATGGCGGGCGGCGAACTCCTCCTCCACGCGGGCGGCCAGCTCCGGCACCACCACGTCGGCGAGGTCGGCCAGGAAGGGGCCGCAGCGGTCGCCGTCGGTGATGCCGCGCAGGATGTGCGCCCCGGCGCGGAAGCGCTGGTCGTTGGTCCAGCGCCGCGACAGGGTCAGCACGTCCTCGAAATTGTGCGCCCCGGCGATGAAGCGCCGGTATTCCGGCGTCAGCCCCGCCGCGTCGGGCAGCGGGTCGAAGAAGTCGGGCGACAGCACGGCGTCGAGCAGCGACGGGTTGCGCGACAGCGTCTCGGCCAGTTGCGGCGCGGTGCCCATGATCTCCGCCACCAGGGCGAGCAGCCAGGGGTTGGCGATGAACAGCGAGAACAGCCCGACCCCCGCCGGCAGGCGGCTCAGGAAGCTGTCGAACTTCATCAGCGCGTCGTCCGGGGCGGGCGTCTTGGTCAGCTCGTTCAGCATGGCCGGCACCAGCTCGGTCAGCAGCTCCCGCGCGCGGCCCGAACGGGTGGAGCGGTAGCGCCCGCGGTGCCAGGTGGAGACCACGGCGATGACCCGGCTGGGGTCGCGGTAGCCCATGCCGGCCAGCGTCTTCACCGTGCCGGGGTCGTCGTCGGTCCCGGTGAAGACGAGGTTGCCGGGGCCGGACAGCGACGGCGCCTCCTCGAACAGCTCGGCGTAGCGGTCCTCCACCCGGCCCAGCCGGGTCAGCAGGTCGGTGCGGAAGTCCTCCGTCCGCTCGTAGCCGAGGAAGGTCGCCAGATGGGCCACGCCGTCGTCGTCCGCCGGGATCTGGTGGGTCTGGCGGTCGTCGGTCATCTGGATGCGGTGCTCGACCCGGCGCAGGAAGCGGTAGGCCTCCTCCAGCTCCTCCACCGCCGCCTCCGGCACCCGGCCCACGGCGCAGAGCGCCTTGTTGGCCAGCAGGGTGGGGGCGATGCGCACGCGGATGTCGCGCCCGCCGAAGATCAGCTGCTGGGTCTGGGCGAAGAACTCGATCTCGCGGATTCCGCCGCGGCCCACCTTGATGTCGTGTCCGTTCACCGTCACTTCACGGTGGCCCTTGTGGGCGTTGATCTGACGCTTGATGGAATGGATGTCCTGGATGGCCGCGAAGTCGAGATGGCGCCGCCACACGAACGGTTCGAGGAAGCGCAGGAAATGCGCCCCCGCTTCCGGATCGCCGGCGATGGGGCGGGCCTTGATCATGGCCGCGCGCTCCCAGTTCTGGCCGACGCTGCCGTAATAAATTTCGGCCGCGGAGACGGACACCGCCAGCGGCGTGGCCCCCGGATCGGGGCGCAGCCGCAGATCCGTACGGAAGACGTAGCCGTCCTTGGTCCGTTCATCCATAATGCGGACAAGATCGCGCGCGATACGAATGAACGTGCGGGCGAGGTTGTCCGGCTGGGGCGTTTGCACGACGGCGTCGTCGTACAGGACGATCAGGTCGATATCGCTGGAATAGTTGAGCTCGCGCGCACCAAGTTTGCCCATGCCAAGCACGATCAGGCCCGACCCGACCCATGGCCGCTGCGGTTCCGGCAGCGTCAGCGTGCCCGCTTCCGCGGCGCGGCGCAGCAGGTGGTTCGCCGCCATGCGCACCGATGCCTCGGCGATGTCGGACAGGGCGCCGGTGACGGCCTCCAGCTCCCACGCGCCGGTGATGTCGGCCACCGCGATCAGCAGCGCCGCCCGCCGCTTGGCGATGCGCAGGGCCGTCATCAGGCGGTCGATGTTGCGTTCCTCCGCGCACTCCTCCTCCAGCCGGCGCAGCAGCGCGGCGAAGGTGTTTCCGTACCCCTGCGTCACCATGTCTTGGACGAAGGGCAGCTCGCGCGTCAGGATCTGGCCGAGATACGGGCTGTTCCCGCACACCGCGTCGATCAGCGCCCGGCCCCCGGGCGAATCGGCGTACGCCTCGGTCCAGGCGCGCAGGGTCTCGTCGTCGGATTTGGCCGCCTCCTGGCGCCAGCGCTCCAGGCCGCGGTCGGCCAGGGCGGTGTCGAAGGGTTTCGGCAGCGTGGTGATCGGCATGGTTGCGGCTATCCCTGCACAAGAACTGAGCAGGAAGGTGCGCGGTCCCGCCGTTCCGGTCAACTGTGACAATCCGTGGGCGGCGTCGCCGGGGCACCGTCCGTGATCCGGCGCACCGCGAAGATTTTGGCCTGGACCACCGCGGGCACGGTGGCCGCCGCCGCCGCCGCGGGCGGGCTGTTCGCGTGGCGGCTGGCCCAGGGGCCGATCGCGCTCGACCCGCTGACCCCCTATGTGGAACGGGCGCTGAGCGATCCGCAGGGCCGCTACCGCGTCGATGTCGGCCGGCTCGTCCTGTCCTGGGTGGACGAGGAGGAGAGCGACGGGCTGACCCGGCTGGACCTGCGGGCCATCGACGTGCACGCGGTCAACGCCGAGGGGGACGAGCTGGCCGCGGTGCCGGAGCTGGGCGTCGGTTTCTCCGTGCGGGCGCTGTTCCTGGGCAAGCTGTCGCCGACGCGGCTCGACCTCGTGCGCCCGCGCCTCCAGGTGGTGCGCCGCGCCGACGGCAGCCTGGATTTCGACGTGCGCTCGCTGCCGTCCCCCGGCGAGCCGGACAAGGAGGAGCCGGAGGGCGGTCCGGACTTCGCGGGGGAGATCGTCTCCACCCTGCTCCAGCCGCCGGACATCGGGCGTCCGCTGGGCCTGCTGCGGCGGCTGAGCATCATGGGCGCCGACCTGACGGTGACGAACCGCATGCTGGGCCTGTCCTGGCATGCCAGCCGCGCCGACATCGTGCTGACCCGCGACGGGACGGAGATCGTCGGCGGGGCGCAACTGCTGCTCGACCTCGACGGGCGCACGGCGGCGGTGGAGGCGTCGGGCAGGCACCGCATGGCCGACTCGGCGACCGCGCTGTCCACCCGTTTCGAAGGCTTGCAGCCCGCGGCGCTGGCGAAGATCGGCCCGATGCTGGCGCCGCTGTCCGCGGTGACGGTGCCCATCGGCGGGCGGATCGACGCCACGCTGGATTCGCGGTTCGAGCCGGTGCGCTTCGCCTTCGACCTGCATGGCGCCGCCGGGGAGGTGAGCCTGCCCGCCCTGCGGCCCGATCCCTACCGCGTGGAGCGTGCGCGCCTGCGCGGAAGCCTGGACGTGCCGGGCCGGCGGGCGGAGCTGGAGCGGTTGGACCTCGCGTTCGACGGGATGGCGCTGGCCGGACGCGGCGACCTGCGGGAACAGGGCGGCCAGCGCGGCGGCAGCCTGGAACTGGGCCTGACGGCGGGGGGGCGGACGGCCTCGCTCGCCCTGGACGGCACGCAGATCCAGGGAAAGGGCGTGTCGGTGGCGGCAAGGCTGGACGGTCTGGTGCCCGCCGCGCTGACCGGGCTCGCTCCGGCGCTGGCGCCGCTGGCCGGCGCGCAGCTCCCCCTGTCCGGCGCCGCGACCGTGGAATTGGACGCCGACTGGCA
>NZ_JAUJFI010000084.1 GCF_030849505.1 Azospirillum isscasi | reverse complement strand
CCCGGCACCGATCCGCGAGGTCAACGCGGTGGCCGGCGCGCTGAACCTCGCGGCCCGCCGCCTGCGCGACAGCGAGGCCCAGCAGCGGCTGGTCATGGAGGTCGTCGGGCTGGGCGTCTGGCGCTTCGACGCGCGCAGCCGCCGCTTCCACGGGTCGGACCGCACCGCCGCCCTGCTCGGCGTCCCGGTGCTGGACGGCGCCTCGGTCGAATCCTGGATCCGCAACGTCGCGGCGGACCACCGCAACGCCATCCGCGCCGCCCTTTACCGCGAGGACCCGGCGAGGGGCGAGCTGGAGGCGGAGTTCCCGGTGGGGTCGCCCGACGGGCAGGTGCGCTGGCTGGCCATGCGCGGGTCCTGCCTGACCGACCCGGACGGCGCCGCCCGCGCCGTCGGCATCCTGGAGGACGTGACGGAGCGCCGGCGCGCCCACGAGATGCAGTTGGGCGAGCTGGTGGACCGCCACGCCTCCGACCGCCGCCTGTTCGCCGCGATCATCGAAAGCTCAACCGACCTGATCGTCGCGGTGGACCAGGAGCTTCGCTACATCCTGTTCAACGGCGCCTACCAGCGGGAGGTGGAGGCGCTGTACGGCCAGCGCCCGGCCATCGGCCAGCGGCTGCTGGACATGCTGGAACGCCTGCCCACCGCGCAGGTCACCGCGGAGTCCCTGTGGGGCCGCGCGCTGGGCGGGGAGCGCTTCACCATCGTCGAGGAGTTGGGCGACCCCGGCCTGACGCGCAAGCGCTACGAGCTGGCCTTCGGAACCATCCTGGACGCCAGCGGGCGGCGCATCGGCGCCTATCACGTCGCCCGCGACGTGGAGGAGCAGGAACGCACCAACCAAGCCCTTCGCGAGATCGAGGAGACGCTGCACCAGGCCCGTAAGATGGAGGCCATCGGCCAGCTCACCGGCGGGATCGCCCACGACTTCAACAACCTGCTCCAGGCCATCGGGACCTCGCTGTACCTCCTGCGGTCCGCCGGGGAGCGCGGCACGGCCAACCCCCAGGTGCTGGACATGGCGGAGAAGGCGGTGGAGCGCGGCGCCACCCTGACCCAGCATCTGCTGGCCTTCTCCCGCCGGCAGCGGCTGGAGCCGAAGACGGTGGACGTCGGCGCCCTGGTCGCGGGCATGAGCGGGCTTCTGGAGCGCACGCTGGGCGGCACCACCCGCATCGTGACGGAGACGGAGCCCAGCCTGTGGCCGGCGCGGGTGGACCCGAACCAGCTCGAAATGGCCATCCTCAACCTCGCCATCAACGCGCGGGACGCCATGGCGGCGGGCGGCACCCTGACCATCCGCACCGGCAACTGCCCGGACGAGGCGGAAGGGCGCCCGCTCGACCTCGCCGCCGGGGACTGCGTGTCCATCGCCGTCACCGACACCGGCAGCGGAATGAGCGAGGAGACGGCGGCCCGCGCCTTCGAGCCCTTCTTCACGACGAAGGGCGTCGGGCACGGCACCGGGCTGGGCCTGTCGATGGTGCACGGTCTGGCCGCCCAATCCGGGGGAACGGTGGTGCTGACGACGCGGCTCGGCGCCGGCACCACGGTGACGCTCTACCTGCCGCGGGCCGACGCCGAAGAGGATGCGGCCCAGGGCGCCGAGTCGCCTCCCGCCGTCCAGGCGCCGCCCCGCCCCGCCACCATCCTTCTGGTGGAGGACGAGGCGCTGGTCCGCATGGCGACCGCGACGGTTCTGGAGCAGGCCGGTTTCCGCATCATGGAGGCGTCCGGCGGCCCCGACGCGCTGGACGCCTTCGCCCGCGAACCGGAGGTCGATCTCGTGCTGACCGATTACGCGATGCCCGGCATGACCGGTCTGGAGCTGGTCCGGGAACTGCGCACCCGGCGCGCCGGCCTGCCGGTCCTGATGGTCACCGGCTATGCGGAGATCCAGCGGGCGTCGGCCCTGGAAGGGTTGCAGATCCTGCAGAAGCCCTACCGGGCGGACGAGCTGGTCGCCCGCATCCGCGCCGCCCTGCCCGCGGCGTCGCCCGGCTGACTGCGGCCACCGCTTCGGAAGTGCCATGCCGCCGAACCCGCCCCATCCACCCTGCCCGCTCTGCGGACGCCCGATGGTGCCCGGCCCCAGCCTCAACGAGCACCACCTGATCCCCCGCACCCACGGCGGGCGGGAGACGGTGACCCTGCACCGCATCTGCCACGCCAAGATCCACGCGGTGCTGAGCGAGGCGGAACTGCGCGACCGCTACCACACCGTCGCCAGCCTGCGCGCCCATCCGGACATCGCCGCCTTCCTGCGCTGGGTCGCCCGCAAGCCTCCGGAATTCATGGATGGACACGCCTCGGGACGCGGGCGCCGGCGGTGAGGACCCCAGGGCAATCGCATTTGGCGCCAAACCCCTCTCCCGCCCCGGGAGAGGGTGGCCCGAAGGGCCGGGTGAGGAGCCCGCTTCACACGCCCCCGATGTAGCGGTTGATCTCGCCGTTGCAGGACCGGCCGATGCGGTCGTATTCGGCGGGGGTGTCGACACGGGCCTGACGCGCGTTCCGTTCGCGCCCGAACTCCTCGATCAACTGGCGCATCGCGGCCCGGATCGGCTGCTCGATCGCCGCCATCACCTGCCGTTCCGAGCGGCCCTGGACCGGACGGGCGCGGGCGACCACATCTTCCAGCCGGCGCTTCAGGGCCGGCACGTACTCCCGCAGAAGCTGCTCGTCCACCGCGACGTGGCGCATCTCGTGGGCCAGCACCTCGCCGTGGATGCAACTGCCCTGCGGCAGCTCGCGGGCCACATAGACGGTCCGCTCGTCGTAACCGAAGGTGACCGTAAGGGTCTGCGCCGCGCCGCAGTAACGCCCCTGCCCCAGCGACGCGGTGACGACGCCGACCTGCCATTGCTGATTGTACTGGATGGCCGCCAGCCCCATGATGTGGGCGTTGGCGGTGCGGCCCGCGGTGGGGCGCCGTCCCGGCTTCTGGGCGAGCTGCCGGATCGACTGGCTGTAATCGGTGCGCAGCGGGGCGACCTGCACGTCCAGAACCACGCGGCCCGGCGCGAAGTCGGGACAGGACGCGACCCCGGTCTGCGCCGCCGCGGGCACCGCAAAGGCCACCCCTCCCCCGCCCAGGCACAGGAGCGTCAGGAGGCCGGCGCGCAAACACGGTCGGAAGGGGCGGAGGATCATTCCGCCTATGTCGGTGCGGCCCCCGCCAACGGCAAGGGCCGCGCGTCCCGCCCTCAGCAGCCGCCCAGCTTGCCCGGATAGAGGAAGCGGGTCTTCAGCGTGCCCTCGATGCCGCGCAGGTCGCTCGTCACCTCGTTCTCGTCCACGTCGCCGTCCACATCCACCACGACGTAGCCCAGCTCCGGATCGGTCTGGAGATACTGCGCGGCGATGTTCAGGTTGCGGCCCGAGAAGACCTCGTTGATCTTGCGCAGCACGCCCGGACGGTTCTCGTGGACGTGCAGGAAGCGGGTGCAGCCGGCATGGACCGGCAGGCCGACCTGCGGGAAGTTCACCGCGCCCATGGTCGAGCCGTTGTCCGAATACTCGATCAGCTTCTGCGCCACCTCGGTGCCGATGTTGGCCTGCGCCTCCATCGTCGAGCCGCCGATGTGCGGGGTCAGGATCACGTTGTCCAGCCCGCGCAGCGCGCTCTCGAACACCTCCTGGTCGCCGCCCGGCTCCTTCGGGAACACGTCGATGGCGGCGCCCAGCAGGTGCTTGTCCTTCAGGGCGGCGGCCAGCGCCTCGATCACCACGACCTTGCCGCGGGCGGCGTTGATCAGGTGGGCGCCCTTCTTCATGGCGCGGATCTGCGCCTCACCGATCATGTCGCGGGTCTGCGGGGTGTCGGGGACATGCAGGGTCACCACGTCGGACACCGCCAGCAGCTCCTCCAGCGAGTGGCAGGGCTGGGCGTTGCCGAGCGCCAGCTTGTTCACGACGTCGTAGTAGCGGACCTTCATGCCCATCGATTCGGCCAGGATCGACACCTGGGTGCCGATGTGGCCGTAGCCGACTATGCCCAGCGTCTTGCCGCGGATCTCGTAGCTGTCCTTGGCCGACTTCATCCAGCCGCCGCCGTGCACGAGGTTCGACTTCGAGAAGATGCCGCGCATCAGCATGATGATCTCGCCGATCACCAGCTCCGCCACCGACCGGGTGTTCGAATAGGGCGCGTTGAAGACCGGGACGCCGAGTCGGCGGGCCGCCTTCAGATCCACCTGATTCGTGCCGATGCAGAAACAGCCGACGCTGAACAGGCGGGTCGCCGCC
This sequence comes from Azospirillum isscasi, assembly GCF_030849505.1. Classification (GTDB taxonomy): domain Bacteria; phylum Pseudomonadota; class Alphaproteobacteria; order Azospirillales; family Azospirillaceae; genus Azospirillum; species Azospirillum isscasi. The sequence goes on along the minus strand of NZ_JAUJFI010000084.1, from coordinate 20,400 downwards.
TCCAGCACCCGGGCCGTCAGATGGGTGCGCGAGCGGATGCCAAGGATGTGAACGGAACCGATGCGCTCCAGCAGCTCCGATTCGTCCAGCGCGTGCGGCAGGCGCTCCACCGTGGCGTAACCGCCGTGCGCCAGCTCGCCGATGGCGTTGTCGTGAACGCCTTCCAGCAGCAGGATGTTGATCTTGTCCTTGGAGAGCGAGAGCTTCGTCACGGCCGGCATCCGTCGAAATGAATGGCCCCGCACGCGGCGGGCCGCCAAAAATGCGAGCGCGCAAGGTAATGCCAAGCGCCGGCCTTGTCACGCAAGGGATGTTGCGTTGGCGTTGCCATTCCGCATGGCGGGTTGGCGCGGCACGCGGGGCGGGTGTATTCCTGCCTCAGGCAGAAACCGAGGCCCCGAACCGAAGCCGGCAAGAGCGAGGGAAAATCCGGGATGAGCGACGTCACCATCTACCACAACCCGCGCTGCACCAAGTCGCGCCAGACGCTGGAGCTTCTGAGGTCCAGGGGCGTCGAGCCCACCGTCGTGGAATACCTGAAGACCCCGCCCGGCGCGGCGGAGCTGAAGGCCATCCTCGGCAAGCTGGGCAAGGGTCCGCGCGACATCCTGCGGTCCAAGGAGGCCGCGGAGGCCGGGATCGCCGGGGACCTGGACGGCGACGCCCTGATCGCTGCCCTGTCCGCCAACCCCACCGCCATCGAGCGTCCCATCGTCGTCAAGGGCGACAAGGCCCGCCTGGGCCGTCCGCCGGAAAGCGCTCTGGAGATCCTGTAAGTGACCAATCCCTCCCTGGACCTCACCCCCGCCGACGCGGCGACCGAGCTGCGCACCGTCCGCGACCTGATCCGCTACGGCGTCAGCCGCTTCAACGAGGCCGAGCTGGACTACGGCCACGGAACGACCAACGCCCATGACGAGGCGGTGTTCATGGTGCTGGAAGGGCTGAACCTGCCCATCGACCAGCTCGACCCCTATGTGGACGCCCGCCTGACCCTGGCGGAGCGCCGCAAGGTCGCCGACCTGCTGCACGCCCGCGTGGAGACGCGCAAGCCGGCCTCCTACCTGCTGAACAAGGCGTACATCCAGGGCATCCCCTTCTATGTGGACGAGCGGGTGATCGTCCCGCGCTCCTATATCGGGGAGATCCTGTTCTCCGACCTGATCGGCGGCGACGACTTCACGCTGGTGGAGGACCCGACGGAGGTGGAGCGGGTGCTCGATCTCTGCACCGGCTCCGGCTGCCTCGCCATCCTGGCCGCGCAGATCTTCCCGGAAGCCCAGGTGGACGCGGTGGACCTGTCCGCCGACGCGCTGGAGGTGGCGAAGCGCAACGTCGCCGACAGCGGGTTCGAGGAGCGCATCGCGCTGCACCATGGCGACCTGTTCGCACCGCTGAAGAACCGCAAGTACGACGTGATCATCACCAACCCGCCCTATGTGGACGCCGAGGCGATGGCCAACCTGCCGCCGGAATTCCGGCACGAGCCGGAAATGGCCCTGGCGTCGGGCGAGGACGGGCTGGACATCGTGCGCCGCATCCTGAAGGAGGCGCCCAAGCACCTGACGCCGGAAGGCGGCCTGCTGTGCGAGTTCGGCACGGGCCGCGAGATCCTGGAGGCCGAGTATCCCGACCTGGACTTCTTCTGGGTGGAGACCGCCAACAGCTTCGGCGAGGTCTTCTGGCTGACCCGCGACCAGCTGAAGGCGGCGAAGTAACTACACCGCGCGCCGGAGAAGGACGCTTCCCCCCTGGTGCGGCAGCCGCTCGTGCCAGGGGAGGTCGGCGCGCCCGATCTCGGCGAAGCCCTCCCTGTCGTAAAGGCGGCGCGCGTCGGCGTTGTCGGCCCAGACATGCAGCGTCACCCGGTCGAACCGGCCGCTGCGCGCCCGCCCATAGACCCAATCCAGAAGTTGGGCGGCAATGCCGCGGCGGCGCCATGCCGGATCGACGGCCAGCGCCGACAGGAAATAGCTTCCCCAGTCCTGAACCCGGTTGAAATCCTCCATATGGGCCAACCGGTCGGCGGGCAGGCCGGTGTAGTCCTGGGTCTTGATCCAGTCCACGGGATAGGCGTGGGCGACGCCGACGATCCGCCCCGCCACCTCCGCCACGCCCGAATGGCGGTGGGAGAAGGAGCCGGAGGTCCCCGCCAGCCCCGGCACCAGCATCTCCGCCGCCGTCAGGCCGGGGACCAGCCCGTCGAGAAGGAACTCGTAGACGCCGCCGCCGGCCATGTCGATCAGCCGCGCCAGCTCCGGCGCGTCGTCCGGCTCGGCCGGGCGGATGCGGAGACCGCCAAAATGGGTGCCGCCAAATTGGATGCCGTTGTCGCTCATGGCCTTGCGTTTCCTGATGTTTGCGTTCTTTCCCTCTCCCGGGGCGGGAGAGGGTGCCCGCAAAGCGGGCGGGAGAGGGGATCACGCGTCCCCGACTCCGTTGACCGTCGCCGCCCATCGCCCTATCCTGCCCGGCATGACGACACGTCCCCTAACCCTGGGTCTGCGAATTAGCAGCCCGGTTCTCGCGTGAGAGCCGGGGTTTTCGCACGTCTGCAGGTCTGATCCTGCACTCATCGACTCAGACTTAGGTATGACCGACCCATGTCCACCGTCGTCTCCACCGTCGTCCTGGCGGCGCCCGCCGCCGAATCCCGTCCGTCCGATCCGAACCGCCTCGTCCGCTTCGCCGTACGGGCCGACGCCGATCCAGGCACCCTGCCCCGCGTGCTGGAGCTGTTCGCCAAGCGCGGCCTCGTCCCGCTGTCGCTGAACGGCCGCCTGCTGGGCGACGAACTCACCGTGGAGGTTGAGGTCAGCGGGATGGTGGCCGCCGAATCGAACCATGTCGGCAACTGCCTGCGCCAGATCCCCATGGTTCTGGCGGTCACCGTGACCGAGCGGACCGTGCCCGCCGACCTGCCCGCCGCCGCCGAGTGACGGCGGCGGGCAGGTCGTTCAGCCACACGCCGTTCAGCCACACGCCGTTCAGTCGGTCGCCGTCTTCGTGGTTTCCTGCGAAGACGGCGACGCGGCCTCCTCCGCCGGCGTCTCCACCGTCTCCTGCATCAACTGGGCGGCGTGCTGCAGCTTGCGGAACTGCGCCACCGAGAAGGGCAGGCTCGCCAGATAGGCCAGCCCGAGGAAGGCCAGCGTCCACCAAGGCTGGCTGACCAGCGAGGCGGCGAGCAGGCCGACGCCGACCAGGCCCGGGATCACATACTGGGTCGGCACCCGCATCCCCTTGAAGGAGAAAGTGGGCAGCGTGCTGACCATCAGCCCGCCGATCGCCAGCGTCCAGGGCACCACGATGGCCGGGTGGCCGGCGATGTCCGGCCCGGCCTCGAAGCCGATGACCATGGGCAGCACCGCCAGACCGGCGCCCGCCGGGGCCGGAACCCCGGTGAAATAGTTGAAGGCCCAGGGCGGCAGGTCCACGTCGCCCAGGCGGGAGTTGAAGCGGGCCAGCCGCAGCGCCGCGCAGACGGCGTAGGCCATGGCGGCGATCCAGCCCAGGCTGCCAGCGCCGTTCAGCGCCCACAGATACATCAGGAAGGCGGGGGCCACGCCGAAGCTGATGACGTCGGACAGGCTGTCCAGCTCCGCGCCGAACTTGCTTTGCCCGTTCAGCAGGCGCGCGATCCGCCCGTCCAGCGCGTCGAGGACCGCCGCGATGACGATGCAGACGACCGCCGGCTCCCACCGCTCGTGCATGGCGAAGCGGATGGCCGTCAGGCCGGAGCACAGCGCCAGCACCGTCAGCACGTTGGGCAGAAGATGGTTGATCGACAACCCCTTCAGCCGCGGGTGCGGGCGGCGCGCCCGGCGCTTGCGGAACACTGCCGGCTTGAAGACCGGTCGCTTCATCGGCGGACATCCCCCTGCCGTTGCGGTTCGGTGGCGGTCAGGTCGGCCAGAACGGTCTCGCCGCCGATCGCCGTCTGCCCGACGCAGACCAGCGGGGCCACGCCGTCCGGCAGATAGACGTCGGTGCGGCTGCCGAATCGGATCAGGCCGAACCGCTCGCCCGCCTTGACCTCCTGCCCGGCCTTCACCCAGTAGAGGATGCGGCGGGCGACGAGGCCGGCGATCTGCACATAGGCGATCTCACGCCCGTCGGGAAGACGGTGGCGGAAGGCGGCGCGCTCGTTCTCCTCGCTGGCCTTGTCCAGCGCGGCGTTCACGAAGGTGCCCTTGTGGTACTCCGCCGCCACGACGGTGCCGTCCGCCGGCACGCGGTTGACGTGCACGTTGAAGACGTTGAGGAAAATGCTGATGCGGGTCAGCGGCTTGTCGCCCATGCCCAGCTCCGGCGGCGGAACCGCGGGAACGATCATGGTCACGCGCCCATCGGCGGGACTGACCAGCAGGCCGGGGCGCGTCGGCGTCACGCGATCGGGATCGCGGAAGAAATACACGCACCACAGGGTCAGCACGAGCCCCAGCCAGCCCAGCGGCTTCGCCACGGCAAGCCCGAGAACCAGGGAGACCACGGCGAAGGCGGCGATGAAGGGCCAGCCGGCGCGGTGGATCGGAACGACTACGGTGTTGAGGGCGGACATCGCCGGTTACTTCAGCCTCGGATCGTTGGAGCGGCGCATTCTAGACAGCATCCCACGCCCTTTACAGAATTTTAGCAGGGAGGGTGGAGAGTCAGGTCACCAACCCCACAGGAATGAGCGAGCCACCGTGTCCGTTCCCGCCGCCCGCCTTCAGGCCATGCCGTCGCTCGCGGAGGTCTCGCAGACCGCCCTGCCCTTCAGCCCCGACTCCTTCGTGATGACGCCGGAAGGCGTGCTGGGCATCGCCCAGCCGCCGCGCCCGGCGCGGCTGCACTTCATGGCGGACGGGCTGCCCTTCAGCATCGCCGTCGGCTTCGACGGGGAGAAGTCGCGCTCGCAGGTGTGGGCGGAGATCGGCCACATCCCCTACACCGCCCAGTCGCCGGAGCGGCGGCGCCAGCTCCTGGCGATCCTGCGCGGCATCCAGGACCGGCGGGGAACCCGCTTCCTGGTCCAGGAAGGCCAGAAGATCCTGCTGTTCTCCGAAGCGGAGTTCGAGGGGCAGGCGGCGCCGGAGGATCTGATCCACCAAACCGTGGTGGCGCTCCAGCAGGCGCGCCCCTTCCTGCGCCTGCTCGCCCCCTATCTGTAAAATTCAGTTCGAGACCGGAAGCGCGAAGATCTGGCCCGGATAGATCAGGTCCGGGTCGCGGATCTGGCCGCGGTTGGCCTCGTAGATCAGCGTGTACTGCACGCCGCGCCCGTAAGTGGTGCGGGCGATCCGCCACAGGCTGTTGCCGGGCTGGACGACCATCGACCGGCCTTCCGGCAGGCTGGCCGGCACCTCCGACACCTGCACCGGCAGCTCGACGCGGGCGGTGACCTTGCCCGAGTCGGTCACCTGATCGGCGCGCAGCGTGTAGACGCCCGGCGCCACCGCCCGTTCCGGGCGCAGCCGCCAATGGCCGTCCGGGTCGGTGTGGGCGCGCCCGACCAGCAGATTGTCGAGATAGAGCTGCACGGCGGTTCCCGGCTGCGCCCGCCCGCCCATGGCGACCTGCCCGGAGGCGTCGTAATCCATGCTCTCCAGAGACACGCCCCCCGGCGGCGGCGGGGCCACGCCGCGGGTGGCCGGGGCGGCGGAAGCCTTCGGCGCCTGGAGCACGGTGCTGCCCCCCAGACCGTCGCGCGGCACGGCGACGGCCAGCGGCCCGGTGGGCGTTTCCGAGGAAGCCCCGCCGGTGGCGGGCGGCGGGTCCGGCACCATGACGACCACCACGCGCTCCGATGGGGTCGGCTCAGCGGCGGGGGTCGCCTGCTCCGACAGGCTCAACTCGCGGGTGCCGGGGGCCAGGGGCCGGTCGGGAAGGAGAACCCATTCGCCGCGCGCGTCGGCGTTGACGGAGCCCAGCGACCGTTCCCCGTCATGGACCGTCACCGACGATCCCGGCGTGGCGCGGCCCGCCATCACGGTGGCTCCGTCGGGGGCGACGCGCACGATGTCGAAGCGCGGCCCGGCGGGCTCCTCCGCGGTCTTGGCCTGGGCGGGCGGGGGGGACGGCGGCTTGGCGGGGGTCACGCTGCCCAGCGCGATGGCTGTCCCGGAAGCGGCTGTCCCGGAAGCGGCTGTCCCGGAAGCGGCCATTCCGGCGCGGGGAGCCGGCACCGGCGCCGGATCGAAGACCAGATACGCAACAGCAGCGGCGGCGACCACCGCCGCCGCACCGCCGAACAGGAGAGCTTGCTTCACCGGAGCACCGCCGCATCACCGCCGGCTGACACGCCGGCCAGCGGAAGGATAGCAGATCACGGCGGTGGAACTGAACATCGCCGATGGAGCAGGCGCATAGCCGCATCGGGACCCGCGCACCGCCTTCGCGCCGCAGGGCGGGATGGCCCGGCGGCGGCAGGTATTGCACAGGGCGTACGAAACAGGCGCCATTCAGCCGTTTGCAGTAAAACGGGCTAAAGACGAACTCTTTTGGGTGAACAAAGATATCAAAAGAGTTGCAATCATCGTTTTTTCAGAAAAAAGAACATGCTAACCTACCCTTCGCGTGCATTTCTTCATGACAGCTCAACGTGCGTGACGAAGATCTTTCCTGCCAGTTTCAAGGTTATGACTGGAACACCCCGAAACAACCTGAACAGGAGGAGAAGGAAATGCCTTTGTTCGTCAAAGATTTCTACAGCCTGAGCCCTCAAGATGTTGAGGGGGCATCATTTCTGGAAACACCGGAAACCGTCATTTTCCCTGACGATGGCGGAACATACATTTGGAGTATCGATCAGTCATATTTAAATCAGAATATCTACTTCTTACCTGATGTCGTCGTTTTGAGTGGTGGCGGCACCAATGCCATTCTCATGGAAACGAGCACACCGACCGTTGGACTCTATCAGCTTGTGTACAGCAAAGACATCTTTGGCGACGAACATCCTCAGTTACATGGATTGAATTTTCAGTTCAATGATCTTCGCGACACGATTCTAGAAAACAGTTATAATTCAGCTTCTTTTTCTTACTTTTCTAAAGTGAGCGATGTTGTAAGTCAACCCGCTCTCGACCCGAAATGGTACACCCCGACCAATCAGTATTTTATGACCGTTACCAGCAATTCTTCATATTCGGAGTTCAAGCAGGCCACCGCCTACGCCGGCCTCGGATTGGAACTGCCCAACCCTGGCCGCCTTTTGATTGCAACGGGCGATCCCACGGGACAGCGCAGCGCGTCCTGGGGAGGCTGGGTTGAAACGCTGACCATCGGCACCCCGGATGACACTCCCGACGGCACGCCCGATGACACGCCCGGCGGCACGCCGGATGACACGCCCTTCACCACCCCCATTCCAGACGAGGCCAAATGGGTGCCGCCTGCGGGCAACGATCTGTCGTCCGGCGTGATTCAATCACCGTCCTACGAATATGACGAATCGACCACCGAATGGTCGATCAAACTGCCCGCCCCGTTTGAAGGGCAGGATTCCGAGTGGCTCGCCGGTCGCGGGTTGGAAGCTTTGCGCCGCGGCGCTGCGGATGCGCTCACCGATACATTCAAGGAGATGGCGGACAGCGTGGCAAACCGCCTCGGCCTTGGGCGGGTCGTTGAATTCTGGAACACCACCGAAAAGGTAAAGGAATTCGAAGACACCCACACGAATTTCATAACTCGCCAACTGGAACAGCTCAACAAAGGATTCGACGCCGTTTCGAAAAACGACTCGAACTTCGATGTCAACGCCTGGGAACAAGACAACAAGAATTCCGTAAAAGATTGGCTATACGCGCTCAGCGAGCAAGTCGCACCTGATTGGGCCAAGAAACTTTTTTCATCCATGCAAATTCTGGAAAGCCACAGCGATATTTTCTACACGATGGTTATGGGGAAAAACGAAACCAATCTCGCCGATCATGCGGACATCGCCCTTGGCGGCACCGGGAACGATAATTTCAAAGGCGGGGGAAACACCGATTTTCTATCGGGCTTTGACGGGGACGATGCGCTGTTCGGGGAGTCCGGCGATGATTGGCTGTACGGAGGAAGTGGCCGGAACACGCTCGATGGTGGCGAGGGAACGGACACGGCGCTGTTCGCCGGGGCCATGGAGCAATACCGGTTCGGGCAGGAAGGGGCTTCATTGATCGTTGCGAACGCCTCGACCGGCAGCCACGACAGCCTCGTGTCCATCGAGCAGCTTCGCTTCGGGGCGAACGGTCCGATCGCGCTTGCCGACCTGCTCGCATCGGTCAAGCTGGAACCGCTTGCCGCGGTGTGGCGCGACGGCGTGTCCAACCACGCGCTGCTCGACCCGTATGTTGGACCGGTCGATTACCTGAATTACCAACTGCTCGGCGTCGAGGGGGGCGAGGCCATACGGACGACCTCCGGGAACGACTTCGTCAATCTGCTCGCCGGCGATGACGCTTGCGAGGGCATGGACGGTCAAGACGTGCTCGACGGCGGGACCGGTTCGAATTTCCTGACCGGGGGAGCGGGCAGCGACACCTTCTTCGTCGATGGCCGCGGTGGCGGCGTAACGTGGTCCACCATCACGGACTTCGAACCGGGCGAATGGGCGACGGCCTGGGGTTGGAAGGCGGGCCTGTCGACGCTGACCTGGGAGGAGATGGGCGGCGCCGACGGCTACAAGGGGGGAACGGCCCACATCGATCTCGACGCGAACGGCACCATCGACATGAGCATGACCTTTACCGGCAAGCAGGTCGGGTCCGTGGTCACCATGCCAGGGCAGGTCGGGAGCGAAGCCTACCTCGCGTTCCGGCTTTCATGACTTGCCGGGGGTAGCGCGGGCGCTTGACGATCGGGCAACGCATGCAACCGCCTGGGGAGGCTTCGGGTGCGCCGGACAGGTCTGGTTCACGCACACGAAGCCCCGCCCGACGCCGCCGGCGGCAGACTCCTCCGTCCGCATCGTCACTTTTCCAGCTTCGCGACGGTGGCGGGAGAGTCGGCGGCCGCCGACCCCGCACCCGCGTTCGCCGCGGTCCCGCGAGCCAGGCTGTCCAACCCGCCGCCGAAGCCGAGAAACAGAAGCGCGGCGACCGAGATGGCGGCCAGGGCATTGACGACGCGCGAATCCATATGATTCCTCCCGATGGGCTGAAGTCCGATGTCCGGGTAGACGCCGCCCCGGCTTTGCTATTCCCTTGCCTTTAGGTGACCCCGCCGGCCGCACCGGAACAGTCACCGGAACGTGTACCCAACCGGCGAGAAAGGGTGAGCGATGAAGGCCCCGAATTCCGTCTGCGTCTATTGCGGCTCATCCAGCCGCGTCGCCGATGTCCACAAGGATGCCGCCCACACGCTGGGCGACGGGCTGGCGCGGCGGGGCATCCAGCTCGTCTACGGCGGCGGGCGGGTCGGGCTGATGGGCATCGCCGCCGACGCCGCCCTGGCCGCCGGCGGGCACGTCGTCGGCATCATTCCGGAGCACATCCAGTCCGCGGAGATCGAGCACACCGGCCTGACCGAACTGCACGTCGTGGACAGCATGCACACCCGCAAGCGCCTGATGGTGGACCGGTCCGACGCCTTCGTGGTGCTGCCGGGCGGGCTCGGCACGCTGGACGAAGTCTTCGAGATCCTGACCTGGAAGCAGTTGCGCCTGCACGACAAGCCGGTGGTGATCGTCGATGTGGACGGCTACTGGCGCCCCCTGCTCGGCCTGATCGACCATACGGTGGCGCAGGGTTTCACCCAGCCGGCCCACCGCGCCCTGTTCACCGTCGTCGATGACGTGGACGGCGTGTTCGCCGCGCTGGCCCATGAACCGGAGCCCGCGTTGAAGATTCCCACACAAAAGCTCTGAGAAAGCCAAGTGGTAGGACCAGATCGCGCAAATTGCGTCGTTTTCAGCGCGATATCGTCTGTTTTGATGCCCCGCGGTCCTTTCTTTCGGCAGTGCCCCGGTGCTATATAACCGCCATCCGTTTCCGTCCGGGGAACCGGGGCCCGTCTTCGGATGGACGTCCCGGCCCGTGCCCTCGCACAGCGCGCCCGGCGTCCAAGCATAAGACAACCCCTACCCGTTCGGGGAGAACTCGCACCCATGACGAAGATCAAGGTAGCCAATCCGGTCGTCGAACTCGACGGCGACGAGATGACGCGCATCATCTGGCAGTTCATCAAGGACAAGCTGATCCTGCCGTACCTCGACATCGACCTGAAGTACTACGATCTCGGCATCGAGAACCGCGACAAGACGGACGACCGGGTGACGGTCGAATCGGCCAACGCGATCAAGCAGTACGGCGTCGGCGTCAAGTGCGCGACCATCACCCCGGACGAGGCGCGGGTGACGGAGTTCAACCTCAAGAAGATGTGGAAGTCGCCGAACGGCACGATCCGCAACATCCTGGGCGGCACCGTGTTCCGCGAGCCGATCGTCTGCTCCAACGTTCCGCGCTACGTTCCGGGCTGGACCAAGCCGATCATCATCGGCCGCCACGCCTTCGGCGACCAGTACAAGGCCACCGACTTCGTCGTTCCCGGCAAGGGCAAGCTGACCATCAAGTGGGTGCCGGAAGGCGGCGGCGAGCCGATCGAGCACGAGGTGTACGATTTCCCCGGCGGCGGCGTCGCCATGGGCATGTACAACCTGGACGAGTCGATCGAGGGCTTCGCCCACTCCAGCTTCATGTACGGCCTGGAGCGCGGCTACCCGGTCTATCTGTCCACCAAGAACACCATCCTGAAGGCGTATGACGGGCGCTTCAAGGACATCTTCCAGAAGGTGTTCGAGGAGCATTACGCCGCCCAGTTCAAGGCCAAGGGCCTCGTCTACGAGCACCGCCTGATCGACGACATGGTGGCCTCCGCCCTGAAGTGGGAAGGCGGCTTCGTGTGGGCCTGCAAGAACTACGACGGCGACGTGGAGTCGGACGTGGTGGCGCAGGGCTTCGGCTCGCTGGGCCTGATGACCTCGGTTCTGATCACGCCGGACGGCAAGACCGTCGAGGCGGAGGCCGCCCACGGCACGGTGACCCGCCACTACCGCGAGCACCAGAAGGGCAAGGAGACCTCCACCAACCCGATCGCCTCGATCTACGCCTGGACGCAGGGCCTGGCCTATCGCGGCAAGTTCGACAACACGCCGGACGTCGTGAAGTTCGCCGAGACGCTGGAGCGCGTCTGCGTCGAGACCGTCGAGTCGGGCTTCATGACCAAGGATCTGGCGATCCTCATCGGTCCGGAGCAGCCCTGGCTGACCACCAAGCAGTTCCTCGACAAGCTGGACGAGAATCTGCAGAAGAAAATGGCCGCCTGGGCGTAACGCGCGTTCCGCGTCAGGTGCGACGACGCGTCCCGGTCAAACGGGGCGCCCAGTCGATGTAAGGTTGCGGCGGGGAGTTTCGGCTCCCCGCTTTTTTCTTGCGCGCACGGCCGTGAGGCCGGCGCGGACCTGACGAACCGGACTTCGAGAATTTCCCAATGGCCAAGGACATCTTCCGCATCGCCGTGATCGGCGCCGGCGAAACCGGAACGCCCCTGCTGACGCAGCTTCTGGACGCTCCCTTCGTGGAGATCCTGGGCGTCGCCGACCTGGACGCCGAGGCCCCCGGCATGCGGCTCGCCCGGGCGCGCGGCGTCACCACCACGACCGATTTCATGGACCTTGCCCGGCTCGGCGAGGCGGTGGACGTGCTGATCGACGTGACCGGCGTGGCGAAGGTGCGCGAGGCGCTGCGCCAGCACATGCAGGACAGCGGCAACCACCACACGCTGATCGTCCACGAGATGCTGGTGCAGCTCATGCTGTCGCTGCTCAGCGGGCGTCTGGTGCAGTTGAAGCACGAGGTCGAGGAGTACTGATCCCCGCCTCCCAAAGGCATCTCAAAGGCACCTTTCCGACCGGCAAGTCGCTTCATCGCCCGACCTGCCGCCACTTCCCTTCCCCGTCATTCCCGCGAAGGCGGGGGTGACGAGGAAAAAGGTGGTCGCGTGCCGGAAACCGGCCTCTGCGCAGTAAGTCAGTGCCTTTCCCGCCCCCTCCCCTTTCCCGAACGGCCCCGCGCCACCACATGGACGCGGCAAGGATGGAAAAGGGAGTTGAGAGAGGCCATGGACACGAAGGACCCGGCACCGGCGTCCGCGCTGCTGAAGCGGCTGCACGGACGCATGACCGGCGATACGCCGACGCTGGGAGAGGTCCTGGGCCATCTCGGCGACCGGGCGCCCGGCTTTCTTCTGCTGGCGCTGGCGATCCCCGCCGTGGTGCCGACGCCGGGCCTTCCGGCGGGCATGATCTTCGGCACCGTGCTGGCTCTGGTGGCGATCCAGATGATTGTGGGCCGCGACCGGCTGGAGGTGCCGGGCTGGATCGGACGCCGCCGCGTGGCGCGCACCACGCTGGAAAAGATCGTCGAGAAGGGAACGCCGATGGTCGAACGGCTGGAAGCCCGGCTGCGGGCCCGCTGGCCGTCCCTGACCCGCCGGGGCGTGCTGCGCCCGCTGGGGGTTTTCGTGCTGGTGATGGGAATCCTGATCGCCCTGCCCATCCCCTTCGGCAACACCCTGCCCGGTCTGGCGGTGCTGGTGATCGCGCTGGGGCTGATCGTGAAGGACGGTCTGGCGGTCGCCGCCGGTCTGGGTCTGGGCGTCGCGGCGGCGGGGGTCTCGGCAATGCTGATCGCCGGAAGCTGGTGGGCGATCACCTCCGCCCCCATCTGAGGGGCACCGGTTTGACGGGCACCGGCCCGGGTGACGCGCCGGGCGGGCGCCCGTATGCGGAGAGCGCCCGAATTCCGGAAGAAAACCGGCGGGAACTATGCCGCGCCGACGCTGCGGTCCTCGTCGCGCTTCTTGCCGGAGGATGTCGGCTGATAGGCCACCGCCGCGTGCTCGGCGCAGTAAGGCAGGCCGGGCAGCGAGGGCTTGCCGCAGAAATGGAAGTCCTGATGCTTCGGGTCGCCGACCGGCCATTTGCACATGCGCTCGGTCAGGGCGAGGATCGTCGCACCGCGGGTCGGCTTCTTCTTGATCGGCGACGGGCGTCCCGACAGGCCGAGACGGTGCGCCTTCCCGATCACCGCATTGCGGGTGATGTCGCCCAGGATGTCCGCGATTTCACTCGCGCTCAGCCCCTGGGCCCAGAGGTCCTTAAGCTGCTGAACCCGCTCGTCCGTCCAACTCATCCCCTGTCTCCCGTGGTCCGGTAACCGGTGACTTGGTTAACCAATATACCTTCCGACCAGACGGCCGTTTTCCATAAGGCGCAATATTTTGTGCCCAACGCCGGCAAACCTACCAGATGGACACATAGAGGGATAGGGGGCTTGAGCAACATTCCTGTGCATAAGTCTGTGGGTGTTATGAGTTCAACGCGCCGTACACCTCCTCGGCTATGGCCGAAAGGGTCACTCGGTCGAGGTCACCCGTTACCGCCCACGCCAAACCGTTGTCCCGCCAGTAAAAAGCCTGGACGTTGCCGTTCTGGGCAAACCGGAAGGAGGTGTCCGGCGCGCCGGTGGCCGGACGGATGTAGAGAGTGATGCGGCGACCCGCCGCATCCTGGTACATGAGCTGCGCCGCCGGCCCCTGGGCGTCCGACAATAGGCGCCCGCCCACCAGATCGTAGCCTTGTCCGGCCAGCCGCGGCGCCCGCAGGGGCTTGCCCAGCCGCTTGGACAGCCAGCCCACCAGATGCTCCTCCTGGTCGGCCCCGACCTCCACCGGATGGCGGACCTCCACCACGAAGACACGATGGGCGGCAACGGCGTCGGCGACGAAGGCGGCCCCGCCGCCCGCCGCCCCGCCCGTCCAGCCGCGCAGCCACCAGCCCCCCGCCCCGCCGGCCAGGAACACCAGAAGCACCGCCGCCGCGGCCAGCATCCGGAGCGGAGAAAGCCGGCGGCGCGGCCGCACCCCCTCACGCCCCCGGCTGTAGGGCGGAGCCAGCGCCGCCGGCAAGGGCCGGTCGATCAGCGGACCGAAGGCGCCGTTGAGCAGCGCCCGCTGGGCGCGGTAGCGTTCGAAACGGCGGGCCAGCTCCGGATCGCCGGCCAGATGGCGCTCGACCTCGGCGTGCCGCTCCTCGGGCAGTTCGCCGTCCATCCAGGCGTGCAGGTCGGCCTCGGTCACCGGGGCGCCCGGTTCGGTGTTCATCACTTGACCCTCCTCACCGCCTGCTCCGTTCCTCCGTCCATCAGGACGCGCAGCCGCTCCCGCGCGCGGGCCAGACGCGACATGACCGTCCCCACCGGAACTCCCAGCACCTCCGCCGCCTCGCGGTAGGACAACCCCTCCAGCCCGGTCAGCAGAAGCACGGCCCGGTGCTCCTCCGACAGCCGGTTGAAGGCGCGCACGAAATCCCGCACCTCCGCGCGGTCGGCGGGAGCGGCGCTCAGCGCCAGATCGTCGGCCAGATCCTCCACCGGAACCTCCGGCCCACGGCGGCGGCGCCAGCGCAGGCCGGAGACGTGCAGATTGTGCAGGATCGACAGCAGCCAGCCGCCGAGCCGGGAGACGTCGCGCAGCGTGTGCCGGTTGGCGAGCGCCTTTTCGATGCAGTCCTGCACGAGGTCGTCGGCGTCGGACAGGTTGCCGGCCAGCGCCGCCGCGTAGCGGCGCAGCCGCGGCACCTGCGCGGCGATGGCCCGCTCGTCCACCGGATCGTTCGAACGGGGTGGGTCGGGAGGCGGCTTTGGCGGAGGCATGCGGCGGCGCTCCCCTCGGAAGGACGTCTTGCCCGTCTGGACGCCCGGCTGGGGACGATTATTCCACCGCTTCGCGGAACTGTCTCTTCAAACGCTTCGCGGTTCAGGCCGCGGAGAAGCCGGACTTGCCGTCGAAGTTGCACAAATTCTCGGTCTGGGTGAAATCCAGCCCGGCGCGGGCGAGGCCGGCCAGAAGCTCCACGATGTCGGCATGGCCGACCGCCACCCCCTCCGGCGCCAGGAAGCGGCAGCGCCAGTGGTCGGTGCAGAAGACACCGATGTTGCCGTCCGGCCAGACCTTCTGCGAGCGGTTGGAGATGCTGGACAGGCGCAGCGCCGGGGTGGCCACCGGCAGCACCAGCCCGGCCAGCTCGTCCGGGTTGCCGCCCGGCCAGTGCAGGAACACGTCCACCCCCACCAGCTCCTTCACCGCCATGCGGCGGGGGGACAGCCGCACCCCGGATTCATAGGCCGGGCGCGCGGTGACGGCGTAGCCGACGCTGGGCAGCGTCACCGGCATCTGGCCCAGCCGCTCCACCACCGCGTCGGCGAAGGCGTGGGTGCCGACGCGCAGGCGGCTGACCCCGCGGCTGAAGATGTCCACCGTGTGGACGCCGTCCTCGACGGTCTTGAGCCAGGCGTTGTGGATGCGCCCCGCCACGTCGCCCTGCCCGATGTGGACCAGCATCATCACCGCGGCCATCAGCAGGCCGGAGGGGTTGGCGATGCCCTGCCCCGCGATCATCGGCGCCGATCCATGGATCGCCTCGAACATGGCGCAGGCGTCGCCGATGTTGGCGGAGCCGGCCAGCCCGACCGAGCCGGTGATCTGGGCCGCGATGTCCGACACGATGTCGCCGTAGAGGTTCAGCGTCACGATCACGTCGAAGCGCTCCGGCTGGTCGGCCAGACGGGCGGCGCCGATGTCCACGATCAGGTGGTCGGCTTTGATCTCCGGATATTCGGCGGCGATCTCGTTGAAGATCTTCAGAAACAGCCCGTCCGTCATCTTCATGACGTTGTCCTTGACGAAAGCCGTCACCTTGCGCCGGTGGTTGGCGCGGGCGTAGTCGAAGGCGTAGCGCACGATGCGCTCCGACCCCGGGCGGGAGATCAGCTTGACCGACTGGATCACGTCGTCGGTCTGGCGGTGCTCGATCCCGGCGTAGAGGTCCTCCTCGTTCTCGCGGATGATGACCACGTCCATGCGCGGGTGCCGCGTGCGCACATAGGGGTGGTGGGACACGCAGGGGCGCACGTTGGCGAACAGCCCCAGCGTGGTCCGCGCCGTGACGTTCAGCGACTTGTTGCCGTAGCCCTGGGGCGTGGTGATCGGCCCCTTCAGGAAGACGCGGGTGCGGCGGATCGAGCCCCAGCCGGCGGCGTCCAGCCCGCCCAGATGGCCGCGGCGGTAGACCTGCTCGCCCGCCGGCACCTCCTCCACCTTCAGGCGGGCGCCGGCGGCCTCCATCACGTGAAGCACCGCGTCGGTGATCTCCGGACCGATGCCGTCGCCGCGGGCGACCGTGATGGGGGTGGTTTCGCGCATCCATTCACTCCAAGGGAGCCCCCGTGGCGACCAAGCCGGAGGGGCCAAGCCGGAGGGACCGGGGCGACCCTAGACGAAAGCAGGGCCGAAGTTCAATGGCCGGCGGTTTTTCGCGCCTGCAAAGCCGGGACCATTCGTGCGGCGACTTGACGCTGACCTGCAATGCCTGCGCTTTCCCGATGGCGGCAATCGGAAAACGGCGGGAGTGTCCGGCGGGTTGAGCTTCTATACCTCCGGCGCCCTTCGAACCTGCGAGCCGCGCCCCCCATGCCGCCATCGCTTCCCCGCACCGCGCCCAATTCCCTTTTGGAGCAGGGCCTGATCCGCGCCCTGAAGTCCTTCAACGGGCTGCTGCACGTCGTCCTGGCCATCGCCCTGGTCGCGGCCAGCGCCATGGTGGTCTGGGAATTCTTCGTGGAAGCCTGGGCGGCCTTTCAGAAGGACCAGCTCGCGCACGGCTTCCTGCACGCGCTCGGCGTTCTGTTCATCGTCTGGACCCTGTCCGCCCTGATCTCGGCGGAGGTCGATTACGTGCGGACCAACCGCTTCCACCTGCGGGTCTTCCTGGAGGTGGCGATGATCACGCTGCTGCGGCAGTTGATCGTGCGCCCGGTGCAGGCGGTGGCGGGCGACGTGCAGACGGGCGACTGGTCCAGCCTGTGGCAGTACGGCCTTCTGCTGGCCGGCCTGATCACGGTCGCCATCGCCCATCGCCTGATCGGGGACGAGGACGCGCTGAAGACCTGAGCGCGGGAGCGCCCGGCTCAGCCCTCGCGTCCGACGGTCTGGATCACCTCGAACCCCTCGAACTGCGGCGGGCCGAGGTAGAGCGGCTTGCGGTCGCCGGCCCCGCGATGGGCGGCACGGAATTCCTCCGACCGGGTCCAGGCCAGGAAATGCGCCTCCGACTCCCAGACGGTGTGGGAGGAGTAGAGGCGGTGATCCTCGTAACGCGGGCCGCGCAGCATGTGGAACTCCACGAAGCCGGCGACCTTGCTCAGGTGAACCTCGCGGTTCAGCCAGACCTCCTCGAAGTCCTGTTCCGCCTCCGGACGCACGCGGAAACGGTTCATGGCGATGTACATGGCGAAGCCTCCCGATGCCGTCCCCGAAGGGGGTTGATCCTGAAGGTGACGGCGGAGGCCCGCCCCGTCAACCGGTCCCCTCCGCGATGCTCCGGCTACATCTCGCCAGCGGCGACCGCGCTTTGCAGGCGCCCGATGGTGTCGCTCAGGTTCAGGCCCAGATCGAACGACACGTCGTCCCAGGGAATGGAGGCCCATTTGCCCTGAGCGGCGGCCTGCCTGCACGCCTTCAAGGTCGCGGACCTGATGTTCACCTCTTTGGGCGCCTTGGGATCGACATACTCCTCGTAGGCTTTCCTGGACGCATCCTCCTTCGACAGCTTGCGCCGCAGGATCAGGTCGTACAGCTCGACATTCTCCAGCGAATATTCCTTCTTGGCCTGCTTTTGCAGCAGCTTGAACCAATAGGGCGACTTGAAATAGCCGTCGATGTTCTTCGGCAGGTCGTCGAAGCGCTCCAGGTCCGTCACGACGTCGGCGGAGATCTTGCTCAGCGCCGCCACCATGTCGGCGCAGGCTTCGGCGTAGACGGCGTCGCCGTCCTGCCTGGCGGCCTTGCCCGCCGCGTCGAGCGTGGGGATGTAGTTGCCCGCCGCGGTCTGGAAGGCGCGGGCGTGCTTCTGCGCGTCCTTCACCGTCGTGGCGGCGTCGTAGCTCTTGAGTGCGCCCTCCAGGCCGGTCGAGCTGATCTTGCTGAACAGCTTGCCGAAGCGGCTTTTGGGATCGGGCTTCTTCTTGCCCGTCGCCTTCTCGAAGCGGTCCTTCGCCTTCTTCCAGGACTGAAGATAGGATTTCGCCACGGCACCCTCCATTCGAACGCTGGTCGGGGGTGACGATAGGAACCGGATTTTGGTCCGGCAAACGCCGTTCGGTCCGTTCAGGATGTATAGCGGCGGGGCGGCGCGCCTGTCCGTGGTGCCGCCCCGCCCCCCTTACGCGGCGCGGATGCCCGCCAGGAAGCGTTCCACCTCCGTCCGCAGGGCCTCCGACTGGCGGGACAGCTCCCCGGCGGCGCCCAGCACCTCGGTGGCGGCGGAGCCGGTCTGGGTGGCGCCGTCGCTGACCTCCGTGATGTTGGTGGTCACCAGATGGGTGCTGTGCGCCGCCTCCTGCACGTTGCGGGCGATCTCGCCGGTCGCCGAGCCCTGCTCCTCGATGGCCGAGGCGATGATGGTGGCGATCTCGCTGATGGTGCCGATGGTGTCGCCGATCCCGTTGATGGCCGCGGCGGCCCCGCCGGTGGCCTCCTGCATCGAGGCGATCTGGGCGGCGATCTCGTCGGTTGCCTTGGCGGTCTGGTTGGCGAGGTTCTTCACTTCCGACGCCACGACGGCGAAGCCCTTGCCGGCCTCGCCCGCACGGGCCGCCTCGATGGTGGCGTTCAGCGCCAGCAGGTTCGTCTGCGAGGCGATGTCGGTGATCAGCTTCACCACGTCGCCGATCCGCTGCGCCTGCGCGACGAGGCCCTGGACGCGCTCGTTGGTCTGCTGCGCCTCGCCCACCGCGTGGCCGGCGATGCTGGTGGAGCGCGTCACCTGGCCGCTGATCTCGTTGATCGACGCCGTCAGCTCGTTGGTCGCCGCGGCGACGGTCTGCACGTTGACCGAAGCCTGTTCGGCCGCCGCCGCCGTGTTGGCCGCCTGCCCCTTGGTCCGGTCGGCAGTCGTCAGCATGCTCTGGGCCGTGGCCTCCAGCTCCGTTGCGGCGGACGCCACGGTGCGCAGGATGCCGGAGACGTTCCGGTCGAAGGACTGGACCAGCTCCTCCACCGCGTGGGTGCGCAACTCCTTGGCCCGGCGCTCCGCCTCCTCGGCGGCCATCATCCGGTCGCGGTCGACGGCGTTGTCCTTGAAGACCCCCACGGCCTTGGCCATGCCGCCGATCTCGTCCCCGCGGCCAAGCCCCGGAACCGCCACGGAGGTGTCGCCCCTCGCCAGGCGCTCCATCACGTCGGTGATGCGGGCGATCGGAACGGAGATCCCGATCCGGGCGACCATGATGCTCAGCACCAGCGCACCGAGACCGCCGCCGATGCCGACGACCAGCATCAGGGTGGTCATCAGGCTGTTCAGAACGCCCAACTCCTCGTTGGCCTTGTCGATACCCTGCATGTTCCGCTCGGACGCCGCCTCCATGAGCTGGCCGAGCGTGTTGCGGATCGCGCGGCCCTCGTTGGTGTCGCCATGCTCGCGCGCTTTCGCGGGGCTGGCTTCCATGCCGAGGCGGGCGACCTCGTTGCGGTGCTCGACGAACGCGTGCGCGGTCTTCTGGGCGGCCCCGAACCCGGCCTTGTCTTCCGGCGGCAGGAGCGCCTCCAACTGCGCCATGAGCCGATCCAGGTCCTTGGTGACGCTGAGGATGTTCCTGGCGTAGGGGGTGGCGTCCGCGGTGGTGTCCGCGGCGTAGACGCCGCGGCTGTCCATGACGACCTTGTAGATCACTCCGTTGATGCGCTCGCTGAGCAGCGCGCGCTCGGACCAGTTCTGAATGCTGTCGACCTTGTCGTCATAGGTCTGCATTCCAATGAAGCCAACCCCTCCGACCACAGCAGCCACCAGCCCCAAGATAGCGACGACGCTGTAGATCTTGGCGCTGATGCTGATGCGCGCGAGAACCCCCTCCATCTCCACTTAACCTCTTTGGTTGCATGCCGTCATCACGATGGCGCATGCTTCGTATTGCAACGCTGCGCAATCAAGGAAGAACGACTCGCAGGCAATTGTTTTGACGATCAATGTTGCCGGGAATCCTCACAAGCAAGGCCAAATATTAAATCTTTGTAAAGGCTCGCCGCGTTCGTATTGGGAAGCAATACGAATCCGGAAACCATTCGAAATCACGATATTCTGACGCAGATTTGATCGATTTCTGAGGAAATCCGATTCACCCAATTACTGGGACACACGCCGATTGAAGACGTGTGATAATACAGACAAGGTTCAGCTAAAAATTGAGAACCGCGCAAGCCCGGGGAGTGGACGGAGCGATTGCCTTGGGGAATTTGCGCCTAACAGGCCGCGGAAAAAGGCTATGCCCGGCTTGCCGGTCGTGATTCTCTCCGTTTGAAGAGA
Organism: Azospirillum isscasi; assembly: GCF_030849505.1. Taxonomy (GTDB): domain Bacteria; phylum Pseudomonadota; class Alphaproteobacteria; order Azospirillales; family Azospirillaceae; genus Azospirillum; species Azospirillum isscasi. Next base: position 17 of record NZ_JAUJFI010000084.1, on the reverse strand, counting down.
ATGCGGCCGGTGAGGGG
>NZ_JAUJFI010000083.1 GCF_030849505.1 Azospirillum isscasi | reverse complement strand
GGGTCGGACGGGGCAGGGCGGGGCGGCAGGCCGGGCGCGGACGACACCAGCTCCAGCAGCCAGGGCATGGCGGCGACCAGGGTGAACAGCCGCAGGCTCTGCGCCAACGCGACGCGCGGCAGGTCGGCCCGGCTTTCCGCCGCCAACACGAGAACGGCGCCCAGCGCGCCGGGAACGGCGGCGTAGCGCGCGGTCGCCGGGTCCCAGCGGTGCACCCGCTCCAGCCACGCCGAGCAGGCGACCATGCAGGCCGCCACCGACCCGGCGAGCAGCGCCATGCTGAGCGGCCAGGAGGCCATCTGGCGCAGCGTGTCCGGCGTCACCCCGGCGCCCATGGAAATGCCCAGCAGGACGAAGGCGGCGCTGCCGAGAGGGGAGGGCAGGCGCAGCGTCAGCCCGCCCAGCGCCCCGCCGGCCACCGCGGTCATCGCCCCCATCAGCCACGCCGCGGGCAGCCCCGCGACCGCGAACAGTCCGCCACCCACGGCGGCCAGGAGAAGAGTCAGGGCGGTGGAGGCGAGTCGCGTCATCGTCTGGCGGTTCCGGCTTCTGCGAAGGGTAGGGCAGGGGCCGTGCACTGTGCGTGTCCCCCGCGATGCTCCGCAACCTGTATGGGCGGTACCCTGACAAGCGCGTGCGGCATAGGCCGGCGATTGTCCGGACGGTTCGCCTGCTGCATTGTCGGAACAACCAGCCGCCGCGAAATCGCCGAGGCGGCCCAGACGGAGCGGGAGGAAGCCATGTTCAGAAAGTCCACGGGGCGGACGCCATGAGGTTCGCCGCCAACCTGTCCATGATGTTCACCGAACGGCCCTTCCTGGAGCGCTTCGCCGCGGCCGCGGCGGCGGGCTTCGACGCGGTGGAGTTCCTGTTCCCCTACGAGGTTCCGGCGGAGCGGATCAAGGCGGCGCTGGATGCCCACGGGCTGACCCAGGCGCTGTTCAACCTGCCGCCCGGCGACTGGACGGCGGGGGAGCGGGGCATCGCTTGCCTGCCGGGCCGCGAGGCGGAGTTCCGCGAGGGCGTGGCGGCGGCCATCGCCTACGCGAAGGTGCTCGGCAACCGGCTGCTGCACTGCATGTCCGGCATCCCCCCGGACGGGCTGCCGGACGGTGTGGAACGCGAGGCGGCGCTGGCGCTCTACACGGACAACCTCCGCCACGCCGCGGCGGCCTGCGCGGAGGCCGGGTTGACGCTGCTGGTGGAACCGATCAACAACCGCGACATGCCCGGCTATCTGATGAACGGCACCGCGCTGGCCCGCCGGGTGATCGGGGCGGTGGGGGCGCCGAACCTGAAGCTCCAGCTCGACCTCTACCATTGCCAGATCAGCGAGGGCGACCTCGCCACCCGCATCCGGGCCAACGCCGACCTCACGGCCCATGTCCAGATTGCCGGCGTGCCCGACCGCAACGAGCCCGACCGCGGCGAGGTCCACTATCCCTATCTGTTCGAGGTTCTGGCCGGGACCGGCTACCGCGGCTTCATCGGCTGCGAGTACCGGCCCCGCGCCCGGACGGAGGACGGGCTGGACTGGTTCCGGGCCGCCCGCGAACGCTCCAGGCAGGCCGCGCGCTGACCATGGACCTGCTCGCCCCCCTGTCCGGCATCGCCGCGGTCGTCGTGCCGGTGTTCCTGATCGCGGCACTCGGCTTCGGCTGGAGCCGCGCCAAGCTGCCCTACGACAGCGCCTTCATCACGACCTTCGCGATCAACGTCTCCACCCCCTGCCTGGTCTTCTCCTCGCTGGCGCGGCTGTCGCTGGGCGGGGACGACCTGCTGATCATGGCGGCGGCCTCCATCGGCAGCATGGCGCTGGCCGGTCTGCTGGCCACGCCGATCCTGCTGGCCAGCCGGTTGCCGCTGCGCGTCTATCTGCCGGCGCTCAGCTTCCCGAACGGCGGCAACATGGGCATTCCCGTCTGCCTGTTCGCCTTCGGGGAAACCGGGCTGGGGCTGGCGGTGCTGTTCTTCGCGACGCTGGCCGTCCTGCAATTCACCATCGGCCCGGCCCTGGCGGCGGGGCGCACCGATGTGAAGCAGGTGCTGCGCACGCCGGTGATCTACGCGGTGGCGCTGGCCGTGCTGGTCCTGACGACCGGCTTCCAGCCGCCGCAATGGGTGACCAACACCACGACGCTGCTCGGCAACTGTGCGGTGCCGCTGATGCTGTTCTCGCTGGGGGTGGCGCTGGCGGGGCTGCGGATGGAGGGGATGGTCCGGTCGCTGGCGATGTCGGCGCTGCGCCTGCTGCTCGGTTTCGCCGCAGGGTGGGCGATGGTCGAGATTCTGGACCTGGAGGGCACGATCCGCGGCGTCGTCCTGCTGGAAAGCACCATGCCGGTGGCGGTGTTCAACTATCTCTGGGCGCTGCGCTACAACAACGCCCCGCAGGAAGTGGCGGGGATGGTGCTGGGATCGACGGCGCTGTCGTTCCTGACGCTGCCGCTGTTGCTGGCGGCGGTGATGTGAGAAGGGGAGGGGGTACGCATAGCCCCCTCCCCGGCCCTCCCCCGCTTTGCAGAGGAGGGTTAAGGAGGGGGCCATACTCCGCGACGCCTGTGCCTCACGCCGTCGCCGCGTCCGAATGGGTCGCCGCACGCACGCGGCGGTGGAAGGACGGCGGCACCACGCAGGTCCCGAAGAACATCAGGTAATGCCGCATCTTCGGATCGCCCGCCCGCGTCGCCTCGGCCAGCAGGCGGCGAACCGCGTTCCAGTCGCCTTCGCGGCGGGCCATGCCGACCACCTTGGTCATCAGGAAGGCGGCGTAGGCGTTGCCGGTCATCAGCGGACGGTGCGTGCGCGCCCATTCGAACGCCTGACGCCAGTCGTCCACCGAATGCAGCGAGGCGCGCCCCTCGTCGATCTCCACGAAGCACAGCGGCTCGTCCACGAAGACCAGCTCCGCCCCCGGCTGGTCCAGCGCGCGGAACAGCCAGCCCCAATCCTCGAAATGGCGGTAGTCCGGCATCGGCACGGCCAGAGCCAGAGCCCGCGGCACCATGATCGTCGGGGTGGCGAGATAGCCGGGACGGGACAGCGGGCTGCGGCGGTCGATCAGGTAATCGCTGATCGGCTCGCCCGGCTCCGGACGGCGCTGCGGCCAGACGTAGCGGCGCTCCCCGATGCTGACGCTGGTGCTGCACGACACCACGGGCAGCTTGGCCCCGGACGCCTTGGCCGCGGCGAGCTGCCGTTCCAGCTTCTCCGGCGCCCAGGAATCGTCGTCGTCCAGAAAGGCGATCCATTCGCCCAGCGCCGCCTGCACCCCGGCGTTGCGCGCCCCCGCGGGGCCGAGCGAGCGCGGGTTCTGCACGATGCGCAGCCGGCGGTCCTCCACCGCCTCCAGGGCGGTGACGGTGGCGGGGTCCGGCCCGTCCACGACGACGACGATCTCCAGATCCGTGACGGTCTGGGCGCGCACGCTCTCCACGGCGTTCAGGACCAGATGCGGGCGGTTGCGCGTCGGGATGACCGCGCTGACGGTGACGGGCGCAGCTTCGGCCGCCCCGCCCTTCGCCCCCGCATCTTTCGCCTCAACGTCCTTCATCGCTTGTACTCCAGATATTGGAAGCCCATCAGGCCGTAGAGATAGCCGCTGCCCACGCAGATCTTCTGAAGCCGGCGGATCGGCCAGCTCGCGTCGAACACCATCGCCATGGGCACCAGCGGCAGGGCGGCAAGGTTCAAGGCGATGTGCGCGAGGCCCAGCGTGGAGCGCTTCACCAGCGTGCGGCGCTGGCCGTTCAGCTTGGCCTCGGTCAGCGACACGCAGGTGCCCAGGCGGAAGGCCCGGCGCAGCACCCAGCGCGCGGTCATGCGGCTGGCCGGCACATGCTCCTCGATGGTGGCCTCGTCGCACCAGACGATGCGGTGGCCCTGGCGCCGGATCTGCTCGAAGAACAGCACGTCGCTGCCGCCGGACAGGCTCAGCTCCGGGTCGAAGCGCACGCCGCCCTTCAGGATGGAGCGGCGGAACAGCACGTTGCCGGTGGCGCAATAGGCCGGCTCGCTGCCCGTGGGCATGCGCTGCAGGTCGTGGAAGCGGCCCTTGGTCAGCCAGTCCGGCGGGCGTTTCTCGTAGATCGGCAGGACCGGCCCGGCGACCACGGCGGCGCCGGTGCGCTCCATGGCGGTGACCAGCCAGTCCAGCCAGCCGGGGCTCGCCACCTCGTCATCGTCGATGAAGGCGATCAGGTCGGCGTCCGCCGTCTCGTCCAGGCAGCGGTTGCGGGCGGCGGGAATGCCCGGCACCGGCTCCGCCGCGTAACGGACGGGAAAGCGCCAGCCCTCCGCCATGGTCCGGCACAGAGGCTCGGCGGAGCGCGCCGGGTCGTTGTCCACCACCAGCACCTCGACATCCAGCGGGGCGTCCGGGTTGAAGGTCAGCCCCTCCAGCGACAGCAACGTGCGTTCGAGATCCTTCGGCCTGCGGTAGGTGCACACGCAAACCACCAGCTTTTTCGACATGGTGCCTGTTCCTTCCTCACGCCTGTTCAAGTTGCTCATGCCGGGACCGTGTGCGTTTCAGCCGGGCCAGCCCACCCCGCACCTGTCCCATCAGGTTGGCGGGGTTGAGCAGGGCCAGGGCCAGCAGATAAAGGCTGCCCGCCGGGGCGAGCTGGACGAGCAGCAGGTCGCTTTCCCGCGCCGCGATCTCCAGCCCGGCGGCGAACAGCAGGGCGGCGGCGGTCACCTTCAGAAGATCCTTCACCGGCACCGCCAGGACGCCGGCCCGCGGCATCAGGATGAGCGCGGCCACCACCCAGCCGAGCTGCGCCGCCAACGAGCCGTAGGCCGCCCCGATCACCCCGAAGCGCGGGATCAGGAACAGATTGGCGCCGATGTTCAGCACCGCCGTCAGCATGGTCAGCAGCAGGATGTAGCCGGTCTTCTTGGTCAGGTGCAGCGACAGGTCGAAGTGGTAGATGCGCAGGATGCTGATGAAGACCGACAGGGCAACGATGGGCATGATCGCCGCCCCGGTCTCCCGGTACGCTTCGCCCAGCAGAAGCCCGACGATGCCGCGGGCGGAAATCACCTCCATCAGCACCAGGGGCAGGCAGACCAGCAGCAGGATGGTCAGGTTCTGCGCCATGATCGGGCGGGCCGCCCGCGGGCCGGCGCCGTCGTAGGCGCGCGACGCCATCGGCAGCGTGACCAGCGACGCCGCCGACGCCACCAGCATGATCGGCTGCTTGGCGAGGTCGAAAGCCATCGCGTAGGCGCCCGCCGCCGCCTCGCCGATGAACCAGTAGATCAGGAAGCGGTCCGCGAAATCGAGCGCCCAGCCGACCATCAGGCTCAGCATCAGCGGACCGCCGAAGGTCAGCAGAAGCCCGACCCGCTCCCGCTTGGGCCAGCGCAGCGAGATGCCCTTCAGGTCGGAGCGCAGCCAGATCGCGGTGACCAGCAGGAAGCCCAGGCTGGTGCCCAGCAGAAGCCCCTCCTGCGTCCAGCCGATCAGCACGAAGGCGGAGCCGAGCGCCAGCCCGAACAGCGCCTTGGCGAAGGACTTGGCCGCGAAGACGGAGCCCTTCAGCCGCGCCCGCGACATCTGGATCGACAGGTCGAACCAGGAAATCAGGATCGCGATGACCGGCAGATACAGCACATAGTCGATGCCGTTCATGCCGGGATAGAAGGCCACCACGGCGCCCAGAATGGCAAGGACGCCGCAGGCCACCACCAGGAAGGCGGTGACGACGGTGGACAGCCACGCATCGCGTTCCGCCGCATCGCCGCCGCACTTGCGCAGGACGAACAGGCCCATCCAGGAGAAGCCGCAGGCGTTGATCGCCGCCGCCGCCGCCATGACCAGCGCGTAATGGCCGTAGGCGTCCGGCGTGACGATGCGCGAGAAGACCGCGACCGCCGCGAAGCCCAGGATGCCGACGGCGATCCGGGTCGCGAAGAAGGCAAAGCCGCTCGACATCATGACCGCGACTCCGCCACAGGGATGCCGTCCCTCAGTTTGGGGCGCCGCCCCGGCGCCGGGCGCGGGGTCAAAGCATGGGCGTGCACGGTCCTCGCCAGCCGCGTCTGGAAGGCGGTGAAAAGGAACCACAGCAGGCCGTTCTGGATCAGCAGGCTGCTTTCCGCGACGTTGCCCAGCAACAGCATCATGGCGAAGACGATGTGCCAGCGCGCCGCCCCGCTGCGGTCCACCGGGACGATCCGGGCGATCCGCGACAGGTAGATCGCATAGGCCACCAGGAAGAGGCCGAGGCCGAGCAGGCCGACGTCCAGCGTCGTCTGGATGAAGCCGTTGTGGGCGTGGATGTCGAACCGGCCCGAGGTGCGCCAGAACAGAGCGCCCGGCGCCTCCAGTCCCGACCAGAAGGCGCTGAAGCCGTAGCCCAGCACCGGCTGCTGCTCGATCATCCGGAAGGCGAAGTCCCAGATCAGCGTGCGCCCGGTCAGCGTGATGTCGCGGCCCAGCAGCCCGACGATGCTCTCCAGATTCAGCAGCGCGAAGATCGCGGCCAGCATGATGACCATGGTGCCGCCGTACAGCTCCAGTGCCAGCGACCCGGCGTCCTGGCGGTGGGTGACCAGCATCACCAGCGTCATCCCCGCCGTGGCGACGATCAGCGCCGTGGCGGAACCGGACATGGCGAGGCAGCCCGCCATGATCGCGAAGGTTCCCAGCCGCCAGACCAGCGCCATGGTGTCGGTCACCGGGCGGGAGCGCAGGACGAACAGACCGGCGGTCAGGCCGAAGGCCATGGCGTCGCCCAGCCCGTTCTTGTGGGAAAAGACGCCGCGCCACTGCGATCCCTGTTCCGCCGGCATCAGGCCGTAGCTCGGCAGGCCGACCGCCAGCAGCGCGCTCAGCACCGCCAGCACGAAGACCGCCCGGTGGATCAGCCGGGCCAGAGCGACCTCGCCGTAGGACAGGCCGACATAGAGGCCGAAGATCGTGGTGCCGACCAGGGCCACGCTGCGGCGGATGGTCAGCGACGGATCGTGCGACCATTGGCTGGACGCGATGGCCAGCACGACCATGAGGGCCATGGGAATGCTGAGATAGCGGAAGGCCCGGACGCCGTGGAGCATGACGATCCGCAGCAGAGCCGTGGCGTAGAGGGCCGCGAAGATGAGCTGCTTGATGGTGTCGCCGGAGGATTCCGGCGCGCCGCCCGCCCGCAGGATGAAGCGTTGCGAGGGTGCCGACATCATGACCGACAGCAGCGCGTCCCACAGCAGGATCAGGCCGATGGCGCACACCACCTGATCGAACAGGCTGGGCGTCAGGTCGGCGGCGCTGCCCAGACGCGGCGGTGTCCGTGGCCGGGCGGGCGGCGCTTCCGCTGCGGGCGCCGCCGCCAGAGCGGCTCGGTTTCGCGGAAATGGCGTTGCACTCATCCTGTTCCCCTGATGAACCCTTCTACGCCCTCGCCCCTCCAAGGAGAGGGAGGGGACCCACCGCGTCAGCGGTGGGGAGGGGGAGGAGGCCGGTGCGCCTGTGGCGCACCGCCAAGGGGCAGGCTGCCCCTTGGCAATCCCCTGGCATGGGCTGGCGCCCATGCTGCCCCCTCACCCCGCCCCTCTCCCCGGAGGGGAGAGGAAATTTTATTTCCGCCGTCACGTCATGGTCAGCGCGTGTAGTAGCGGCGCGCCTCGTTCATGCCGTAGGCTTCTTCCGAAGCGTCGGTCCGGGCCAGCCGCTTCAGGTCCACCCGGCTCAGCACGACGCTGGTCACGTCGCGGCCCAGCTCGGTCAGCCGGTCGATGGCCCGTTGGACCACGGCGCGCGGCGTCTGCTCCCAGCGCACCACGAACAGGCATTCCGTCGCCGAGCGGGTCAGCACGCCCGCGTCCGCCACGACCGCCATCGGCGGGGTGTCGAGGATGACGCAGTCGTATTCCAGCGAGGCGAACTTGATGATGCTCGCCAGCTTTTCCGACCCCAGAAGCTCCTGCGGGTGGTCGCAATGCGGGCGGCCGACGACGTAGTGCAGGCCGGTGCGACCGTCCACCTGGACCACGTCCTGCCATTCCGCCTTGCCGACGATCAGGTCGCTCAGGTCGCCCGGCGCGTTGTCGCCCAGCACCTTGCCGATGCGCGGGCAGCGCAGGTCGCATTCCAACAGCAGCACCCGCCGGCCCGACGCCGCCAGCATGCGCGCCAGGGTCAGGCAGACCGTGGTCTTGCCCTCGCCGGGAACGGCGGAGGTGACCATCACCACGGAGCCGGTGTTCAGGGCGCCGCGGGCGTAGAGCGACACGCCGATGGCGCGCACCGCCTCGCTGTACTCCGACCGCGGGCGGTCGAGGACGTAGTCCTCCGGCTTGGCGTTCTTGTGCTGCGGCAGGGACGGCACCAGCCCGATGGCCGGCACGCCGATGGTCTCCTCCACATGCTGGGTGTTGCGGAAGGTCTTGTTCAAGTGGTCGCGCAGGAAGGCCAGGAACATGCCGATCAGCAAGCCCACGGCAAGACCGCCGCCGACGAACAGCTTCTTGCCCGGCGTGGACGGCTCCAGCGGCGGCTCCGCCTTGGACACGACGCGGGCGTCGCGCTGCTGGAGGTCGCCCTGTTCGCGCGTCTCGACGAGACGCTGGAGCAGACCTTCGTAGACGCGGCGGTTGGCGTCGGCCTCGCGCTGCAACTGGGCCAGGCGGACGTTGGCGCCCAGCTCGCCCGCGGTTTCGGCGGTCAGCTTCTTCAGCGCGGCCTCAAGCTCGCGCTCGCGGGCGCGGGCGATCTCGACCTCGTTGTTGATGACCGCCATGATCTTCGTGGCTTCCTCACGAATCTTCTGGCGCAGGTTGGTGAGCTGCGTGACGTAGGCCTGCACCGCCGGGTGCTGGTCGCCGTAGCGGGTGCGGTATTCGGCCAGCCGCCGCGCGATGCCAGACTCCTCCTCGCCCAGCCGCTGGATCAGCGGGGAGCCCAGTACCTCCGCGGCGTTGCCCTCGGTCGGGCTGCGGGCGACGATCCGGGCGTTCTGCGCCCGCGCCTCCGCCCGGCCCCGCTCCGTCTGGGCGACGACCAGGGCGCGGTTCAGCTCGGCCAGCTGCTGCGACAGGAAGGACTCGCCGCCGGCCCCGCCGAGCACGAGGCCCTGCTGCGCGCGGTAGTCCTGCACCGCCTTGTCCGACGCCTCGACCTGGGCGCGCAGCTCGGTGATGCGGTCCTCCAGCCATTTGTTGGCCTGCTGGGTGACCTCCTGCTTGGTGTTCAACTGATCGAGCAGGTATTCGTCCACGAAGGCGTTGGCGATGCGCGCCGCCTTCTCCGACTCCTTGGCCTTGAAGGAGACGACGATGGTGTAGGACTGCGCGTCGCTGGTCGCGGACAGGCCGCGGCGGACCTCCGCGATGACCGCGGCGCGCTCCTTCTCCGGCGTCGTCGGCTCCTTCACGCCGATCCCGGCGGAATTCAGGTAACCGGTGATCTGCTGGCGCAGCGGCGACAGGTCGTAACCGAGAATGTCGTTGATGCCGGCGACGGCCCGGTCGATGGCCGAGGGCCGCTCGATGGCGCCGTTGAATTCCGGGTCGTGGACCAGCCCCAGCCGGTCCACCACCTTGGCGGCGGTGGCGGTGGCGGTGATCATGTCGATTTCGGTCCGGATCGCCGCCGCCTCGCGCGGGAGGTTGGAGATCACGGCGTCGATGTCCGTGACCGCCGTCGTGCGCGGGTCGATGATGAGCACGGCCTGGCTGGTGAACCGCGGCTCGTAGAGCAGGGCACCGGCGGTGGCCAGCGCCGTGCAGCACAGGACGCTGGCGATGATCGTGCTCCGGCGCCGGCGCAGCACCTGGAGGAGGTCGCGCAGCGCGACCTCCCGCGTGCTGGCTTCGGACCCCAGGGCTCCGTCTACTTGAGTGTACGCGGCCATCCCATTCTCCTGAGGATCGGTCGGTAAGGGTCCAGGCCGGCGGTCAGCCCTTCACGATCTTCTCGTCCACGATGCCGGCCTTGCCGAAGGCGTTGCGGGTGTCGACCACCAGCGGCAGCCCGTCCAGCAGGGTCTTCAGGTCGAAGGAGTCGTGATCGGTGCACAGGATCGCCGCGTCGAAGGCGCCCTCCCGGATGTCTTCCAGATCGACCGACTGCGTGCCGGTCATACGGGCCAGCCGGCGGGTTTCCCGAAGCTGCGGAACATGCGGGTCGTAGTAGGACACCTCGCAGCCGCGGTCCTGGAGCAGTTCGATGATCTTCAGCGCCGGGCTTTCACGCAGATCCTCGATGTTCTTCTTGTAGGCGACGCCGAGGATGAGGATGCGCGACCCGCGCAGCGCGCGGCCCAGCTTCACGTCCATGGCCTGGGACAGCCGCTCCACCACGTAATGCGGCATGCGGGTGTTGATCTCGCCGGCCAGCTCGATGAAGCGGGTGGCGACGTCGAACTCGCGGGCCTTCCAGGTCAGATAGAAGGGGTCGATGGGGATGCAGTGGCCGCCCAGGCCGGGGCCGGGGTAGAAGGGCATGTAGCCGAAGGGCTTCGTCTTGGCGCCCTCGATCACTTCCCACACGTCGATGCCCATCGCGTCGTAGACGACCTTCAGCTCGTTGACGAGCGCGATGTTCACGCAGCGGAAGATGTTCTCGGTCAGCTTCACCGCCTCCGCCGCCTCCAGCGAGGAGACCGGGATCACCCGCTCCAGCGCGCGGCCGTACATGGCGCAGGCGATGCGCAGCGCGTTGGGGTCCTCGCCGCCGACGATCTTCGGGATGCGGGCGGTGGTGAAGGTCTCGTTGCCGGGATCCTCGCGCTCCGGCGAGAAGGCCAGCAGGAAATCCGTGCCGCTGACGAGGCCGGTCTTCTCCAGGATCGGGCGCACCACCTCGCGCGTCGTGCCGGGGTAGGTGGTCGATTCCAGGACGATGAGCTGGCCGGGGCGCAGCACCTGGGCGATCTGCCGGGTGGTGACCTCGATGCAGCTCATGTCCGGTTCGCGGTTGCGGGTCAGCGGCGTCGGCACGCAGATGACGATGGCGTCCATGTCCGCCAGCGTCTGGAAGTTCGCCGTGGCCGTGAAGCGCCCCTCGTCGAGCATCCCGCGGACCTCGTCCGTCGAGACCGTTCCGATGTAGGAGGTGCCGCCGTTCAGGCTGGCGACCTTTTCCGGGTCGATGTCGAAGCCCGTCACCGAGAAACCGGCCCGCGCGAACAGCCGCGCCAGAGGCAGGCCGACATAGCCCAGGCCGATGACGCCGACGCTGGCGGTGCCCGCCGCGATCCTCGACTCCAGCGCCGCCAGGGCTTCCGGAATGCCGGACGTGCCGACCGAACCCCCGCTCACCAACAGGTCGGCAAACTCATTGCTCGACATAAGACGTCTCCTTTCCCGACTCTCTTGCTCGTAGAGGTTTCACCGTTATTCACGCTGTATTGCAGAAGCCAGATGCGCCGACACAAAACCGAAGCCAAGGTCCGGTTCTGACATCGGGCCTTGGCTTTTGTTTTTCATAGGACTTATCGATCGGCGTTTCCTCTCACCGAATACATTAGGCTGCTTTATCTAAACACCCAGCAATCGTGATAGAAAAAGTGGAAGCCGTAAACGTCGTAAAAGGCCAAACCACCGTCAGTGGACCGGGATCACTTTCTTGTGAGACTTTCGGGATGGCCGTTCCAAAAGTCGCTTTATTAACCCCTTTTGAGTAACCACCGGCAGAATAGACGAAAGGAGCCGGACCGGCGCGTCGGCAGCCGGACGGCTCCTTCGCACCCCGGTCATCCCTGGATGGCGACTCCTTCCGGTTGCAGACCGGCGGATTCGGGCAGCGTGTTGTGCATCAGGAAGCTGGCGTCGCCGTCGCCCATGGTCAGCAGCCAGTTGCGGCGGTCGGCGAAGTCCGCCCGGTCGATGCCGGCGTCCGGCCCGGCATGCGCCATCACCCGCACCGGAAAGCCCACGCGGTCGGGCACCTTCATCATGCCCATGGCGAGGAAGGTCCGCTCCGCCCGCGCGTTCAGCGTCCGGCAGATGAGGGCGGTGGCACGCTCCTGTGCCGCGATGCGCAGCGTGCGGCTCAGCAGGACCCACAGCCACTTCGGTTCGCACAGGTAATCCACGATGGCGAGGCAGGGCTCCTTCCGCCAGGTCTCGTGCCGCAGCACCACATAACCCAGCGGCTTCCCCCCGCGCGTCAGGACGAAGCGGCGGTAGGCCGACGCGCAGGGAATCTCGTCGTAGCGCCAGCGCAGGTGCGTCAGATCGCGCAGAGCGATCATCGGGTAGTGGGGGGAGGCGCGGCGCCAGATGGCGTCGGCGCGTCCGTCGAACCGCCCGATCTCCTCGAACCGTCCGCCGGTCGCCCGGCTCAGCAGATGGCCGGCGACCCGCGCGCCGTGCAGCACCGGACCGGCGAGCGTCCCGATGGTCCGCATGCGGCCCCGGAGCGAGGACGCCTCCAGGCAGCGCCGCGTGTTCAGGGGAAAGACGTAGGCGGGCAGGGCCCCGATGTCGATCCAGCCCGCCTTCGTGTAGGCCTTGTAGGCGGAATCGGAAATGTGGATGGCCATGGCCAGCGGGCGGCTGTCGAGCTGCGCCTCCGACAGGGGCGTGAAGGCGCCGCGCATCCGCCATTCGGGCAGGACCATCAGGCTGTTGGCCCAGGAAGCCGGGATTTCCCGGTCCCGCGCCTTCAGGCGGAAGGGAATCCCGCATTGCTGGCCGACGATTTGCCCCTGCCGCTTGCAGACCCAGACCTGCGGCCCGTCCGCGTCCCGGTCGGGCACCTCGTCGAAGAGCCAGCGGTTGTAGGACTCGTCCACCTGCCAGACCCGGTCTCCGAACATCTTCCGCTGAAAGCCGCGCAACTCCGCCGTGTCGGAGCTGTCGAAACGGAAAACGGTTTTCTTCAGCCGGTCGGCGATCGACTGGCCGACGGTGCTGCTGCTGCTGCTCACATGCCCCCCCTTCTTCGAACGCGCGGTTCCTCCGCCCGGCCCGCGGCTCGTCCGCGAACCGGGGCCGGGGTCAGCGCACGGTTTCCGGCCGCATCCCGGATGTCTCCCGCACGGTTCCTCCTGTCTGTTGGATCGCGGTGGGTCCGGTCCCGGATTCTGTCTTGGGTTCGTCGCTGATCCGGTTGCCGGTGACGGTCTTGCCGATGGTGTCGGCGATGATGATGGCGGCCCGCTTGCCGTTGCGGTGGAAGAGGTTGTCGCGCAGCTCCAGCGTGATGGCGCCGTTGCCCTTCTGGTGCTGCAGGACGCCGCCGTTGTTGTCGTAGAACTCGTTGTCGTAGACCCGGTAGGTCACGTCGATCCCCCGGTTCTGGCCGAGCGAGATGCCGGCGTCGGCGTTGCGGTAGATGACGTTGCGGTAGATCTCCGTGCTCGACTTCGCCAGGATGCCGGCGCCGCGCGGGTTGTCGTGGATCACGTTGTCGTGGATCTTCAGCGCGCTGCCGGCCTGCCCCTGGTCGTGGTAGAGGCCGTGGGAGCGCCCTTCGCCGCCGTTGATGCCGTTGTTGCGGATCCGGTTGTGGGCGATCTCGCCGGTCAGGATGCGCCCGTTCCAGCCGGAATAGACGCCGCCGTCCTTGCGCCAGCCGTTGTCGGCGATGGTGTTGCGCGTGATGACCTGACCGGTGTTGTCCGCGGCGTAATGCACGATCCCATAGGCGCCGTTGCCGGTGATGGCCGATCCGTCGATCCGCAGCCCGTCGGAGGTCCCGGCAACGACGATGCCCGACCCGCCGTTGCCTGTGACGGTCACGTTCGTCACCGAGACGTTCCGCGCCCGCGGGCCGAGCAGCAGACCGGTGTCCGCGGCGCCGGTGATGGTCAGCCCGTCGAAGGCAACGCCCGTCCGCCCGTTCAGACCGACCGCGACCGGGGCGCCCCGCGCGTCGATCACCGGCGCGTCGCCCTTGCCATAGGCGCCGTAGGTGACGGGCCGCTCCGCCGTGCCGGAGGAGGAAACCAGAAGGCTGCCGCGCCAACTTTCGCCACGCTCGAACAGCACGCGGGTTCCCGGCGCGAAGCTGGTCGCGTTCACCTTGTCCAGCGACCTCCACGCCTCCTTCGGGCCGCGGCCCGACCGGCGGTCGTCGCCGTCCGTGGCATCGACGTAGAAGACCGGCGCGTCGTCGGCGCTCCCACGCGCGCTGGCGAACAGCGGCTGCTGGGCGGGACGCTCGATGGCGGGGGGAGGAAGGGGAAGGTGATCCATGAGTCTCGGCTCGCGGTGCCTTACACGGCGATGCGGATCAGCGCGTAGGCCAACCCCCAGGCCACCAGAGCGCAGCCGGTGCACAGCAAGGCCCAGCCCGCCCGGCGCCGATCGAGCATCGGCCGATCGACGCCGGCCGCCGTCTTCGGCGCGGCGTCCGCCGGAAGAATGTCGGCGACTCTTCCGAGCAGATCGGGGCTGGCCGGCGTGGCTTGCTCGATCATAGCGATCTCCTTGCGGGGCCTGATAAGCGGAAGCACAGGCTACTGAAACCGCAGCGTGTCCGTATCCCGGTATTTTGTGTTACTTCGCTGCCAAATAAAGGGAAATGAAAAGTGATCACGCTTAAGCGATCAGGGCACGATATGGGGGCATTCCAAAGGGATGGATCGGCATTCTCTTTGGAATTGGCCCGCTGGCGTCGCACAGGACACGCGCGCCAACAACAAACGCCCCCGCTCCCGTCTCGGGAGTGGGGACGGCAGATGTGGCGGTTCTCTCAGCCCGCCAAAGCGCGCTTCAGGTTTCCGGCGCCGCCGCGCAACAGACGCCTCACCAGTTGCCGCCGGGCGGGCGCCGGGCCGTTCTCGAAGCAGATCCGCTGAATTCGCCGCTGCGGACCGCCGCGCCGCGGCCAGGACGTGCCGAAGGTCACATCGACACCGCCGCCATACAGCTCCCCGAACAGCGCGTCGGGCAGGCCCTCGTCCGAATAGGGGAAGGCGAAGGAGCCGCAACCGGCCCCGAACAGCGCGCGGATGCCGGCCACGCTGCCCGTGACCTCCTCCTTCCGCTGCTCCGCCGTCAGCAGGCGGTGGTTGGGATGGTCGAAGCCGTGGGCGCCGATGGACACCCCTTCCGCCATCAACTCCGTGATCTCGCCGCGGGTCAGGTAGGGCTTCCGGGAAGCCAGGAACTCCGCCGTGTCGAACTCCAGCACGGCGGCGATCTCGTCCAGCACGGCGCGCTGGTCCCAACTCACCGCCATGACGCCCGCGGCGGGATCGGCGGCGGCGGCACCCGCCCGCGCCAGGGTGGCGGCGCAGACGGCGCGGCGGGGATCGGCCTCCGCCAGCCGGCGCAGCCGCTCCGCCAGAAGGCTGGCCTTGTGCCGGTAGAACAGCGTCCTGTTGTCGAGGAAGTTCAGGTTCAGATACAGCGCCGGACGGATGCCCTTGCGGCGCAGGATGGGCATCGCCACCTCCGCGACCTCGCGCATGCCGTCGTCGAAGGTGACCAGAAGCGACGGGCGGCGGATCTCCGGCCCGCCCATCGCCGCCCCGGTGACCGTGGGCAGGTCCGTCGGCTCGAAGCGCTTCAGGAGGAAATCCAGATCCTCCGTGAACTCCCGGGGCGTGCGCGGGCGGTAGATGTGCTTCAGATGGTCCGGCGCCGTGTCGCAGACGGCGTGGTAGACGACGGCCAGCACCGGGCTGCCGTAGGCGTGATGGCAGGCGGTCCCCAGCGGGTTGCGCAGCGCGTCCATCCAGCGGAGCCGCCGCCCCCACCCGCCACCGGAAATCACGTCGGCAACGCTCATTCATGTCCTCCCGCAGAGGGTCAGAGGGCAGGGTTCAGAGGGCGTCCGCCCCATCGGGGGCAAGGCGCTTGGGCCGCATCATGGCGCTGTGGATCCGGGTCATGACCTGCGCTTCGGTCGGCGTGCGGACCATGCGGTACAGCATCTTCTTCAGGGCCGGCGGCGTCAGCCGGAAGCCGATCTGAAGCGACGCCGTCGCCAGGAATTCCGAATTGGTCAGGAAACCCGACCGCCAGCACCAGACCCGGAAGGCCCATTCGTTGACGGCGTAGCGCAACCCGCCGCGGCGGACGCGCTGGGCCATGCTGGTGCGGAAGAGGAGAAGCGCCTCCTGCACCGTCTCCATCCGCGCCCCGGCCTGGAGCAGGCGGACATACAGGTCGTAGTCCTCCAGATTCCCGAAGCAGGAGCGGTAGCCGCCGATGGCGGTCAGCGCCCGCCGCCGCACCATCATGGTGGGGTGCGACAGGACGCAGTGCCATTTCATCCCCTGGCTGATCTCGGCGTGGGTCGCCGGACTGCGCTTCACGCAGGTGATGGCGCCGGGGTCCTGTTCGAACTCCGCATGCCAGGAGAACGAGGCGTCCAGCCCCCCCTGCTCCGCGAAGGCCCGCGCCTGCGTCTCGAAGCGGTGGGGCAGGCAGATGTCGTCGCTGTCCATGCGGGCCACCAGATAGCCCGTGCAATATTGCAGCCCGTCGTTCAGCGCGCGGGCCAAGCCCCCCTGGTTGCGCCGCCGCACCACCACCAGCGGGCAGGCGCGCGACGCCTGATAGCGGGCGATGACCCTTTCCTGCTCCTCCCCGATCCGCCCATCGACCACCAGCACGCATTCGCGCGGCAGAAGCGTCTGGGTGTAGACGCTCTCCAGCGCGGCCTGAAGGTTGTCCGCCTTCTCCCCGGCGTAGGTGGCCATGAGAACGCTGATCGATTGAGTGTCCCGACCGTCCCCCGGTCCGCTCAAGTGATTCATACCTGGTCTCCACCCCTTTTTTCATGGCGACGCGGACCGGGCGACGCGGACCGGAAGCGGCGGTCCCGGGGATGGAGGCGCGTGCGCCGTCCTGCCCCCGGCACCGCGGCACGCGCGCGGAACCGGTTCCGGCGTTCCTTCCCCTGTGGCCGTCGGTCGGGCGCCTGCTCGGCGCCAGCCGCCCCGTCCTTGTCGTCGTTGTCGGCGCAGTTCTTGTCCCGTGTCGTCCTTTTCGGTGTCGGTTTTCATGAAAGGCTTCGTCCGGTCCGCATCCCGGAACAAGCCTCCCTCGGCGTCGTTGCCGTCACGGCCGTCGTTGCCGATGCATGCATAGGCACGGAATAGGTCCGCCGACGCTATCAAAGGTCGAATGGCTGGTAAACCTACATAAAGTGCAAGACAAATATCCCCTTCGCGGCGCTCCAAAGGGAAAGCCGCCTGCCACTTTGGTCGATTGGGGAAAAAGCGGGGGATGCCGCGCGCCCGGCGGAGAAATAATGGCTGAGCACCATGAAAAGCCGGCGAATACGGCTTGCCTCCGGGCTCCATCACTCCGCAGCCGCAAGGCTTATTGTGCAACGCACCAGGAAAAGCGGTGGGCGAGGCGCCTCGGACCGTGCTCTGCTTCCGATTATTGCCGTTTTGCGCCGCATGCGGAAGCCGGAAACGCCGGCGCCCGGCCACAAAGGGCCGGGCGCGGTCGTTGCCAAAGGGTTGGAACAGCCCGTCGTTACGCGGTCGGGTTGGCCTTGGTGGCCGAGGAGATGGTGTTGTTGGTCACCGTCTGCTTGATGCTGTCGGCGATGTTGATCGCCGCGCGGCCGTTGTTGTTGTAGAAGGTGTTGTCGTACAGGCTCAGCGTGATCGACCCGCTGCCCTTCAGGTGCTCCATGATGCCACCGTTGTTGTTGAAGATCTCGTTGCCGTAGATCTTGTAGGTGACGTTGGTGGTCTGGTTCTGGCCGATGGAGATGCCGACGTTCGAGTTGCCGTAGATCGTGTTGTTGTAGATCTCGGTGCTCGACTTGGCCAGGATGCCGGCGCCGCGCGGGTTCGAGTAGATCGCGTTGTCGTGGATCTTCAGGGTGCTGTTGGCTTGGCTGTGGTCGTGGTACAGCCCATGCGACCGGCCGTCGCCGCCGCCGCTGCCGTTGTTGAAGATCGTGTTGCCGGCGATCTCGCCGCTCAGGATGCGCCCGTTCCAGCCGGAATAGACGGCGTCGGTCCGCCAGCCGTTGTCGCTGATGATGTTGTTGGTGAAGTACTGGTTGGCGTTGTCGGCGGAGTAGTGGACGAGGCCGTAACCGCCGTTGCCGTCGATCGTGGAATGATCGATGCGCAGGTTGTTCGACGTGCCGCTGATCACCACGCCCGAACCGCGGTTGTCGATGATCTGGGAGTTGGTGACCTTGACGTTGTTGGCGCCGCCGTTCAGCAGCAGGCCGGTGTCGTTCGAACCCGTCATCGTCAGGTTGTCGAACGTGATGTTGTCCTTGTTGTTCAGGCTGACGGCGTAGCTGGCGCCGCTCTTGGCCTTGATGATCGGATCGGCGCCGGAGCCGTAGGCGCCGTAGATGATCGGCTTGTCCGACGTGCCGGAGGTCGAGACCAGCAGGCTGTCGGTCCAGGTCTCGCCACGCTCGAACAGGACCAGCGAGCCGGCGGCGAAGTTGGTCGCGTTCACCTTCGCCAGCGACTTCCAGGCCTGGTTCGGGTCATGGCCGGAGTTGCTGTCGTTGCCGTGCGTCGCGTCGATGTAGAAGACCTGCGAGGCCGGGGTGGCCGGATAGTCCGAGGTGCCGCCGCCCGGATTCGTCGGGGCGGGCGGAGACGTCGGCGTGGTGGGGGTGGTCGGCGTGGTCGGAGTCGTGGGGGTGGTGGGCGTGGTCGGCGTCGTGGTGGAGGGGAAGAACTCCTTCGGTGCGGAAACGACCAGCGTGCCGTCCCACCACATGCCGGACTGGCCCTTCACCACGTCCTTGCCGTCCAAGGCACCCTTGTCGTAGGTGACGGAGGCGTCGGTCGGGTTGACCGCGTTGCCGTTGATGGTGATCTTGTTGACGATCAGGTTGCGGTCCTGGCCGTTCGCCACGCCGTCGTTGTCGTACTGGACCTGGACCTTGTGGGCCTGACCGGCGGCGATGTTGGCGTTGAAGGTGAAGTCCTTGGCCGTGGTGCCGGCGGAGCCTTCACCGATCACCTTGCCGTCCACCAGCACCTTGAAGTGCGGGGACACGCCGCCCGCCACGTTGCCGGCGGCGTTGACGACGATCTTGGTGGCGCCGGTGACCGCTTCCGCGGTGGCGGCGGGGAAGAAGTCCTTCGGCGCGGCGACGACCAGCGTGCCGTTCCACCACATGCCGGACTGGCCCTTCACCACGTCCTTGCCGTCGAGCGCACCCTTGTCGTAGGTCACCGACGGGTCGACGGCGTCGAGCGCGTGGCCGTTGATGGTGATCTTGTTGACGAACAGGTTGCGGTCCTGCCCGTTCACGAAGCCGTCGTTGTCGTACTGGATCTGGATCTTGTGGGCCTGATCCGCGGTCACGTTGGCGTTGAAGGTGAAGTCCTTGGCCGTGGTGCCGGCGGAGCCTTCACCGATCACCTTGCCGTCCACCAGCACCTTGAAGTGCGGGGACACGCCGCCCGCCACGTTGCCGGCGGCGTTGATGACGATCTTCGTGGCGTTGTCGGCGGTCGCGGCGGCATCGGCCAGGGCCAGCGGCT
Organism: Azospirillum isscasi; assembly: GCF_030849505.1. GTDB lineage: Bacteria > Pseudomonadota > Alphaproteobacteria > Azospirillales > Azospirillaceae > Azospirillum > Azospirillum isscasi. Next base: position 5,616 of record NZ_JAUJFI010000083.1, on the reverse strand, counting down.
GCACGGCGGTCTGGAGGGCCTGGGCCTGGAGCAGGGAGGCCGGCGCCGCGAACGGATCGGCGGTGGACACGGAGGTCCCGTTGACCGGCGGGTGCAACGTGTCGGCGCCGAGGTCGCTGGCGTAGTTGGTGTGGTCGCCCAGATCCTGGTGGTGAAGGTCGATACCCAGATCGTCCATGGTCTGCACTCTCTTCCTTGTGGGGATGCCACCGCGGTTGGTGGCCGGCGGGGCAGGCACGCGGTCGGTGCGTCCCCATCCTTTCGGTTGATGCTTTCGCCTTTTGGCTTACCCCTTCAGACTATCCATTTCGTTGTGGCCTTAAATGGGACGATTTTAGGATAATAAATCTCAAATGCGTGACAATCAGGCCACAGTGAGGCCGCCGCGCGCCGGTGGCGTGGTCTTTCCGCACTGCAACCAACAGGAAAAGCGCTGCCGCCGATCGACGCGGCGGCGGTATCGCGGAACCGATGCTCAGCCGCCGATGGCGAAGCCGAAGACAAAAAAGTGGCCGCTTCCGGAATCAGTCCATCCGTTGACCCGGGTCAAACTCCGGGAACCGGACCGGGCGTAGCCTCCCGCCATGTTCTGCAAGGAGGCGTGACAATGGACATGATGGTCTTTCTGGTGCTGGGGCTTCTGCTGACCGGCTTTCTGACGACGCTGTCGGTGCTGGGGATCGCCACGCTGCACGCCATCGTCCGCACGGTCGTTCCGGCCCGCCGCGCGGCGGTCCCCGTCCGGCTGTCCTGACGGGGCGCCGCAAGGTGAATCAAAGGGGGAGGGGGCCGTCGTTCTTGACCTCCTCCATCACCGCATAGGTGCGCGTCTCCCGGACGCCGGGCAGCGAGAGCAGCACATCCCCCAGGAACCGCCGGTAGGCCGCCATGTCGGCCACCCGCGTCTTCACCAGATAATCGAACCCGCCGGCCACCATGTGGCACTCCAGAACCTCCGGCGCGTGACGGATGGCCTGGGAGAAGCGGTCGAACACGTCGGGCGTCGTCTTGTCGAGCAGCACCTCGACGAACACCATCAGCCCGAAGCCCAGACGATGCGGATCGAGCCGCGCCGAAAACCCCGTCACATAACCGTCCTTCAGCAACCGCCGCATCCGCTCGCCCGCGGAGGTGGGGGACAGGCCGACCCGCTCCGCCAGATCCACGGCGGAAATCCGCCCGTCCGTTTGAAGAATCGCCAGGATGCGCCGGTCCGTCCGGTCAAGCTCCGTCATTTTCACGCTCCATGCCGCCTTTGGCCGTTGATATCGCGGTTAATGAGCAAAAACAATAATGGAGACACGGCGTGCTCCGCGATAGTCTGCGGAAGCCGCAGCGGAACAAGCAAAACAAAGCGGACGCTGCGGCCTGCAAAGACGAATTGGATCGGGTGAGAGACACCGTGACCCTCGACATTGGCCCAATGGCTGCGGACGGTTCCGGATCGGCGCCGGGCGGCGGCGCGATCCTTCTTCTCGGCGCGGGACGCATGGGCGGCGCCATGTTGCGCGGCTGGCTGGCGCAGGCCGTGCCGGCCTCCGCCGTTTCGGTGGCCGACCCCACGCCGTCGCCGGAGCTGGCCGAACTGGCCGCCCGGACCGGCGTCCGCCTGAATCCGGCGGACGGCGCTCCGGTCGATGTCCTCGTGGTCGCGGTCAAGCCGCAGATGGTCGAGAGCGCCGCGGCGGGCGTGCAGGCGATGCTGACGCCGCACACGCTGGTGCTGTCGATCATGGCGGGCAAGACGCTGGCCGACCTGCGCCGCCTGTTCCCCGCGGCGGGCAGCGTGGTGCGGGCGATGCCGAACCTGCCGGCGGCGGTCGGGCGCGGCGCCACCGTCGCGGTGGCCGAGGCCGGCTGCCCGGCGGACCGGAGGGAGCGCGCCGCCGCCCTGCTGACCGCCGTGGGAAGCCTGGAATGGCTGGCCGACGAGGCGCTGGTGGACGCCGCCACGGCGCTGTCCGGCTCCGGCCCCGCCTATGTCTTCTACCTCGTGGAGTGCCTGACCCGCGCCGGTGTGGAGGTGGGTTTGCCCGCCGGCGTGTCGGAACGGCTGGCCCGCGCCACGGTCGAGGGGGCCGGGGCGCTGATGGGCGCCACGGGCCAGCCGGCGGCGGAGCTGCGGGCCGGCGTGACCTCCCCCGGCGGGACCACGGCGGCGGGCCTTTCCAAGCTGATGGCCGATGACCACCTCCAGACTCTGTTGAACGCGACCCTGCGCGCGGCGGCCCAGAGGGCTGCCGAACTGGGCGGAACCGGCCCGAAAGCCTGAGAAGCACTCCCTTTTCACCATCAGGGACCGGCTCGCCCCCGGCCTGCGGATTCGAGCGGACGACACCGATGAACAGCATGACCAACCCGATCGACACCCGGACCGCCCCCCCGTCCGCCGCCTCCCGTTCCGGCGGCGCCCATTCCAGCGGAACCGGGCCGTTCGCGGACTTCGCCCCGCCCATCCGCCCGGCGACCGACCTGCGCGCGGCGATCACCGCCGCCTACCGCCGGCCCGAGCCGGACTGCCTGCCCGTCCTGTTCGAGCAGGCGTCGCTGCCGCCCGGCACCGTCACCGCCGCGGCGGCCACCGCCCGCAAGCTGATCACCGCCCTGCGCGCCAAGCCGCGGGGCCGCGGGGTGGAGGGGCTGATCCACGAATACAGCCTGTCCAGCCAGGAGGGCATGGCGCTGATGTGTCTGGCGGAGGCGCTGCTGCGCATCCCCGACCACGCCACGCGCGACGCGCTGATCCGCGACAAGATCGCCGGAGGCGACTGGCAGGCGCATCTCGGCAAGGGCGGCTCGATGTTCGTCAACGCCGCCACTTGGGGCCTGCTGATCACCGGCAAGCTGACCTCGGCGGGCGGGGAGCAGGCGCTGTCCTCCGCCCTGACGCGGCTGATCGCGCGGGGCGGCGAGCCGTTGATCCGCCGCGGCGTCGATTTCGCCATGCGCATGATGGGCGAGCAGTTCGTCACCGGCCAGACCATCCAGGAGGCGCTGACCAACGCCCGCCCGATGGAGGCCGAGGGCTTCCGCTATTCCTACGACATGCTGGGCGAGGCCGCCCTGACGGCGGAGGACGCCGCGCGCTACTACGCCGACTACGAGAACGCCATCCACGCCATCGGCAAGGCGTCGGCGGGGCGCGGCATCTACGAGGGGCCGGGCATCTCCATCAAGCTGTCGGCCATCCACCCCCGCTACTCCCGCGCCCAGGCCGAACGGGTGATGGACGAGCTGCTGCCGCGCGTGAAGGCGCTGGCGCTGCTCGCCAAGGGCTACGACATCGGCCTGAACATCGACGCCGAGGAGGCCGACCGGCTGGAGCTGTCGCTCGACCTGATGGAATCGCTCTGCTTCGACCCGGATCTGGCGGGGTGGAACGGCATCGGCTTCGTCGTGCAGGCGTATGGCAAGCGCTGCCCCTACGTCATCGACTTCCTGGTCGATCTGGCGCGGCGCAGCGGCCACCGGCTGATGATCCGGCTGGTCAAGGGCGCCTATTGGGACAGCGAGATCAAGCGCGCCCAGCTCGACGGGCTGCCGGATTTCCCGGTCTACACCCGCAAGGTCTACACCGACGTCTCCTACGTCGCCTGCGCGCGCAAGCTGCTGGCCGCTCCGGACGCGGTGTTCCCGCAATTCGCCACCCACAACGCCCAGACGCTCGCCACCATCTATGAGATGGCCGGCGATGGCTTCCAGATCGGCCAGTACGAGTTCCAGTGCCTGCACGGCATGGGCGAGCCGCTCTACAAGGAGGTGGTCGGCCCGCTGAAGCGGCCCTGCCGCATCTACGCGCCGGTCGGCACGCACGAGACGCTGCTGGCCTATCTGGTGCGCCGCCTGCTGGAAAACGGCGCCAACAGCTCCTTCGTCAACCGCATCGCCGACCCGGCGGTGCCGGTCGAGGAACTGATCGCCGATCCCGTCGCGGTCGCCAGGGCCATCACCCCGGTGGGCGCGCCGCACGCGCTGATCGCCCTGCCGAAGAACCTCTACGCGCCGGAGCGGGCCAACTCCGCCGGCATCGACCTGTCCAGCGAGACGGAGCTTGCCAGCCTGTCCGCCGCCCTGTCGGCCAGCGCCACGGTGGCCTGGACCGCCGTGCCGCTGCTGGCGGACGGCGAGCGGGCGGGGCAGGCCCAGCCGGTGCGCAACCCCGCCGACCGCCGCGACGTGGTGGGCACGGTGACCGAGGCGGACGAGGCGATGGTCGCGGAAGCTTTCGGCCACGCCGTCTCGGCGGCGCCCGCCTGGGCCGCCACCCCGCCGGAGGAGCGCGCTGCTTGCCTGTTCCGCGCCGCCGACGCCATGCAGGAGCGGATGCCGACCCTGCTCGGCCTGATCGTGCGGGAGGCCGGCAAGTCGCTGCCCAACGCCATCGCCGAGGTGCGGGAGGCCATCGACTTCCTGCGCTATTACGGGGCGCAGGTGCGCGACCGCTTCGACAACGCCACCCACCGTCCGCTGGGACCGGTGGTCTGCATCAGCCCGTGGAACTTCCCGCTCGCCATCTTCTCGGGCCAGATCGCCGCGGCGCTGGCCGCCGGCAACCCGGTGCTGGCGAAGCCGGCGGAGGAAACCCCGCTGATCGCCGCCGAGGCCGTGCGCATCCTGCACGCGGCGGGCATCCCCACCGGGGCGCTCCAGCTTCTTCCCGGCGCCGGGGAGGTCGGTGCCGCCCTGGTCGGGCACGAGGCGGTGCGCGGCGTGATGTTCACCGGTTCCACGGAAGTGGCGCGGCTGATCCAGCGCCGGTTGGCCGGGCGCCTGCTGCCGGACGGCGCGCCGATCCCGCTGATCGCCGAGACCGGCGGCCAGAACGCCATGATCGTGGACAGCTCCGCCCTGGCCGAGCAGGTGGTGGGCGACGTGATCGCCTCCGCCTTCGACAGCGCCGGGCAGCGCTGCTCGGCCCTGCGCATCCTCTGCCTCCAGGAGGATGTGGCCGACCGCACGCTGGCCATGCTGAAGGGCGCCATGCGGGAGCTGCGCATCGGCAACCCGGACCGGCTGGCGGTCGATGTCGGCCCGGTCATCAGCGAGGAGGCCCGCGCCACCATCGCCGGCCACATCGAGGCGATGCGCGCCAAGGGCCGCAAGGTCGAATCCCTGCCGCTGCCCGCGGAAACGGCGGAAGGCACCTTCGTCGCCCCGACCGTGATCGAGATCGGCGGCATCGGCGAGCTTGAGCGCGAGGTCTTCGGCCCGGTCCTGCACGTCGTCCGCTTCCGCCGCGACGATCTGGACGCGCTGGTCGATGCCGTCAACGCCACCGGCTACGGCCTCACCTTCGGGCTGCACACCCGCATCGATGCGACCATCGAACGGGTGACCGAACGGATCGGCGCGGGCAACGTCTACGTCAACCGCAACACCATCGGCGCGGTGGTCGGCGTGCAGCCCTTCGGCGGCCACGGCCTGTCGGGCACCGGCCCCAAGGCCGGCGGCCCGCTCTACCTCTCCCGCCTGCTGAGCCGCCGTCCCAAGGGCTGGCTGGAGTTCCGCGGGCCGGACGCGGAGCGCGCGGCGGGGCTGGCCTATTGCGACTGGCTGCGCGCCAAGGGCTTCACGGCGGAGGCGTCGCGCTGCGCCGGCTATGTGGCGCGCAGCGCG
>NZ_JAUJFI010000082.1 GCF_030849505.1 Azospirillum isscasi | reverse complement strand
AGGGCGCGCCCGGCGGCGCGCCCCTGCCCCACCGCCAGCTCGGCGGCGATGTGCCGGGTGACGGCCCGCTCCAGCCCCAGCCGCGCGACCGTCGACGCCAGACCGATCCAGGTCAGGCACAGGAAGAACAGGCCGGCCTCATGGACGCCGAGCGACCGCGCCGCGATCACGTAGAGGCCGAGCTTCCCGGCCACCTCCACCCCGCGCAGCCCGAGGCCGGCGGCGTAGCGCCCGAGGGCGTGCCATGTCTTGAGAGCGGGTGCCGGGAGACGGGCCGGGAAACGGAGTGTCTGGAGACGCATCACGCGGTGTGGGATAAGGGGTTATCGCGGCACCGGACTCCATCCGGCGCCGCTTTGGGACCGGCGGCGGAACGCCGCGCATGGAGCATGATCGGCGGATGAAGGCGGTGGCGGGAAAACGGTGCAGCGGGAAGGGCCGCGCGGCCCTGGCGGTCGGCCTCCTCGCCGGGGCGCTCGGATTCGGGCTCGGCGGCCCCGCGCTCGCGCAGGACGCGGAGATGGAATGGCGCCCCATCGACATCCGTCAGGAGATCCGTGCCCATTTCGACCGCATGCCCTATGGCTGGTGGATCCGCGAACCCGAACTGCACCTGAACACCTACGAGGTCGAGGTCAACATTCCCGACTGGTGGCGCGGCAACCCCACCTCGGCGGTGAACACCCTGTGTCCGGAGCGGCAGAGCCGCATCTGGAAGGAGGTGAAGATCCTCACCCTGCGTCCCTTTTATCAGAAGCGGCCCTGGCCCGGGGTGGACTGCCGCCGCTGACGCATCAGGGGCGGGCGTCCGCCTGCCCCACGCCCATCTGCCCTCCGCCCATCTGTCCCAGGGCCGCGCGCAGCCGGTCGGCCACGCCGTCGCGCGCGATGAAGAGGAAGTTGTTGATGTAGAGGCTTCCCTTCCGGCGGTGCGTGCCCGCCGCGTTCAGGGCCGAGCGCGCCTGATGGCGTTCCAGGTCGAAACCGTCCAGCGGGCACAGGCGGTTCGACAGGACGAAATAGCCGCGGTAGTCCAGCGGGTCGAGCAGCGACCGCAGCTTCGCCAGGGCGCCGGGGTTGTGCCGCTCCTCCGCCTCGATCAGCAGGTTGGGCCGGTCGCGCCCGATCAGGCGGAGGCCGCCGCCGATCACCGCGGCCTCATGCCCCTCCACGTCGATCTTCAGAAAGCCGACCGGCCCGTCGTCGAAACGGTCCAGCTTGAGGCGCGGAACGGTCACCGTCTCCACCGCCTGTCCGTGCGTGCCCACCGCCCCGGCCTCGACCGACGCCAGGGCGGAGGAGCGCGGAACGTGAAGCAGGATGGAACCCTCCCCGTCGCTCAGCGCGCAGCCCTCCACCCGCAGGCGGCCCGACGCGACCAGGGGAGCGAACTTGTCCTTCAGCAGCGCCGCCAGCTTGGGATTCGGCTCGAAGGCCGTCACGCGGTCGGCGGACCGGCAAAGCCAGAACGTGTAGATGCCGCTGTTGGCGCCGATGTCGTAGGCGGCCTCCCCCGGCGCGCACAGGGCGGGGAGCAGGCGCAATTCCGGTTCGGCATAGAAGGGGGCCAGCCGGTCCCGCATCCAGGTCAGGCGTCGGAACAGCGCCGGATGACGGGCTTCGATCGCGGCCTTCAGTTCGGACAGTGGATTGGTCATGGGGGCTCGGTGCGGGATCGGGGGACCTCACCTAAAGTGGAAGGCTTTGGCCCACGCTGAATAGTTCAAAATTGAGACAAAATGCTTCAAATACGCAACCACCCCATGACAGGCTTACACCAGACGTGGTAAACCAGTCCAGTCAAGTGTTTGATTCACACCGTGCGGTGCCCGTTAAATATGCTGTCTCAACATCTGGAAAGCCAAAGGCAAAGTCAATCGGCTGATCCGCCGGATGTCTCGCCGGCATCGCAGTCGCATGGCGCGCTGTTTTCCAGCAGTGTGGCGGCGTTCACGCCACGCGACCTTCTGATACTCGCTTTTTATCACAAGCGAATTATTCTGGTGGTCGCTCTTCTGTCGATTATTGCCGGATTGATGGCGGCAACCTACGCGCGCACCCGCTACGCCGCGGAAAGCCTGATCCTGATGATGATCGATCGGGAGCACGCGGGCATCCAGGACGTGGCCGGGAACCTGCCGTCGGTCCTGTCGATCGACGGGTTGAAGTCGGTGGACAGCGAGATCCGCATCCTGGAAAGCCGCCGGGTGATCGAGGACACGCTGACGGTCCTCGACCCGCTGACCCTGTTTCCGGAGCTGGCGAGCCCGCGCCTGCTCGGCCTTCTGCCCGCCGACACGCCGCAGGACCGGTTGGAAAAGGCCATCGACAAGTTCAAGCGCCGCCTGCAGGTGGAGCAGCAGTCCTCGTCCAACATCGTGCGCCTCAGCTTCAGCCACGAGGACCCGGACATCGCCGCGGACACCGTCAACGCCCTGGCCGACGCCTATCTGAAGCGCCGCCGGGCGATCTTCGACGTGGCGCGGTCGCCCTTCCTCGCGTCGGAGCTGGCCCGCCATTCCGACCAGTTGAAGAGCATCGAGAAGCAGATCCAGACGCTGAAGTCCGAATACGAGATCGTCGATCTGGGCCAGGAGACGCTGCTGGCCGCCAACCAGGTGGACAGCATCGTCCAGCGCCGCCGCCAGACCCAGGAACGCCAGGCCGCCCTCCAGGCGGAGGTCGCGGCGGCCAAGACGCGGCTCGCCGCCCTGCCGCCGCGGGTGTTCGACTTCAAGGAGCAGAGCAACCAGTCGCAGAACGACGACGACCGCAACGTCCTGCTCCGCCTGGAGCTGGAGCGCGACCGGCTGGCCTCGCAGTTCCTGCCCGACTACCCGCCCCTTCAGGAGCTGGAACGGAAGATCAGGACCGTCCGCCAGTCGATGAAGGGCGGGGACAAGCCGGTGTTCAGCACCCAGCGCGAGGTCCGCAACCCGACCATCGTTTTCCTGAACAACCATCTGCTGACGCTGGAGATTGAACAGGACGCCGTCGCGCGGCAGCTGGCCGAGTTGGACCGCCAGCACGCGGTGGCGGTGGAGAAGGTCGGGCGCCTGCGCATGGCCGAAGGCGAGCTGCGCGACCTGGAGCGCACCCGCGGCGTGCTGGAGGACATCTACCGCGACTACGCCCAGCGGACGGAGGCCGCCCGGGCCGAGGAGGAGGCCGCCAAGGTGCGCTTCTCCAACGTGCGCGTGGTGCAGCCGGCGGTGGCTCCGGCGACCGGGACCAGCATGGGGCCGAGCTTCATCATCGCCGGGCTGGTCGGCGGCATCCTGCTGGGCGGGGCCGCCGGCGTCCTGGCGACGTGGCTGCGTCAGGTCTACATCCTGCCGCACGAGATCGAGCGCGACCTGGGCGTCCCGGCCATCGCCAGCTTCGCCGCCACCGACGGGGAGCTGGCCTCCCCCGGCGCCGAGCAGGAGCTGATCCATCTCGCCGCCCAATTGCGCGACCACGCCCTGGATGACCGGCCCATGGCCCTTCTCCAGTTCGTGACCGCCAACGAGGGCGACGGCGAGGCCACGGTGGCGCGGGGGCTCGCGCTGGAATTCGCCAAGGGGCGGGGCCTGCGCACGCTGGTCGTCGATCTCTGCGGCGACGGCGCTGGCCAGTTGGGCGCGATCAATGCCGCCGCGGATGCCCCTACGGACGCCGAAGCGACCGGCGGGGACGGAGAACGGCTGCCGGCCATCGACATCCAGGGCGCCGCCGATCTGGAAGCCGTCCTGTCCGCCGTGCCGCTTCTCTGGGTGTCGCGGCAGGCCCCGGAATCGGCGCTCGGCAGCCTGCGCACGCCCATCGCCCAGTCCCGCCAGATTCTGGAGAGGCTGCGCCAACGCTTTGACATCATTTTGATCCTGTCCCCCCCGATCGCGAACAGCCATCTTGCCCGCCGCCTGTCGCCGATGGTCGATGCCAACATCCTGGTCGCCCGCGCGGAGCACACCCGTGCGCCGGTCGCGGCCCGGATGCGCGACTCCATCCTGGCCTCCGGCGGCGACATCGCCGGACTGGTGCTGACCGGCCGGCACTTCCACATTCCCCAGGTGATCTACCGATGGCTGTGAGGGCGATGGCTGCGAGGGCGATGGCTGCGAGGGCGATGGCTGCGAGGGCGAAGGCCGTGTTGCGGGGCGTCCAGCTGGCCGCGCTGGTGGCGCTGGTGGCGCTCGGCGCGTGCACCGGCCAATCCCTGACTCCCAGGGAAGCGATGCCGGAGGGCTTCGCCCGATGGGAGGATGCCGTGCCCCCCTACCGGCTGGGGCCGGGAGACCGCTTCCAGGTCAAGTTCATGCTCGTCCCCGACATGGACGAGGAGGTTCTGATCGGCCCCGACGGCTCCGCCGGCCTGCGCATCGCCGGGCAGGTCGAGGCCGCCGGCCTGACGCCGGGCGAACTGGCCGGGGTCGTCGAAGCCCGCGCAAGGCGCTGGATGCGGGCCCCGCAGGTCAGCATCGGCCTGAAGGAAACGCCGTCGAACCGCGCCTATGTCGGCGGCGCCGTCGCCCGGCCCGGCCCCTACCTGCTGAACGGGCGGATCGGCGCGATGGAGGCCATCATGCTGGCGGGCGGTTTCGACCGCGAGGCGCGGTACGGCGAGGTGGTGCTGATCCGCCGCAACCCCGAGAACAAGCCGATGCTGCGCACCATCGACACCCGCCGGTTCCTGGAGACGGGAGCGGCGGTCGGCGACGTGCCGCTGGCCGCCGGCGACATCCTGTTCGTGCCGCGCAGCTCCATCGCCGAAACCGGCCTGTGGGTCGAGCAGTTCATCAACCGCGTCGTGCCGTTCGAACGCGCGTTCAACTACACCATCAGCCGTCAGACCGGGGGGATCACGACCTTCCCATGACGACTCCGCTCCCCGACCCGGCGCCGATTCCCACCGACACCGTCTTCGGCGTCGCCATCGCCCGCCTCGACGTGGCCGCCGCCGCCGCCGCCATCGCCGCGCGCGCGCCGGGGGAGCCCTTCGCCTACGTCGTCACCCCGAACGCGCAGCATGTGGTGCGGCTGCACCGCGGCGACGCCCGCTTCCGCGCCGCCTATGACGGCGCGTGGCTGCAGCTGTGCGACAGCCAGATCATGCGGCATCTGGTCCGCCTGCTGTTCGGCACGCGGCTGCACAGCGCCAGCGGCAGCGACCTGACCGCCCATCTGTTCGCGCAGGTCGTCACGCCGGACGATTCCGTCACCGTGATCGGCGGCGGCGAGGAGCTGGAGCGCCGCCTGCGCAGCCGGTTCGGCCTGACCCGGCTGGCCCGGCACGATCCGCCCATGGGCTTCTCCGCCGACCCGCGGGAAGTGGAGCGCTGCGTCCGGTTCGTGCTGGACCACCCAGCCCGCTTCGTCTTCCTGGCGGTCGGCGCGCCGCAATCGGAATGCCTGTCGCTGGCCATCCGGGAGACGGGACGGGCCACCGGGGTCGGGCTGTGCGTCGGCAGCTCGCTTCTGTTCGTGACGGGACTGGTGGAGCGCGCCCCGCCCCTGGTCCGCCGGCTCGCCCTGGAATGGCTGTTCCGGCTGGCGCTGAACCCGCGCGGCCACGCCCGGCGGGTGTTCGTGGATTCCCTGCCGCTGATCGGCATCGCCCTGTCCTCCTGGTGGTCGGCACGGCGGGGCCGGGCGGGCACCAACCCGGCGGCGCGCCCATGATCGTCGATCTGGCGGCCCGGCAGCGTGGACGCATCCTGTTCCCCGTCCGGGCGGCGGCCCCGCGCCGCGCCCTGCCCCGGCCGCTGATCGTGTTGACCCTGCTGGCGGTCCTGCCCCTGTTCGGGCAGAGCTTCCACTATCTGGTCGATGTTCCGCCGCTGTACGCCCTGTCGAAAAGCTGGCCGGTGCTGACCGTCCCGCTGGCCGTCTACGCGATGGCGCAGATCGAACTGCCCTTCAAGGCGCTGTGCATCGCCCTGCTCGCCTACCTCGTGGCGATCACCCCGGCGGTGTCGATGGTCCAGCTCGGCAACGGGCTGACCGACGCGATGGCGACCACGGTGAAGGTGTGGCCCTTCGCCTATTATTTCTCGCTCGCGGCACTGCTGGCGCTGCTGCGGCCCACGATTCCGCAGGTGCGCGGCGCTCTGGTCGCGCTGGGGGCCGGAACCTTCGTCGTCATGCTCGCCCTGTGGCTGGTCGTCCCGCCGGAGGCCTACGCCACCGACCCGCTGAAGAGCAAGCTGCTGATGTACGATTTCGAGCGGGGATACCGCATCTTCATGCCGATGTTCTTCGGCGTGCTGTTCCTGTTCTACCTGTCGCGGCGTTTCTGCGCGTACCGGGAATGGTGGACGTTCCCGCTGCTTCTGGCCGGCCTGCTGCTGATGGTTCTGATCTACAAGCAGCGCACGGTCCTGGGCGGGGTGGTGCTCGTCGTCGGCTTCGCCATGATCACCTCGGCGCGCGGCTGGTGGCGCATCATGGCGGTGTCCGCGGCCCTGGCGGCGGCGATCGTCCTGGCCGCCGTCTACAGCGCGGATCTGGCCGGGCGGGCGGAGCAGATGCTCGGCGCCTCCCTGTCGATCCGGCAGAACTCCATCGTCCTGGCGCTGAACTTCCTGGAAGTGACGCCGCTGCGCTGGCTGCTGGGGGTGGGAGCCATCACCCGCTTCAGCAACGTGACCCTGGCCGACATCCTGGGCAGCGACCAGTTCTACCTCGCCGACATCGGCTGGATCGGCGTCGTCTTCGAATACGGCGTCATCGGCGCGGTCCTGATCGCGGCCTTCTACGTCGCGGCCCTGCGCACCGCCCGCAAGGCCGCGACCGGAGCCGGAACCGGAGCCGACCCCATGGCGCAGGCGCTGGGCGACTATGTCCTGTTCGCCCTGGCGACCTCCACCATCTATTCCGTCGTTTTCACGCCCGGCGAGGTCGCCAGCGTGATGGCGCTCGCCCTCTTCTGGCGCACCGCCGGCACCCGGCGCCCGCAGCAGCCCCCGAAATCCCCCGTCCTCAGCATGGGAAGGCCATGAACGCCGCCACGCCCCCCTCCGCATCCCAGGCCGCATCCCAGACCGCCGCCCCGGCGTTTCTCCGCCGCCTGCGCCGCCTTCTGGCCCATCCGGGCTTCCGCGCGGAGCCGGTTCCGGTGCTGGTCCGCGCCGCCGTCTGGCTCGGCTGCGTCGTCCTGAAGCGCAGCCCGCGCTTCAGCCTGACCTCCGGAGGCGAACAGCTGCGCGTGCCGCCGGACCTGCGCTACACCTCGGTGACCTCCTTCGTGCTGCGGGACTGGTCGGAACCGGAGCTTCGGGAACTGCACCGGTTCGTCTCCCCGGGCAGCGTCTTCATCGACGCGGGCGCCAACATCGGGCTCTACACGCTGAAGGCCGCCCGGCTCGCCGGACCGGAGGGCATCGTGGTCGCGGTGGAGCCCGGCACCACCGCCGCCGACCGGCTGGAAGCCAACGTCGCCCTGAACCGTTTCGCCGCGGTCCGCCTGATCCGCAAGGCCCTGTCCGACCGGAACGGCACGGCGGTGCTGCACCATGTCTCGGCGGGCGGCGACCTCCAGGCCTTTTCCCTGCTGGGCGACAGCGCGACCAGGGAGGGCGAGGAGGTGGTGACGGTGACGCTCGACACCCTGGCCGACGAGCTGAAGCTGCCGCGCATCGACTGCATCAAGATGGATGTGGAAGGGGCCGAGCCCATGGTGGTGGAGGGGGCCCGGCGCAGCCTGGAACGCTGGCACCCGACCATCCTCTTCGAGGTCAACAGCGCGATCCTGCACCGCCGCGGCGAACGCACGGACGGCTGCTGGGAGCGTCTGGAGGCGATGGGCTACCGGTTCTGGCGCCTTCGGGAAGGCCGGCTGGTGCCCATCGCCGAGGTGCCCTCCGACTTCTGCAACGTGGTCGCCATGCACGAGGCCGGCGGGGCGGCGGCCCATGCAACGGTGACGGGCTAGGCCGGCGCCGTGTCCGGCGGCGTTCCTTCCGGTCATGCCCGCAATGGGCCCGCAATGGGGACCCTTCAATCATGCGCGAGAATTTCAGATGCGAATCCACACGCTGCGGAATCATGCGGAACAGATACGCGGAATTTTATCAAAATATGACAAAATACGACGTCATTCATGACGGCAATTTGTCAAAATTCAACATCACTACTTCAGCACTATCATTTTAATTTTTTGTAAACAAGTAAACGAATAATGGGTCCCCATGATGTCACAGCCCCTCGTTGCCACAGATTCTTTGCTTCATCGCTACGTCCGCACCGGCCACCGCCGTGTTGACGGATGGCTGTCGCGGCTGGACGCCCTTCTGATCGCTTCCGTGGGCCGGTGGCAGAGCGCCCAGGGCGTCGTGGGGTCGGTCGGCGAGATCGGCGTCCACCACGGGCGGCTGTTCATCCTGCTGGCCCTGCTGCGCAAGGCGGACGAGCGGGCTTTCGCCGTCGATCTGTTCGACGACCAGCAATTCAACGTCGATCAGTCGGGGCAAGGCGACGAGACGGCCTTCCGCAACAACCTCGTGCGTTTCGGGATCGCGCCGGCGTCGATCGAGGTCGTCCGGGGCAACTCGCTGGATCTCGCCTGGGCCGGCCTTTCCGGGCGGCTGGGTCCCTCGGTCCGCCTGTTCAGCATCGACGGCGGCCATACGGCGGAGATCACCCGCCACGATCTCGGCATCGCCGACGACAGCCTGGGCGACGGCGGCGTGATCGTCCTGGACGACTACTTCAATCCGGAATTCCCGGCCGTCTCCGAAGGCATGTGCCGCTTCATGGCCGAACGGCCGGGAGCCCTCGCCCCCTTCGCCATCGGCGACAACAAGCTGCTGCTGGCCCGCCCGGACTGGGCCGGGCGCTACCGCGGCATGCTCGCCGACGCGGTGCCGTCGCGCCATTTCGTGCGGGACACCGAACTGTTCGGCCAGCCCGTCACGGTGTTCCGCACGCCGCGGACGCCGATGCAGTTCATCCGGCAGACCGGCCTGACCCGCCGGCTTCGCTCCCATCCGCTGGGACGGGCGCTGAAGCCGATCATCCGCCGCTTCGTGCAAGGGTAAGGGGCTGCCATGCGCGACGACGTGCAGGTCCGTCTTCCGGTCGAGGAGCGGAACGCCGTTCCGGACCCTGCGGAGCCGCCGCAGGCCGCCGCGCCGGCATCCGGCGACTTCACCGGCGCGCGGGACGGCTGGCTGCACTGGACGCATGGGCTGGTCAACCGGCTGGCGATGGGCGCGGACGGGCTTCTGCTGGTGCTCGCCGGCCTTGCCGCCTGGGCCGTCTGGGCCGCCTGGACCAACGCCGCCGGACCGTCCCTCGACGACGCCCTGCCGCTGGTCGAGGCGGTCCTCTTCACCGCCGTCACGCTCGCCGTCTATCAACGCGCCATGACCACCATCGGCGCCTACCGTGTCGAGAACTACCGGCACTGGGGCAAGGCGCTGCTGGACGTGATCGGCGGCCTGCTGCCGGCGGGAACCGTCCTGTCCCTGCTCGTCTGGGCCTTCCTGCCGGAGGTCGATCCTTCGGGCATGCTCGCCCTGTGGGCCGGGGTGGCGCTCGCCTTTCTGGGAGCGGGGCGGGCCATGGCGGCGCTGGGCGTGCGCCTTCTGGAAGAGCGCGGGGTGCTGCGCCGCCGGGTCGTCGTCTTCGGCGCGACCGACGCCGCGGAGCGGATGATCACGAATCTGATGCTGCCCGAGCACCGGGCGAACTACAGCATCCTCGGCCTGTTCGACGACCGCGGCACCGACCGCCGGCCCGAGTCCCTGGCCGGCTTTCCGGTGTCCGGCGACCTGCTGGACTTCAAGCGGTTCCTGCGGGACAACCGCGTGGACATGATCGTCATCGCGCTGCCGTGGCGGGCGGCGCTGCGCATCCACGGCCTGTGCATGCAGCTTCAGATGATCTCCCTCGACATCCTGATTCCGCTGGACGAGGAGAATTCCAGGCTGAGGCTCGCCAACATGCGGCACGTCGGGGACGTGCGGCACATCGGGAACGTCCCGGCCCTGCTGGTGATGCGGCAACCGCTGCGCGGCATGCAGATCGTCATGAAGCGGATCGAGGATGTCGCCGTCGCCGGCCTCGGCCTGCTGGTGGCCTCCCCCGTCATGCTGGCCGCGGCCATCGCGATCCGCCTGGACTCGCCGGGGCCGGTCATCTTCCGGCAAACCCGCGTCGGCTTCAACAACCGCCCCTTCACGATGCTGAAGTTCCGCACGATGGCGGTGGACGACCGGGACGACGGCGCCGGCGGCACCAGACGGGACGATCCGCGCATCACGCGGGTGGGCCGTTTCCTCCGCCGGACGAGCATCGACGAACTGCCCCAGCTCTTCAACGTGCTGACGGGCGACATGTCGGTCGTCGGCCCCCGCGCCCATGTCCCGAACATGCGGGTCGGCAACCACCGTTACGCGGACGTCGTGCGCGAATACGCGGCGCGCAGCCGCGTGAAGCCGGGAATCACCGGCTGGGCGCAGATCAACGGCATGCGCGGCGGCATCCACACGGTCGAGAAGGCCCGCGTCGGCGTTGACATGGACATTCACTATGTCGAGAACTGGTCGCTATGGCTCGATGCAAGGATCATCATCAGCACCGTGACCACCGGCCTGTTCGGGCGCGACGTCTTCTAGCCGCCCTGGCCCTGGCCGCGGGCCTCGGGGCCGGAACCGGCGTGCCGGAAGGTAAGGCCGACCCCATGGCGGGCGGCCTGCCGCAACGCCCGCTGCTGGTCTATCACGACAGCTGGTACGAACGCCCGGCCACCGGCCCGACGGCGACGACCCTGGCGGCGCTTCCCGGCTACATGAACATGGTCGCCCTGTCCTTCGTCCGGCCGGACGCCGTTTATCCCGGACGCCTCGACCTCAAGGGGACCGGGCTGCAATACGCCTTCCCGGGCACGGTCCTGAAGGACGCCATCGCCCTTCTGAAGCAACGCCAGCCGGGAACCCGCGTGCTGCTCGCCGTGGGCGGGGCCAACTACGCGAACTGGGGGGCGCTGAACCTGGACGCCATCGCGCGGCTGGTCCGGGATCTGGGCGCCGACGGGGTGGATCTGGATTACGAACCGGAACTGCCGGGCTGCTCGGTCAGGCCGCCGGGGCGGGTCCGCTGCCTGTCCGACGCGGCGTGGCAGGATCTCGTCGCGCGCTTCCGCAGCACCTTTCCCCGCCCCCTGCTGCTGACCGTGCCGGGCTGGAGCATCGGGGCCTATGGCGAGGGCGCGTTCCGGAACGCCCCGCCGCGCGGTCCCCACACCGGTTCCATGCTCAACCTGCTGCGCTCGCCCCAGGCGGCGGCGATCGACCTCGTGTCCATCATGGCCTACGAGGGCGGACCGACCTTCGACCCCTGGCAGGCGTTCCAGGCGTACCGGGAGGTCTGGAAAGGCCCGCTCGCCCTCGGCGTGCAGGTTCCGCCCAGCCAGCTCGGCGGGCCGGACTACACCGTGCCGATGGCCGAGCGGCTGGCCCGCGGCGTGGCGCAGGACCCGCAGGGCGGCATGATGCTGTACCCGCTTCTCGGGCGTCCGCCCGGGACGGTCGGGCCGGACAACCCGGACGGCTTCCTGCTGGCACAGGCGCTGTGCCGCGGGCTGGCCCTTGCCGACTGCGCCCGGCGCTGAGCCGGAAGCCGAACGGGTTCTCACCGGAGAGCGGCTCCGATCATCGGGGAAAGAGCGTAGATCCCGAAGATCGTCGCCCCCAGCAGCGTGAGCAGAACGCGGAACAGCGTCCGCCACCCGGACTCCGCGCGCTGAAGGTCCAGGTAATGGGTGAGGATCTGGTCGGCCTTGAAATTGGCCGCGGCGAGAACGAGGCCGGCTCCGAGCGGGCCGAGGCTGCCGCCGCTGCCGCCGCGCCCGGCCCAGAGCGAGACGGCGGTGAGGAGGACCAGGATCGTCCAGGTGCGTGTCAGGATCGCCATCGCTCACCTCATCAAATAGACGATCGGGTAGAGCAGCACCCAGATCAGGTCCACCATGTGCCAGAAGGCGGCGCCGGTCTCCATGTTCTCCAGGCTGTCCCACCATGTGACGATTCCCAGGATCACGATCCCCGCCGCGACGTGCATCGCGTGAAAGCCGGTCATCAGATAATAGAGCTGGAAGAACAGGTTGGTCTCCAGCGTAAGGCCCCGGCCGATCTTGTCGCCGTACTCGACGGCCTTGACGGCGAGAAACACCCCGCCGAGGGCCATCGCGCCGATCATGGCCAGCCGATGGGAACGGCCCGAGACCCGGCGCCGCACCGCGACCGCGACCAGCCAGCCGCTCGTCACGAGAACCATGGTGTTCAGGCCGCCAAGCAGACGGTCCAACTGCGCCTGCGAAGCGTCGAACGTCACGGGGTCGAAGGCGCGCGCCACCGCGAAGCCGACGAACATCGCGCCGAAGGCCGCCAGCTCGCCCAGGA
Source organism: Azospirillum isscasi (assembly GCF_030849505.1). Taxonomy (GTDB): domain Bacteria; phylum Pseudomonadota; class Alphaproteobacteria; order Azospirillales; family Azospirillaceae; genus Azospirillum; species Azospirillum isscasi. The sequence goes on along the minus strand of NZ_JAUJFI010000082.1, from coordinate 12,672 downwards.
TCAGGATCCACATCATGGGATTGCCGGGCAGGCTGGACAGAGGCCCCCAGTCGGCGGCCCCGTCGTCCGGGCTCACGCCGCCCGCAGGAAGGTGCTCCTCGGCGTCATGCGACATGAGCCGCACATCCCAACGCATCGAGCCCCCGTTGCCGGGTCCGGTGCGGCGCGGCGACCCGCGTTTCGATCCGCGCCGCCGGCTGTGAATGCCTCTCCGTCATGTCCGCTTCGCCCCTGGAGTGATTTGGCTGGACAGGAACATGACGCGGGAGGCGGCTCCCGTCTTTGCCCAAGGGCAAACTCGCAGCGCGTGCCGTCCTGCCGGTGCCGCACCGCATGGAACGGGAAAAGGGGGCGCCCCTAGAAGGTGCAGGCTGCCGGGATGGACTGGTCGCTCCACGCGGCCAGCGGCACCGGGCCGGAGGACACGGTGACCGTCTTGCCGTTGCGCGTCCCCTTGCCGGACAGAAAATTGATGTCGCAGTTTCCGCCGCCCTTCGGGTCCAGCGTGTCGCGGGCGGCGTACGTGTAACCGGCAACGACCAGCTCACCCTTGCGGAACGCGATGGTCAGCCGCTGGCTCCAACGGTTGCGCCCGACGCTGGCGTTCTCGAACACCGCAACCAGCGCCCCCCGCGCGTTGACGGTCAGCGCGGGCGTCTGACCGGCTATGCCGCCGCTCCAACCGATTGCCGGGTTGTAAACGGTCGGCTCGGCGGGAAGCCGTCCGCCGACCGACAGGTAGACGGCGAGGCCCACCTCCGAATCGGCGTCCGCAAGCACCGCGCGGTCGGGAACGCCGTCACCGTCGAGGTCGGCGGTGATCTCCGCAATAACGGGGGTAGCGCCAGGTCCGGCGGCAAGGACACCCGTTGCGGCCAGCGTTGATGAGGCGATCATCACGGCACCAACACAGACGAACCGCATCATCAGCTCCTTACGCCCGGCAGGTGGCCGCGACGGACCCCCGCCCTGACCTTCCCCCACTTCGCGGAGGAGGGGAAGCGGAATTGAGAAAATGCCGGCGTCGCGATTCGCCCATCGTCAGGTGCCGGCGATCCGATGCGGGACGAAGCGGCTGGTGTTGCCGGTGATCAGGGCACGGTCCTCGCGGACGCCCAACCCGCAAGGGGTGCCGCCGGCCATCCAGACGCCGAAGACGGCATGGTTTCCATCGGCCTCGGCCAGGGGCGTGAAGGCTTGATACACCCAGCCGTCATCGCTGTAGGGCCCCCCGGTCTCGGCGATCGGTTGCCCGATCGGGAAGCCGGCGGCGTCCAGGGTGGCGATGCTGACGTTGCGGCCTTCGCGACCGAGCAACGGCTTCGCCACCACCGTGCCGCCAGCCGGAAAACCGGCGCGGTCGAGCGCGGTGGGCAGAAGATTCGGATGGCCGGGGTTCAGCTCCCACAGAAGGGCGAACAGGCCCTTCGATGCCATGACCATCTTCCAGGCGGGCTCGATCAGCCGTATCCGCCCCTGCGCGGCGGCGGTGACCAGTTCGCGGCCCGTCGTCTCCCGGATCATCCAGTCCCATGGATACAGCTTCATCAGATGCCGGATCGGGAGGCCGCGATCGTCCAGGAAACAGCCGGTGGCGTCGTCGTAACGGATGTCCTGGATCGGCATCGCCTTGGTGGTCATGCCCGCCCGCAGCGCCAGCGTCTGGAGGTAGGCGATGGTCGCTTCGTCCTCCGGATGCGGCATCAGGCAGGTGAAATGGACGGCCTCCGTCCGCGACGCAAGGCCCGGACTGGTCCGCATGCGGGCCTGCCAGCGTTCGGCCAGCGCCTCCTCCAGGCTGTTGAACTGGTCGGCCTCCGGATGGACGTCCTGAAGCCAGCACCATTGCGCGACCGCCGTCTCGTACAGGGACGTCGGCGTCTCGGCGTTCAGCTCCAGCGCCTTCGGCGGTCCGCCCTTGCCGTCCCAGGCGAAGTCGAAACGCGCGTAAAGCGCCATGTCCAGGCCGTCGCGCCCGGCCCAACTCGCCTCGATGGCGGGCGCCGCCCAGCGGGGGATGCCGACCGCCTCGTACAGCCGGCGCGCCACCACATGATCGACCGCCTCCTCGCACAGACGGTAGACCTCCTCGGCGGCGGCCTCCAGCGTTTCGATCTCGGCGAGGGAAAAGCGCCAATGGGCGCTTTCGTCCCAATAGGGCGTGCCGTCGGCGTCCGTGTGGAACGGGAAGCCGATCTCGTCGAGCTTCGCCTGCCAATGCGGGCGGGGCGGCGTCCGGATGCGCTCCATGGGATCAGCTTCCCGAAAAGCCGCGCGACGCGCCGGTCGAACCGAAACCCGCGCTGCGCCCGGCGGTGGGGACCGTGAAGGACTTGCCCGCGGTTGCGTCGCCCGACCGGTAGTAGGAGTTGAAACTGCCGATCGAGCCGCCGCCGCCGCCGCTCGACTGCCGGGATTCGTCCTTGCGCTCGGGCACGGCGGGAAGCCGCCCGATCTGCGTGGCGCCGCTGCGGGCGTATCCCTGGCGGTCGAAATAGACCGGCTGCGCGTAGCTGCCCGTCAGGCTGCGCCCGATCATGAAGCCGACGAGCGCCGGGACGAAGACGTTGCCCACGCTGCTTCCCCGGTTTTCGTCCCCCGGGACGCAGGCGCCGTCGCCCATTTCCGCCTCGCAGGCCGCGCGGCTGGCGAACCGGGGAGCGCTGGCCAGATGCTCGTCGCGGGCGGCGGCGAAGGCCGCGGCGCAATCGCCCGCCGCCTTCTCGGCGGTGCAGGCCTCGACGGAGGGATAGACGGTCACGGCCTCCGGGCCGTCCTCGCCGCAGGCGACCAGGATCGGGCTGAAACCGCCCAGCAGCAGAGCCGCGACCGTGCGCGAGCGCTTCATCGGAACCCCTCCTCGACGTCAGTAGGTCAACGATCCGTAGTTCAGCAGCCCGACGGCGATGGACAGGCTGCCAAGGAGAACGCCGTAGGCGGTGCGGTCGGCTTCGACCCCGGCGCGGAAGTCGGGCAGCAGCACCCGTGAGCCGACGACGTAGACCAGAATCTGGGACACCAGCGCGATCGCTCCCCACACCGCCAGATCGACAAGGCTGGTGGTGTGGGACGCGACGCTGGTCAGCGGCAGGGCGAAGCCGATCATGGCGCCGCCCAGGGTGAGCGCCGCGGTCGTGTTCCCCTGGCGGACCAGAGCCAGCTCGCGGTAGGGCGTGACGGCGGTGTAGGCCACGATGAACAGCAGCAGGAAGCCCAGCATCACAGCCGCGAAGAGCAGATAGGACGGAAGGGTCGTCAGGGATTGGAGAATCGATGGCATGCGATTATCCGACGTTGCGTAAACCGCCCGTAGGGTTGCACCTTTTGCGGGCATACGGCAAGCGCTTACCGGGACGCGGACCGTTCCGGAGACGGCCGGCGCCACGGTTGGAAACGGGCGCCTTTCGTGCCCCTGCTTGCTCTGGCGCAACGATCCACGGAGGTCCGGCCGGCACTGTCGTCCCCAACACCGCTCACGAACATGCGGCCCCGGTTGGAGACATCATCATGTCCAGTGCAGCCATCAGCACCACCCTGTATCGCACCCATCACACCACCGTCGGACAGCTTGTCGGGCGGATCGAAGCGATGCTGGCGGCACCGTCCCCGACGGCGAACGCCGCCGCGCTGGCGACGACGGTCCGCGATCTGTTCGGCATCTTCACCGTCCACCTGTCGCTGGAGGACAGCGCGCTCTACCCGCGCCTGCTCGCCCATCCGACACCGGCGCTCCGGGCCACGGCAGCGCGCTTCCAGGCCGAAATGGGCAATCTGCGGGCCCGCTTCGACCGCTACCGGGCGCAGTGGCCCGGCCCGCTGGCCGTTTCCAAGGACCCGGACGCCTTCGTCCGCGAGACGCGGGAGGTGGTCGCCGCGCTGAAGCAGCGCATCGCCCGCGAGGATCTGGAGCTGTACGACGTCATCGACCGCGCCGCCCTCGCCGGCAAGACGTCCGACCGGTGAAGGCGCTTCCCATGATCCGCCCGAACCGCCGCACCGCCCTGGCCGGGCTCGCCGCCCTGCTGGCCGCTCCCTCCCTGCCCCGCCCCGCTGCCGCAGAGCCCTTGCCGCAACTGACCCTGTGGGGACCGCCGGCGGGTCCCTCGATCACGCTGGTCCACGCCATCGCCTCCGGCCTGCTGCGCCCGATCGCCGGCAAGGTCGTGTTCAAGGCGTGGCGCACCCCCGACGAGCTGCGCGCCGGCCTGACCTCCGGCACCATGCAGACCTTCGTGCTGCCGACCCAGTCCGCCGCCAACCTGTTCAACAAGGGGCTCGGCGTCCGGCTGGTCAACGTGATGACCAACGGGCTGCTGTATCTGCTGTCCGCCGATCCGTCGCTGGCCTCGGTGGCCGCGCTGAAGGGCCGGTCCGTCGCGGTTCCCTTCCGCAACGACACGCCGGAATACGTGTTCCGGCGCCTGCTGGCGGCGGAAGGGCTGACGCCGGGCACCGGAACATCCGATGGAGACGTCGCCCTCCAGTTCACCGGCACGCCGATGGAGGCGATCCAGCTCCTCGTCACCGGACGGGCCGACGCCGCCCTGCTGCCCGAGCCAGCGGCCTCCGCCGCCATCCTGCGCGCCGGGATGGCCGGCAGGACGGTGACGCGGGTCCTCGACATCCAAAAGGCGTGGGGCGCCGCCACCGGGCTGGGCACCGTCCTGCCGCAGGCCGGGCTCGGCGTCACCAGCGCCTTCCTGGCGGAGCACCCCGCCACCGTCGAGGCGCTGCACGACGCCCTGGCCAAGGCGACCGCCTCGGTCAATGCCGACCCGGCGCGGGCCGCCAACGACGCCGCCGCACCGCTCGGCCTGCCCTGGCCGGTCATCGAGCAGGCGATCCCCCACTCCAATCTGGTCGCCCAGCGCGCCGGCACCGTCCGCGAGCCGATGGAGGCCGTCTTCCGCGCGCTGGCGGCGTTCGATCCCAAGATCATCGGCGGCGCGCTGCCCACGGCGGACTTTTATCTGTGAGGCACGGCATGACGACGGCACGCGCCGGCGCGCTTCTCGACCGGTTGGGCCGGGTCGGGCAGTTCCTGTGGTCGGGCTGGGCCGGGCTGGCGGGGCTGGCCCTGTTCGCCGCGCTCTGGCAGGCCGGGCACGAGCGCTACGGCGACTTCATCCTGCCGGCCCCCCTGGCGACGCTGGCCGCCGGCCTGACCATCGCCGCCGATCCCGCGGCCTGGGAGCTGGCCGGGCAGACCACGCTGCGCGCCGTCGAAGGCTTCGCCTTGGCCGCCGCCGCCGGTGCGGCGGGCGGGCTGGCCGCCGGCTATTCGGCGGCGACGATGCGGCTGGCCCGTCCGATCCTGACCGTCCTGCTGGGGGTTCCGCCCATCGCCTGGATCGTGCTGGCGATGATCTGGTTCGGCTCCACCGACGGCACCATCATCACGACGGTTCTGGTCGCCGCCACCCCGGTGGTGTTCGTCGGCGTCGCCGAGGGCGCCGTCACCCGCGACCGCGGGCTGGACGACATGGCCCGCGCCTTCGGCGCCGGTCCGCTCGCCCGGTTGACCACGCTCGGCCTGCGCCACGTCGCCGCCTTCCTGTTCCCGGCGCTGACCGTGGCGCTCGGGTCGGCCTTCAAGGTGGCGGTGATGGCCGAGCTTCTCGCCAACACCGGCGGCATCGGCGGCGCGCTGGCCGCCGCCCGCGCCAACCTCGACGTGGCCGAGGCGCTGGCCTGGGTGCTGATCGCAGTGGCCGGGCTGATCGCCGTCGAATACACGCTGGTCCACCCCATCCGGTCCGAGTTCGAACGCTGGCGCAACGCCGCGCGCCCCTGGGGCGTCAAGCGCTGAGCGCCGCGCCGGCAGCCGCAATGGGGCCACCGGCAAAAGGGCCACCGGCAAAAAATTCGACGGTGCACCCTGCTTTTCCGTCGCGAACTTGACCGCGGACAAACAGCCCGCCGGAAAGGCCGATAAAATGCGAACGACAATGATTCGCATTTGCATCCAAGACATCGGCTTTTTGGGGAAACGACCATCATGACGACACGGGGACAGGCCGGCCAGGCGGCGTCCGGAACCGCGAGAGCGGACACCGCCACCCGCGCGCCCATCCTTTTGACCGGACTGGCCCTGGCCTCGCTGGCCGCGGTGGCGCCGCAGCCGGCCCACGCGCAATCGGCGGCACCGGGAGCCGCCGTCGTCCTCGCCCCCGTCACGGTCGAGGGAAAGGCCGACAGCGCCGAAGCAACCGCCCGCCGCCGGCTGGAGGCGATCCCCGGCGGCACCGCCCTGGTCGTGGAAGAGGATCTGGCGGGCAAGGCGAACGTCACGGTCTCCGACGCGCTGTCCGGGGTGCCCGGCGTGGTGGTGCAGAACTTTTTCGGCGGCAACGACCAGCCGCGCATTCAGATCCGCGGCTCCGGGCTTCAGCAGAATCCGGTGGAGCGCGGCATCCTGGCCTTGCAGAACGGCCTGCCGCTGAACCGGGCCGACGGCTCCTACATCGTCGGGCTGGCCAACCCGCGGCAGGCGGAATTCACCGAGATCTACCGCGGCTACACCGCCAACCGGCTGGGCGCCAGCATGCTGGGCGGGGCGATCAACGTCATCTCCCCCACCGGCTCCTCCGCTCCGGGCTACCGGCTGGGCGTCGAGGGCGGCAGCTTCGGCCAGTTCAACACCACCGCGCAGGCCGGCGGCAGCGCCGGAAAACTGGACGGGCTGGTCCAGGTCCAGCGCGGCCGGCGCGACGGCTACCGCGATTACAACAGCTCCGAACGCACCGGCTTCGACGCCAACGCCGGCGCCGTCCTGACGGACACCGTCACCACCCGCTTCTTCGCCGGCTACACCGACCTGTCCTTCGACGTCGCCGGCCCACTGACCCGCGCGCTTCTGGAATCCAACCCAAAGGCGGTCTACACCGGCCCCCGCGTGGTCAACGGCGTCGCCACCAACCCGGGGCCGAACGTCGTCCGCGACCGGCCCCAGCGCGAGGCCAGACAGTTCCGCGCCGGCAACCGCACGACGGCCACCTTCGGGTCGCACCTGCTGGACGTGGCCCTGGGCTACACGCACACCGACGACACCTTCCGCTTCCCGATCTCGTCGGGCATCCGCAAGACGGAGGGCGGCGACGTCACCGCCGTCGCGCGCTACGCCTACAGCCCCGACCCGAGCCAGCCCCTGCCGCTGTTCGAGACGACCCTGCGCTACGTCGTCGGATCGGCGGACCGCGAGGACTATCTGAACAACGCCGGCAGCCGGGGCGCGCTGTTCGGGCGCAGCAAAATGGACGCCTCCACCCTGGCGCTCCACGGCGGGCTGAACCTGCCGCTGGGCAACGCGGTCACGCTGTCCCCGGCGCTCACCGTCACCCACGCCACGCGCGGGAACGACGACCGCTTCGGTGCTGCGCGGCGGCCCACCATCGCCTTCAACCCGGCCAACCCGCGGGCGGCGCTGCCCGCCGGCTCGATCCCCGCGGGCGACACCAGCTACGACCGCAGCTACGACGGGTTCAGCCCCAGCCTCGGCCTGACCTGGAAGCCGCGGGAGGACCACACCCTCTACGCCGCGGTCAGCCGCAGCTTCGAGCCGCCCACCCACGACGACCTGATCGCCACCGTCAACGGCACCCCGAACAGCAGCGCCGGACGCCCGAATCCGGCGCAGCCCGGCCTCGTCTCCACCGCGTTCCGCACGCCGGACCTGAAGGCGCAGACGGCGACCACCGTCGAGGCCGGCTGGCGCGGCAATCTCGGGATCGTCACGGCCGATGCCGGGACCTACTATTCCTGGGTCGGGAACGAGCTGCTGAGCCTGCGCGATTCCACCGGCGCCTCGCTCGGCGCGGTGAACGCCGACCGGACGCGGCATTTCGGCGTCGATTTCGGGCTGTCGGCGTTCCTGACCGAGCGGCTGAGCGGGCGGATCGCCTACACCTTCCAGGATTTCCGGTTCCAGGACGATCCGGTGCGCGGCGACAACCGGCTGGCCGGCGCGCCGCGCCACGTCATCAACGCCTCGGCGCGCTACGACGTCACGGCGGCGCTGTCGGTGGGGGCGGAGGTGGACTGGTACCCCGGCAAGACCCCCGTGGACAACATGAACAGCGTCTACACGGACGGCTACGCCACCGTCGATCTGCGCACCACCTACGCCATCAACGGGAACGTCAGCGTCTATGGCGAGGCGCGCAACATCTTCGACGCGACCTACGCTTCCTCGACCCTGATCGTCGATCAGGCGTCGCCCACCCAGGCGGTCTATCTGCCCGGGGACGGGCGGGCCTTCTACGCCGGTCTGAAGGTCAGCTTCTGACATCCGATGTGTGAGAAAGGCATCCTGCCATGACCCGGGAAACGACGGACGCCGCCCCCTCCCTGACGCTGTCCGGCATCGGCCACGCCTATCTCGGGCGCACGGTGCTCGACGCCGTGGACCTGACGCTGGCGGCGGGGGAGGTGGCGGCGCTCGTCGGTCCCTCGGGCTGCGGCAAGAGCACGCTGGCCCACATCGCCGCCGGGGTGGTGGAACCGTCGCGGGGCCGCGTCGCGCGTCGCTACCGCCGCCACGGCATGGTGTTCCAGGACCCGCGCCTGCTGCCCTGGGCGACGGCGCGGGCCAACATCGCCTACCCCCTGCGCCTGCTCGGCCTGCCCCGCCGGGAGCGGCGGGAGCGGGCGGAGCAGGCCGCGCAGCGGGTGGCGCTCGACCGCGCCGACCTCGACAAGTTTCCCATCGAATTGTCGGGGGGCATGCGCCAGCGCACGGCCATCGCGCGGGCTCTGGCGATCGACCCCGACTTCGTCTATTTCGACGAGCCCTTCACCGCGCTCGACGTCGCCCTGAAGCGCCGCATGCAGGATCTGGTGATCGAGGCGGCGCGCGGGGCGCGGTTCGGCGCCCTGTTCATCACGCACGACCTGATGGAGGCGGTGCGCATCGCCCACCGGGTCGTGGTGATGGACGCCCACGGGCGCGGCATCGCCGGAACGCGCGCCGTTCCCGGCAAACCGGGCGGGCGCGACGACGGCACCGTCTACCGGCTGGTCGCCGGCTTCCTGTCCGACGACCCGCTGTTCCGCCACATCCACGACATCGACGAAAGGCGGACCCCGTGACGGACGCGATCCGAACCGCCCCCGCACAGCCTCTCGTCCGCGTCCTCGGCGACGAGGGGCTGCGGCTGTTCTTCCCGCTGGCGGCGCTGCACGCCGCGCTGTGGCCGGTGCTGTGGGCGGTGGTCAACGGCTTTGCCATGCCTTTCGACGGCGCGATCCCGCCGGGGCTGTGGCACGCGCACGAAATGCTGTTCGGCTCCTTCGGGGCGGCGGTGATCGGCTTCATCACCACGGCGAGCCCGGAATGGACCGACAGCCGGCGGCTCCAGGGGCGCGCCCTCTTCGCGCTGGCGGCGCTGTGGGGGGCCGGGCGGGTCGCCGGGCTGTCCGGCGCCGATGGGGCGGCCATTGCCGCCGCGGTGGCCGATACGGCGTGGCTCGCCGCCCTTCCCGTCTACGTCGCGGCGGTGTCCTGGCGCAAGCGCACGACCCGCTTGACCGGCGTCCTCCTCTGGCTGGGCGCTCTGGCGGCGGCGGGTGCCGCGGTCCACGCCGCCTTCGTGCTGGGCGACGTGGAGCGGGCGCAGGACGGGCTGCACGCCGCCGGTCTGGTGCTGCTCGGGCTTTTGGGTCTCGTCCTGGCGCGCATCACGGTGCCCGTCACGAATCTCATTCTCGACCCCGGCCAGACCCGTTCGCCCTACCGGCCCCATCCGGGCCGCCTCAATCTGGCGCCCGGTCTGGTCGCCGTCGCCCTCGCCGGGGAGATCGCCGGGCTGTCGCCGGCGGTGAGCGCCTATCTCTTCATCGCCGCCGGGGCCGCCTTCCTCGACCGGGTCGCCGAATCCTTCATCGGACGCGCCGTCTTCCGCACGGAGATCCTGGCGCTGGCCGGATCGAGCCTGCTGGCGGGTGCCGGGATGCTGCTGGCCGGGGCCTCCCGGCTGGGCGCGCCCTTTCCCGAAACCCCGGCGCTGCATCTGGCGCTGATGGGCGGGCTGGGTCTCGGCGTTCTGGCGGTCCTCGCCATGGCCGGGCTGTTCCACACGGGCCGGACCTTTCCCCTTCCGGCGGCGGCGCGGCCGGCCTTTCCGCTGCTCGTGGGCGCGGTGGCGTTGCGGGTCCTGCCGGAGCTGGGCGCGATGCCGCCACCGCCCGGGCCGCCCCACGCGCTGGCGGCGCTGCTGTGGGCGGCGGCCTTCCTGCTCTGGCTCAAGGTCTACTGGCCGTTCCTGTCGAAGCCGCGCGTGGACGAGGCCGCCGTCTGCTGATTCCAAACCATGCCGAGCGAGCGAAGGACAAGCTTCCGATGCCCCCCACCCAGAGCTTTGAACTTTGGTGACAAGGCCCTCTCCCCCCTGGGGAGAGGATTGGGTGAGGGGGCATTCTGCCCGGCAGGGCAGGCAAGAGTTCCGTCTTCGCAAGCGGAACGTGCCTTCGGCACCCCCTCGTCCTAACCTTCTCCCCAAGGGGGGGAGAAGGGATAGGCGCCGCTTCCGAAAGCGCCGTCAACCTGAGTTTCCTGTCCCGGAATCCCATCACCATGAATCAGTCGAACCCCCAGAAGGGAGTGGCCCTTTTCAGCTGCGGCTTCCGTCCCTTCTTCCTGTTCGGAGCGCTCTACGCCGCCGGGCTGATCGCCGTCTGGGTGCCCTGGTTCCTCGGCCTCATCCATCTGGAGACGGACCTGTCGCCCGTGTCCTGGCACACCCACGAGATGCTGTTCGGCTTCGTGCCGGCCATCATGGGCGGCTTCCTGCTGACCGCGGTGCCGGGCTGGACCGGGCGTCCGCCGGTGACCGGCTGGCCGCTGGCCGCTCTGTTCGGCGCCTGGATCGTGGGGCGGCTGGGCGTGGCCGGATCGGAGGCGCTGGGTCCGCTGGGCACCGCTCTGCTGACCCTGCTGTTTCCGGTGGCCCTCACCGCCGTGGCCGGGTGGGAGATCGTCGCCGCGAAGAACTGGCGCGACCTGAAGGTCCCCGCCGTCCTGACCGTCCTGATCGCGGCGCAGAGCCTGTTCCATTGGGAGCAATGGCAGTACGGGCAAAGCGTCCACGGCGCGGGCCTTGCGGTGGCGGCGGTCCTGACGCTGAAGATGCTGAACGGCGGAAGGCTCATCCCGGCCCTGACCGGAAACTGGCTGAAGGCACGCGGCGCCACGCGGCTTCCCCCAGCCTTCTCCCGCTTCGACGGGGTGGCGATGGGGGTCGGCCTGCTGGCGCTGATCGCCTGGGTCCTGCGGGATGACGGCGTTCTGGACGACCGGCTGACCGGCGCCCTGTTGCTGGCCGCCGGATCGGCGCAGGCGGTGCGCCTCCTGCGCTGGCAGGCGCACCGCACACTGGCCGAGCCGCTCATCCTCGCCCTGCACGTCGCCTACGCCTTCATCCCCGCCGGGTTCCTGCTGGCGGCCTGGGCCGCGCTGAGCGGAAGCGCCGCCTGCAACGGTGCGGCGCTCCACGCCTGGACGGCGGGCGCCATCGGCGGCATGTCCCTGGCGGTGATGACGCGCGCCACGCTGGGCCACACCGGGCGGGCGCTCACGGCCTCCTGGCCGACGGTCGCCATCCACGCCGCGGTGACGGCGGCGGCGGGCTTGCGGATCGCCGCGGCGCTCGACCCGCAGCGCACGATGCTGCTGATGCCGCCGGCGGGCGCCCTGTGGGCCGCCGCCTTCCTGATGTTCGCCCTGGTCTACGGACGCATGCTGCTGACGCCCCGGCTGTGAGGCGGCGTCAGCGCTCTCCCGCAATGGCCCGCGCGAACTCGTCGAGCAGCGCCGCGGCGTCGAGGCCGTAGTCGTCCGCCACCTCGGCGACGGTCTGGAAGCGCGCCATGGGGCAGCCGGGGCAGGCCATGCGGTGCTTGAGGAACACGGACAGGGTCGGCGGCCAGCGCTCCAGCACGTCCTCGACAAGGTCGGAGGACGAAGGCAAGGCCGCGGTGGCCAAGTGTGATGACGGGACGATCATCCCGGCACCGTAGCACGGCGGTGGGCGCGCCTCTTTGCGCCTGCGCAAACCGGATGGAGTCACCGTCCAAAATTGTCCTTGACCTCAAGTGAACTTGAGGTTTTAGCCTGACCCTAATGTATCTGGGATACCAGAGCGGATCGCGGCACGGGCCGCGAAAGGCGGCGGTCCCGAGTGCACCAAGGGAGGCGCGTGTGATCTCTCCGACATCCGTCAATTGGACCATGCTCAACACGCTGCGCGCCATGCCGGGTCCCGAGGCCACGGCGCCTCCGGTCTCGCTGCTCGCGATCACGAAGGCGGCGAGCCTGAAGCCGGCCGTCGTGAGGCCGGCGCTTTGCGAACTGGTCCGCCAGGGCTTCGTCCGGGAGTACGCGACGCAGTGCGGCAAGCAATACGCCAGAACCGAAAAGGGTGACCGGCGGATTCTGGAAATAAAAGGCTGGCTCCGGTAGCCGCCCGGAATCCTGCGGGAATCGACCACCGGCATCTTCCACTTCCGTCCGCTGCGACGGCGGACGGTTCGGCAACGCCGCCGGGCGCGACCCGCCTGCGGCTCAACAGGGAGAGACTGCATGGCCAAGGCACTCGAAGGCGTGCGGGTTCTGGACTTCACCCATGTCCAGTCGGGTCCGACCTGCACCCAGCTTCTGGCGTGGTTCGGCGCCGACGT
>NZ_JAUJFI010000081.1 GCF_030849505.1 Azospirillum isscasi | reverse complement strand
ACGCCGCGCCGGCGATCCGCCGGGCGCTGGCGGCGGCGCTGGCGCTGGCCGACCCCGGCTGCCGGCTGATGCCCGCCGGGGAGGCGGGGCGGCTGGAAGGGGTGGTGGAAACCCTGACCTACCGGAACAAGGCGCTGGCCCACGCGCTGGAACGGGTGTCCTTCCGCCCGCTGGACGGCAAGCTGACCCAGGTGCGCGACGCCGCGCAGATGTTCGGCTTCGTCAACGAATGGTGCTTCGACGAGGACCGGGTGGTGAAGCGCTTCCGCGAGTTGGCCCCGGTCTATCATCCGGACACCGGGGTGGTCGCCTGCCGCGACCGCATGGCCCAGTTGATCGACGCGCGCAACCTGCTGATCAACCACGTCCGCACGGCCTACCGTTCCGGTCCCTGGACGCGGCGGCCCTGAAAACGCCCTGACAAGGGCGCTCAGGTGCCGGTAAGGGCTTCGTCGACCCCGATGGCCTCGGACAGGCGGGTGCCGTCCAGCACCGTCCCGTCGAGATCCGCCCCGGTGAGGTCGGTGCCGGTCAGGTCCGCCTCGCTCAGGTTGGCGCCGCGCAGGTCGGCCCCGGCGAGGTTGGCGCCGGACAGGTTCACCTTGCGCAGGTCGGCGTTCTTCAGGACCGCCATGCCCATGCGGGCGCGCTGGAGGTTGGCACGCCAGACGTGGCTGCTGGAGCCGTGGATGTGCACGGGGCCGAGCTGCGCCTCGGTCAGGTTGGCGCCGGTCAGGGTCGCCCGCTCGAAATTCACGCCGCGCAGGTCGGCCTTGGTGAAGTTCACCTTGCGCAGGTCCGACAGCGACAGGTCGGCGATGGCGAGCGAGGCGCCCATCATCGAGGCGCCGCGCAGCGTGATGCATTGCAGGATGCCGGCGGACAGGTTGATGCCTTCCAGCTTGCGCCCCGACAGGTCGAGCGAGGAGAGGTCGGCGCGCTTGCCGTCCTTGCCGCCGCTGTCGATCCAGGCGAGGTGCAGGGTCAGGATGTTGCGCAGGTCGTCGTCCGGGTTCTCCAGCACCTTCGCCATCACCGCGGCGGACAGGTTGGGGGAGCGGAGCTGGGCCGCGTCCAGGATGGCGCCGATCAGGTTGGTGTTGGTGAAGTTGGCGCGCCCGATGGCGCAGCCGGTCATCACCGCGCCGGACAGCCGGGCGCCGGTCAGGTTCGCCTCCGACAGGTCGGCGTCGGTCAGGTCGCAGCCCGTCAGGTTGGAGTTGGTCAGGTTGGCGCGCATGAACTTCGTGCCGCGCAGGATCGCGTCGGTCAGGTCGGTCTGCATCACGAAGGCGTTCGCCACCTTGGCCCGCGACAGGTCGGCGCCGCGGATGACCGCCGCCGTCAGCTCCGACGTGATGACCGAATCCTCGAAGCTGTGATGCGTCATCTCCCCCGAAGGGGTGTAGTGCAGCAGCGTGCCGTCGCGCAGGTCCACCTCCACCAGCACGGCTTCCGACAGGACGGCGCCGCGCAGGCAGGCCCCGCGCAGGTCGGCGCGGCGCAGATCGGCCTTCTCCAGGTTGGCCAGCCGCAGGTCGGCGGCGTAGAGGTTCGCGTTGGTCAGGTTGGCCCGCGTCAGCCGGGCGCTGAACAGCTTCGCCCCCGACAGGTCGGCGTCGGACAGGTCGATGCCGGACAGGTCCAGATGCGACAGGTCGCGCATCTTCAGGTTCGCGCGCACGCCGCCCGGCTGGCTCTTGCGGAAAGCCTGATGCCGGAGAAGGATCGTGTTGAGCTGGCTCTGCGTCAGCTTCGTGCGCGGCGTGTTCGTTCCGAGGCCTTGCGCGGGGGGCATCAGGGAAATCCCGGGTTGGTGTCGCGGCCCACTCTAAAGAAGAGCCGCGAAGAAAAAGTTAACAATCGGTAACGCTTTATTCAAGTGCGCCTCGAATGCGTTCTATCACGGGCGCTGGGCCGGGGCGGCAAAGCCCTTGGTTGCGTAAGGGAATAGTGGCCTTTCCCGGCCGGTTCCGCAAGAGGTCCCGTCGCGGCGCGCGTGCAGCATGGTTGACTCCGCCCCCCGCGATGCGTATGGTCCGCCGACCTGCATCCGTCGAGCCATCGACCGGGTACCGCCGGCCTGCGTGCCGGGGACCTCCGCCAGTCCGCGAGTTTCGCGCACTGGCTCGTTTGTGCTTGAGCCGATCGCGTTCGAGCGGATGGAGACCGAAACTGAGGACCGCTGACCCATGTTCGATGGCCTGACCGGACGCCTGGGCGACATCTTCGACAAGCTGCGCCGCCGCGGCGCGCTGAGCGAGGAGGACGTCAACGCCGCGCTGCGCGAGGTGCGCGTGGCGCTGCTGGAGGCCGACGTCGCCCTGCCGGTGGTCAAGCAGTTCGTCAGCCAGGTCAAGGAACGCGCCGTCGGCCAGGAGGTCCTGCGCTCGATCACCCCCGGCCAGCAGGTCATCAAGATCGTCCACGACAACCTCGTGGAGATGCTGGGGCAGGGCGAGGACATCAACCTCAACGCCGCCGCCCCCGTGCCGATCCTGATGGTCGGCCTCCAGGGCTCGGGCAAGACCACCAGCACCGCCAAGATCGCCCTGCGCCTGAAGAACCGGGACCGCAAGAAGGTCCTGATGGCTTCGCTGGACGTGCGCCGCCCGGCGGCCCAGGAGCAGCTCAAGGTTCTGGGCGAGCAGACCGGCGTCGCCACCCTGCCCATCGTTCCCGGCCAGGACCCCGTCGCCATCGCCCGCCGCGCCATCGAGACGGGGCGCCGCGAAGGCTACGACGTGGTCATGCTCGACACCGCCGGCCGCCTGTCCATCGACGAGGAGCTGATGGCGGAGGTCGCCGCCGTGCGCGACGCGACCAAGCCGGCGGAGACGCTGCTGGTCGCCGACGCCATGACCGGCCAGGACGCGGTGACGGTCGCCACCAACTTCAACGACAAGGTGGGCATCACCGGCATCCTGCTGACCCGCGTGGACGGCGACGCCCGCGGCGGTGCCGCCCTGTCGATGCGCCAGATCACCGGCAAGCCGATCAAGCTGCTGGGCATGGGCGAGAAGATCGACGCCCTGGAGGCCTTCCACCCCGACCGCATCGCCGGCCGCATCCTCGGCATGGGCGACGTGGTGTCGCTGGTCGAGAAGGCCGCCGAGACCATCGACAAGGAAGAGGCCGAAAAGCTCGCCCGCAAGATGGAGAAGGGCCAGGGCTTCGACCTCGACGACATGGCCTCCCAGCTCAAGCAGCTGCGCAAGATGGGCGGCATGTCCGGCCTGATGGGCATGCTGCCGGGCATCGGCAAGATCAAGAACCAGCTCAAGGACGCGAACATCGACGACGGGATGATCAAGCGCCAGGAGGCGATCATCTCCTCGATGACGAAGAAGGAGCGCAAGAACCCCGACCTCATCAAGGCGTCGCGCCGCAAGCGCATCGCCGCCGGTTCCGGCACCAGCGTGCAGGAGGTGAACAAGCTGCTGAAGCAGTTCGACACCATGCGCGGGATGATGAAGCAGGTTCAGAAGCTGGGGCAGAAGGGGCTGATGCGCCACGGGCTGCAAAGCCTTCTGCCGAAGAATTTCCGGGGGCCGCACTGAGCCCCCGGCGAAAGCACCGCGCGACGAGCGCGATCACGTTCAACCGCACATCAAGCGACTACACCAAGGAAGCGACTGTCCCATGTCCGTGAAGATCCGTCTGGCCCGTGGTGGCGCCAAGAAGCGCCCGTTCTACTCGATCGTCGTCGCCGATTCGCGCAGCCCGCGTGACGGCCGCTTCATCGAGAAGATCGGCACCTACAACCCGATGCTGCCGCGCGAGCACGAGCAGCGCATCGTCCTGGACGCCGAGCGCGCCAAGCATTGGCTGTCGGTCGGCGGCCAGCCGACGGACCGCGTCGCCCTGTTCCTGGCGAACGCCGGCCTGATCGCCAAGCCGGAAGTCCGCGAGACCCCGAAGAAGTCCGCCCCGAAGGCCAAGGCGCAGGAGCGTCTGAAGGCCGAGGCCGCCGCCAAGGCCGCCGCCGAGGGCTGATAAAGGGAAGGCTCGTTGCCCCCACCCTCCCGCTCCGCGGGTCCCTTCCTCCCCCGCTTCGCAGGGGAGGGTCAGGGAGGGGGCAGAATGCCCGCAACGCACACGCTCAGCCATGTCCATGAAAGTCTGCGTCGGCCAATTCGCCGGGGCGCACGGCGTCCGCGGCCTCGTGAAGGTGAAAAGCTTCACGGAGGACCCGGGAGCCGTGGCGTCCTACGGCCCCCTCTCGGACGAGCGGGGCGCCCGGCGCTTCACGCTGACGCTTCAAGGCACCATGAAGGACCTGTTCCTGGTCCGCGTCGATGGCATCGCCACGCGCGAGCAGGCGCAGGAGCTGACCGGTGTCCGGCTCTATGTGGACCGTTCCGCCCTGCCCGAGACGGAGGACGAGGACGAGTTCTACCACGCCGACCTGATCGGCCTGCGTGCGGAACTCGCCGACGGCACCGTCTGGGGCACGGTGAAGGCGCTGTACGACTTCGGAGCCGGTGACGTGCTGGAGATCCGCACGGAATCGGGGCCGCTGGAGATGCTGCCCTTCACCCGCGCCTGCGTTCCGGTGGTCGATGTGAAGGGAGGCCGTGTCGTGGTCGATCTTCCCGCCGTCATCGAAGCGCGCGAGGGCGAGGCGGAAGACAGTGCAGTGGTTGGCGACGGAGAGGTCGCGCCGAAGGGCGCGGATGACGCTGAAGACGAGGGAACCCGCCCGTGAATCACGGCGCTTCCGGTTCTCTTGCCTGGACGGTCAAGGTTCTGACGCTGTTCCCGGAGATGTTTCCGGGTCCGCTGGGGCTCAGCCTCGCCGGAAAGGCGCTGGAAAATGGAGTCTGGGCGCTGGAATCAGTGGACATCCGCTCGTTCGCGCGCGATAAACACCGCTCCGTCGACGACACCCCCTTCGGCGGAGGGGCCGGCATGGTCATGCGGCCCGACGTGCTGGACGCGGCTCTGACCGCGACGGCGGGTTCTCCGGGCACTCCTGGACGCGGACGGGCGATCTACCTGTCGCCCCGCGGACGGGTGCTCGACCAGGAGCTGGTCAAGGAGCTGGCGGCCACCCCGGTGGTCACCCTGCTCTGCGGCCGGTACGAAGGGGTGGACGAGCGGGTGCTGGACGCGCACGGCCTTGAGGAGGTCAGCCTCGGGGATTTCGTGCTGTCCGGCGGCGAGACCGCCGCCCTGTGCCTGATCGACGCCGTGGTGCGCCTGCTCCCCGGTGTCATGGGCAATGTGGAGACGGCGGGCGAGGAAAGTTTCGAACGGGGGTTGCTCGAATACCCCCACTACACCCGGCCCGCGGTCTGGACCGACGGGCAGGGTGTGGAACGGTCGGTCCCGGACATCCTGTTGTCCGGCCACCACGAGAAGGTTCGCGCCTGGCGGCTCGCCGAGGCGGAGCGGATCACCCAGGCCCGGCGTCCGGACCTGTGGGACCGCTACGAGGCGGGGCGCAAGGCCGAGGGTCAGATTGGGAAACGGGGTCGCCGGCGCGGCCCGAAACCAGAGTGACGGTCCGCCGCGAGGCGCACCGATGGAAAGGGGTAGTGTCATGAACCTGTTGCAGCAGCTCGAGCAGGAGCAGATCGAGAAGGCCCTCGGCGGCAAGACCATTCCGGAGTTCTCGCCGGGCGACACCGTCCGCGTGAACGTGAAGGTGGTCGAGGGCACGCGCGAGCGCGTCCAGGCTTACGAGGGCGTCGTGATCGCCCGCCGGAACGCCGGCGTGAACTCGTCCTTCACCGTCCGCAAGATCAGCTACGGCGAGGGTGTGGAGCGCGTGTTCCCGCTCTACTCCCCGCGTCTGGAGTCGATCGAGCTGGTCCGCAAGGGCGCCGTCCGCCGCGCCAAGCTGTACTATCTGCGCGACCGTCGCGGCAAGTCGGCCCGTATCGCCGAGCGCACGACCGGCCGCGGCATGAACACGAAGGCCGCCGCGGAGTAATCCGGCGCCCTTCCGTTCGGTACGCCTACACCAGCACCCGCCCGGAGCGATCCGGGCGGGTGTTCGGCGTTGGGCAATAAAAAAAGCCCTCCCCTGCAACACGGGGGAGAGCTGGGTGGGGACCCAACTCAACCACTCCCCGAACCACCCCCCTACCGCGCCCGCATCGTCGTCAGAATCCCCGCCCCGATCAGCGCCACCGCGGCCAGCACGCCGATCGTCAGCGGCTCGCCCATGAAGACCGCGCTCAGCAGCAGGGCGGTGACCGGAACAAGGCAGATGATCTGCCCGGCCTGGGCGGCGGGCATGGCGGTCAGCGACTTCGCCCACCACCAGAAGCACAGCCCCGTCGCGATCACCCAGTTGAAGGCGAGCACGCCGCCCAGCGCGGGTGTCCAATGGATGGGCCGGGCGTGCTCCGCCGCCAGGGCCAGCGGGGCGGTGGCCAGCGCGCTGACGGCGATCTGCCAGAAGGTCTGCGTCCAGAAGGGGGTGCGCCAGCCGCCGTGCCGCTGGCCCCGGCGGCGGTAGACGGTGGCGCCCAGCGCCCAGCTCAGCGCGCAGGCCAGCAGCAGGCCGTTGCCCGTCAGCACCGCCGGGTCGCTCCAGTCCAGCAGCGCCGGGTTGAAGAAGATGAGAACGCCCGCGAAGGTCAGAAACGCGCCGATGACCCGTCCGCGGGTGAAGCGCTCCCCGGCCAGCAGCACGCCGAGCGGCAGCGCCCACATCTGCATGGTGTAGGCCAGCACCGCGGCCCGCCCCGGCGGCACCACCCGCAAGCCGATGGAGCTGAGATCCAGCATGCCGGCGATCTGCAACAGCCCGACCAGGGCCAGCGGCCAGCGTTCCCCGCGCTGCGGCACAAGGGGAAAGCGCAGCACCCGCGACAGCAGAGCCAGCACCGCCGCCGCCCCGGCGAAGCGCAGAAGGCAGAAGGTCAGCGGCCCGATGTCGGACAGGGCCAGCTTCATCAGGGGCCAGTTGGCACCCCAGAACAGAACGATCCCCGCAAGCTGCGCGTAGACCGCCGCACCCGGCCCACTCATGAGTCCTCCCACCCCGATTTTGCCGCATCCTACGGCGCGGGCGGGGGCGGGAGGTCTGCGTTCCCCGTGCGGCAGCCCCGCAAGGGGCCGGCGTTACGGCGTGGCGCCGGTCGAGAAGCCGGTCAGAACCTGGATGCCGAACCAGCCGCCGATGGCGAACAGCACCAGAAGGATCATGGTGGTGGCGATGGCGATGTTGGTCTGGCGGATGCGCCGGCAACTGGGGCAGCCGGGCAGGTCGGCGGGATAGGGCCGTTCGCAGCGTTCACAGCGGACAGTGCGGTCCGTCACGGGATAACCCTTCATCCTATGGGGCGGTGCCGGACGCTACCATAGGGCCGCCCCGCCCGCCACCCAACGGGCGGGGGATGGGACCGCCGTTTTTTCCCGATGCGGCAGGGCGGGTGTTTTCCACAGCCCCGGCCCTGTCCCGGCCTTGTCCTGGTTGAAAGAGACGGCTATTGTGCCGCCCTCTTACCGCACGCTTCGTTCGTCCGGTCTGTGGTTTGCGAGAGAGAATTGCCGCGAGAGAGAGTTGCTATGTCCAAGCCGCGCACCCTGTTCGACAAGATTTGGGACAGCCACGTCGTCCACCGTCAGGACGACGGCACCTGCATCCTCTACATCGACCGCCATCTGGTCCATGAGGTGACCAGCCCGCAGGCGTTCGAGGGGCTGCGGCTTGCCGGCCGTCCGGTGCGCCGCCCGGAAGCCACCCTCGCCGTGCCCGACCACAACGTCCCGACCACCGACCGCTCCAAGGGCATCACCGAGGAGGAGAGCCGCATCCAGGTCGAGACGCTGGACAAGAACGCGCGTGATTTCGGCGTCCGCTATTTCCCGATGGACGACGTCCGCCAGGGCATCGTGCACATCGTCGGTCCGGAGCAGGGCTTCACGCTGCCCGGCGCCACCATCGTCTGCGGCGACAGCCACACGGCCACCCACGGCGCCTTCGGCGCTCTGGCCTTCGGCATCGGCACGTCGGAGGTGGAGCATGTGCTGGCCACCCAGACCCTGCTGCAGAAGCCGGCCAAGAACATGCTGGTCCGCGTGGACGGCGAACTGCCGCCGGGCGTGACCGCCAAGGACATCGTGCTGGCGATCATCGGCAGGATCGGCACCGCCGGTGGCACCGGCCACGTCATCGAGTTCGCCGGCGAGGCCATACGCGGCCTGTCGATGGAAGGCCGCATGACCGTCTGCAACATGGCCATCGAGGGCGGCGCCCGCGCCGGCCTGATCGCTCCGGACGAGAAGACCTTCGAGTATGTCAAGGGCCGCGCCCTGGCTCCGAAGGCCGGCGCCTGGGAGCAGGCGGTGGAGTACTGGAAGACCCTGCCGTCGGACGAGGGCGCGGTCTACGACACCACCGTCGTGCTGAACGCCCCCGACATCGTTCCGCAGGTTACCTGGGGCACCAGCCCGGAGGACGTGCTGCCGATCACCGCGACCGTGCCGAACCCGGCGGACGTGGCCGACGCCGGCAAGCGCGCCGCGGTCGAGCGCTCGCTGGCCTATATGGGCCTGGAGCCCGGCCAGAAGCTGACCGACGTGAAGGTGGACACCGTCTTCATCGGCTCCTGCACCAACGGCCGCATCGAGGATCTGCGCGCCGCCGCGGTGATCGCCCAGGGCCGCAAGGTGGCCGAGGGCGTGCGCGCCCTGGTCGTCCCCGGTTCGGGTCTGGTGAAGGAGCAGGCGGAGGAAGAGGGTCTGGACAAGATCTTCACCGAGGCCGGCTTCGAGTGGCGTGAGCCGGGCTGTTCCATGTGCCTGGCCATGAACGCCGACCGCCTGTCGCCGGGCGAGCGCAGCGCCTCGACCTCCAACCGCAACTTCGAAGGCCGCCAGGGCCGCGGCGGGCGCACCCACCTGGTCAGCCCGGCCATGGCCGCGGCCGCGGCGGTGACCGGGCACCTGACGGACGTGCGCAGCCTGTAAGCTCTCACGGTCTGCTGTGAAGCCCGAAGCGGGGATGGCCTTCAAGCCGTCCCCGCTTCGGCGTTTTAGGGGCATCCTCCGCTGTCGCGCGCCGAACGCCTCATCGATCTGATCCAGTGCCTCCGCCGCCACCGCCGGCCGGTCAGCGGGCATGTGCTGGCCGACGAACTCGGCGTCAGCCTGCGCACGATCTACCGCGACATCGCCACCTTGCAGGCGCAGGGCGCCCGCATCGACGGCGAGCCGGGCGTCGGCTATCTCCTCCAGCCCGGTTTCCTGCTGCCGCCGCTGATGTTCGCGGAGGAGGAGATCGAGGCGCTCGCCCTCGGCATCCGCTGGGTGGCCGACCGGGCGGACGGCTCGCTGGGGGCGGCGGCGCAGAACGCGCTCGCCAAGATCGCGGCGGTGCTGCCGCCGGACCTCCGCGACCGCATGGACGCCTCCGCGCTGCTCGTCGGGCCGGGCGAACCCATCGTCGGGGACGGCGTGGACCTCGCCATCGTCCGGCGGGCCATCCGGAGCGAGCGCAAGCTGTCCATCGCCTACCGCGACCGCGACGGGGCGCCCACCGACCGCACCATCTGGCCCTTCGCCCTCGGCTTCTTCGACCGGCTGCGCGTCCTGGTCGCGTGGTGCGAGCTGCGCGGGGCGATGCGCCATTTCCGTGCCGACCGCATCGTCGCCGTGACGGCGCTGGAGGCCCGCTACCCGCGGCGGCGGCAGGCGCTGCTGAAGGAGTGGCGGGAGGCCGAGGGCATCCGGGAGCGGTGAGCGCTTTTTGCGCGCCTCCCCACACGGCTGCTGACAGAAACTGTCAGTGTCCTCGCCTAGCATGGGCTTCGCCGGACGGGATCGCCCGCACCGCAGACCAGCGAGGAAACCAGCCCATGTTCAGCGCCAACATCATTCTCCTCTACGTGGACAGCCCGACCGCCAGCGCCGCCTTCTACGCCGATCTGACCGGCAAGCCGCCGGTCGAGGCGTCGCCCACCTTCGCCATGTTCGCCCTGGACTCCGGCGTCATGCTGGGCCTGTGGTCGCGCCATACGGTGGAGCCGGCGGCTTCCGCCGGCCCGCTCGGCGGCAGCAGCGAGATCGGCTTCCGCGTGGCCGGCGCCGACGCGGTGCAGGCCCTTCACGACAACTGGGTGCAGCGCGGCCTGACCATCGCCCAGCCGCCCACCGCCATGGACTTCGGCCACACCTTCGTCGCGCTTGACCCGGACGGGCACCGCCTGCGCGTCTTCAGCCCCTTGGAAGCGTGAGGCCCGCCATGAACCGGACCACGAGCCAGACCACGAGCCAGACCACGGGCCGAAGCTGGATCGCCATCGCCTCCGCCGAGCATGTCCGGCGGGGGCGGGCGGAGGGCTTCATGCAGGTCTGCCACGGCAAGGCGGCGCCGCTGCGCCGCATCCGCCCGGGGGACCGCGTCGCCTACTACTCGCCGACCGAGCGGTTCCAGGGGAAGGACCGATTGCAGTCCTTCACCGCCGTGGGGATCGTGCGGGACGGCGACCCCTACCAGTTCGACATGGGCGGCGGCTTCGTCCCCTTCCGCCGCGACGTGCGGTGGCTGGACGGGCGGGAGACGCCGATCCAGCCCTTGCTCGACCGGCTGGATTTCTCCGCGGGGGTGCGGAACTGGGGCTATCCGTTCCGCTTCGGACTGTTCGCGGTCACCGACCGCGACCTGGACACCATCGCCGCGGCCATGGGGGCGGTCCTTTCCTGACCGGCCCGGCGGGGGGCCGGTCAGTCCCCCCGCCCGCGGCTTCGGCCCATCAGCCCGTCCGGGCGGTAGATCAGGAACAGGGTGAGCAGGCCGAAGGCCACGATGTCCTTGTAGGCGATGGCGAAATAGGCCGACCAGAAGGTTTCCACGAGCCCCAGAAGCGCACCCCCCAGCATGGCGCCGGGAACCGACCCGATGCCGCCCACCACCGCGGCAGCCAGCGCCTTGAAGCCCACCAGATAGCCCGTGTAGAAATTCACCCCGCCGTAATAGAGCGCGATCACCGCCCCCGCCGCCGCGGCCAGCGCGCCGCCGACCGCGAAGGTGGTGGCGACGGTGCGGTCCACATCCACCCCGACCAGCTCCGCCGCCGCCACGTCGTCGGCGCAGGCGCGGTGGGCGCGGCCATAGGCGGTGCGCTGCATGACCGCCCACAGCAGGGCGTACAGCCCTCCGGTCATCAGAAGGATCACCGCCTGGGACGTCAAGGCCGTGACGGTGAAGGCGCCGTCGCTGAACAGCTCGTGGCGGTCGGCCAGGAAGGGGGCGGGCCACCAGTCGCGGGCGCCATGCAGAAGCCTCATCCCCTCCTGATAGGCGATGGACAGGCCCACGGCGGCGATCAGCGGCGTGTGGGTGTGGGTGCGGCGCAGCCGGCGGAAGACCAGCCGGTCCATCGTCCAGCCCTGCACGGCCGTGAAGGCCATCACCGTGGCGAAGACGCCCAGCACCGCCAGCGGAAGGCTGCCCAGCCCGGCCATGCCCAGCGCCGCCGCCCCCATGGCGGTCAGCATGGCGCCGATCATGGTCAGTTCGCCCATCGCCAGATTGATCTGCCCCAGGATGCCATAGACCAGCGTGTAGCCCAGCGCGAGCAGCCCGTAGACGCAGGCCACCGTGGCCGCGTTGATGACCTGTTGCAGGAAGAACAGCAGCGGCGCCCAGTCCGTCCGCGGCCCCGGCGGCGGTCCCGCCGATTCCGGCGGCAGGCCGAGGCGGGAGGCGGGCAGCCCGGCCCAGACGCGCAGCATGGTGAATTGCATGGGTGTCAGCCACCCCATGCGGTCGGTCGCCGCCGCCACCAGCTCGTGCCGGCGCGAATCGAAGAAGCGTCCGCCGAACCGGCAGGCGATCCAGTGGGTCTCGGCCCCCGCGCGGTAGGACAGGCGCACCGCCGGTTCCTCGCCAGCCATCTCCGTGGTGTCCACGACGGTGAAGGGGCCGGGTTCGAAGGCGGGGATCAGCTTCCGGCACAGGGCCGCCTGATCGCCGTCCACGCCGCAGCCGGTCAGCAGCAGCAGGGCAGCCAGCAAAAGGAACGGCGCAAGGAGTCGATGCACGGCGGAGGAGACCCGGCCGGTTGTTCGTTCGCCTGGGACTCTATCGGCTATCGATGGAGAGCGCCAGCCGCCGCCTTCCGGGCGTCAGTAGCGGGCGCCGACGAAGTACAGCCCGTCCGGCGGCGCGGTCGGCCCGGCGGCGGAGCGGTTGCGCGCCTCCAGCGCCCGGCGCAGGTCGTCGGCGGTCCATTTGCCGGCCCCGACCAGCTCCAGCGTGCCCACCATGTTGCGCACCTGATGGTGCAGGAAGGAGCGGGCGGCGGCGTGCACCCGGACCTCCTCGCCCACCCGCTCCACGGCCAGCCGCTCCAGCGTCTTGACCGGGGAGTTGGCCTGGCAGAGCGAGGCGCGGAAGCTGGTGAAGTCGTGCTGTCCCACCAGGACCTGCGCGGCCTCGTGCATCGCCTCCGCGTCCAGCGGGCGCATGACGTGCCAGGCGCGGCCCGTCTCCAGGGCCAGCGGGGCGCGGCGGTTGACGATGCGGTAGACGTAGCTGCGCCCCAGGCAGGTCATGCGGGCGTGGAAGTCCTCCGGCACCGCCTCGGCCAGAAGGACGGCGACGGGGGCGGGCTTCAGGTGGAAGTTCAGCGCGTCGCGCAGCTTCAGCCCGGTGAAAGGCTTCTCCAGGTCGAAATGGCAGACCTGCCCCAGCGCGTGTACGCCCGCGTCCGTACGTCCGGAGGTGTGGACGCGTACGGTCTCGCCGGACAGGCGTTCGATCGCCTCCTCCAGCGTCTGCTGGACGGAGGGGCCGTTGTCCTGCCGCTGCCAGCCCACGAAGGGCCGGCCGTCATATTCGAGGGTCAGTTTCCAGCGCTGCATGCGGCGTCGTCGAGAAGGGTGCCGACCGGCAGGGCGAAGCCGCGCAGGAAGGCGGCGCCGTCCACCGGACCCTTGCCGGGCCGCTGGACCAGGGTGAGGCGTACGGCCCCGTCCGTGCAGGCGATGGTCAGGCGGTCGTCCAAAAGCGTTCCGGGCGCGGCCTTGCGTGCCTCGGGCGCGGGTTCGGCCTTCAGCACCTTGATGCGTTCGCCCTTGATGTCGAACCAGCAGCCGGGCCAGGGGGTGAGGGCGCGGACCTGCCGTTCGACGAAGGCGGCGTCGCGCGTCCAGTCGAGCCGGCCATCCTCGCGCGTCAGCTTGGCGGCGTAGGTCACGCCCTCCTCCGGCTGCGGCTCGGCGGTCAGGCGGCCTTCGGCGAGGCCGTCGAGCGCCTGCACGATCAGGCGGGCGCCCATGTCGGCCAGGGCGTCGTGCAGGCTGCTGGCGGTGGTCTCCGCGGTGATCGCCACCGCGTCCTTCAGGAGCATGGCGCCGGTGTCCAGCCCGATGTCCATCTGCATGATGGTGATGCCGGTCTCCGCGTCGCCGGCCAGGATCGAGCGCTGGATCGGCGCCGCCCCGCGCCAGCGCGGCAGCAGCGAACCGTGCACGTTCAGGCAGCCCAGACGCGGCGCGTCGAGGACCGGCTGCGGCAGGATCAGCCCATAGGCGGCGACCACCGCGGCGTCAGTCTTAAGGTCGGCGAACTCGGCCTGCGCCTCGGCGTTGCGCAGCGATTTGGGGGTGCGCACGGGGATGCCCCGCTCTTCGGCGAAGCGGTGGACCGGCGACTTCTGCACCTGCTGCCCGCGCCCGGCGGGGCGGGGCGGCTGGCTGTAGACGCAGACCACCTCGTGCCCGGCATCGGCCAGGGCGCGGAGGCTGGGCACGGCGAAGTCCGGCGTGCCCATGAAAACGAGGCGGAGCGGCGTCATGACGGGTCGTCCAGTGTCGATAGGGTTAGGCGCCGGCGCCCGTGCGCTGCATTTTCTGCACTTTGCGCAGGATCATGTTGCGCTTCAGCATCGACAGGTAATCGACGAACAGGACGCCGTTCAGATGGTCGATCTCGTGCTGGATGCAGGTCGCCAGCATGCCGTCGGCCTCGAGCTCGCGCGGTTCGTTCTTCTCGTCGAGGTAACGGACGCGGATCGCCGCCGGGCGGGTGACTTCGGCGAACTGGTCGGGCACCGACAGGCAGCCTTCCTCGCACACCGCGGTGTCGTCCGACTTCCAGACGATTTCCGGGTTGGCGAGGCGGATGGGGTTCGGCTCCTCGTCCTTCTCGTGCACGTCCACGACGATGACGCGCTCCAGGATGCCGATCTGCGGGGCGGCGAGGCCGATCCCCTTCGCGGCGTACATGGTCTCGACCATATCGTCCATCAGCTTGGCGACGCGGGCGTCCACCTTTTCGACGGGCTTCGCCTTCTGCTTCAGGACGGGATGCGGGGCGACGAGGATATCCAGAACGGCCATGGGAGCTCAGCAACGGTGCGTGGAGATGCGGCAATCTGTCAAAATATGGGGGGCGGGCCACGAGGTCAAGGAAGGCGGAAAACGCAACCCGCCAATGTCATGCCCGCCAATGTCATGCCCGCCAATGTCATGCCCGCCGGCCGCGCCTCACAGCGGGGAGCGGGTGATCGACTTGATGGGACCGCGGGGGTTGCCGGACATCTCGGCGATCTTGCGGTCCTGCTCCTCGATGAAGGCGCGGGCCGGCTCGTCGCCGTCCAGGCCGCCCACCAGGGCGCTGGGAACCTTGCGGTTGGAGGTGCGGGCGCCGTCTTCGTACAGAATGTCGAACAGCACGAAGGCGCTGTCCACCGGTTGCTTCTTCTTGGGCTTGGCCATGGGGGGAACTCCGAAAGTCAGGACGATGCTTGTAGAAGAAAAGCGCGCAACGGAAAAGGGCACCGGTTGCCCGGTGCCCCTCCCGATGCCGTGCCGTGAGGCGTGGCTCAGACGGCCTTAAGGTTCTCCGCCGAGGTCTTGCCGCGCTTCGGATCGCGCTGTTCCTCGTAGGAAACCTTCTGGCCCTCGTTCAGACCGCGCAGGCCCGCGCGCTCGACCGCGGAAATGTGGACGAAGACGTCCGGGCCGCCGGTTTCCGGCTGGATGAAGCCATAGCCCTTGGTGCTGTTGAACCACTTGACGGTACCGACAGGCATGATTGCCCTCCGATTGAATGAATGGCGCCGCATCGGCCGGTGCAGCGCATCAGACTGTGTCCAGGCATAGCGACGATCTGGGCACCCGAAGGCGTAGCAGGCCGGCAGTCCGAAGCAGAATGACAGGAGGGAAATTGGGACCGGCCCCGCCCATTGCAAGGCGAAACAGGGGGGCGCGCCTCCTGTCACGCCCTGGCCGCCGCCCGCAGCTCCGGCGCCTGGAGCGGGCGGGGGGCGTGGTCGAGCGGCTCCAGCAGCGGAATCTCCTCGGCGCTGTCGGGGGTGGCGTGCAGGTCGCGGAAGCGGCGGGCGGTGACCAGCACGCGGGATTCCAGGCTGCCGACCGCCCCGTTGTAGCAGCCCACCGCCCGGTCGAGCTGCACGCCCAGCCGCTCCATGTGGCCGCCCAGATCGTGCAGGCGCTTGTACAGCTCGGCGCCCAGCGCGCTGATCTCGCGGGCGCTGTCGGTCAGCCGTTCCTGGCGCCAGCCATAGGCGACGGCGCGCAGCAGGGCGATCAGCGTCGTCGGGGTGGCGAGGATCACCCGGTGGTCGATGCCCGCCTCGATCAGAGCCGGGTCGTGCTCCAGCGCTGCGGAGAAGAAATTCTCGCCGGGCAGGAACAGCACCACGAACTCCGGGGAATCCTCGAACTGGTCCCAATAAGCCTTGGTGCCGAGCTGCTTCATGTGCTCCCGCACATGGCGGGCGTGGCGGGACAGGCCGTCGCGGCGGGCGCCGTCGTCGCCGGCCTGCACCCCGTCGAGATAGCCTTCCAGCGGCGTCTTGGCGTCCACCACGATGGTCTTGCCGCCCGGCAGCTTGACCACGAGGTCGGGGCGCAGCCGCCCGCCGGCACTCTCCACGCTCATCTGCTCCACGAAGTCGCAGTGGTCGAGCATCCCGGCCATCTCGCAGACCCGGCGGAGCTGGATCTCGCCCCAGCGCCCGCGGGCCACCGGGCTGCGCAGGGCGCGGACGAGGTTGCCGGTCTCGGCGCGAAGCTGGGCCTGGGTCTCGACCAGCGACAGCACCTGCTGCCTCAACCCCTCGTAGGCGCCGGCCCGGCTGCGCTCCATCTCCTGGATCTGGCCGTCCATCCGCTCCAGCGACTGGCGGACCGGGGCGACGATGTCGGCGATGGCGGTCTGCCGCTTCTCCAAGTCGCCGCGCGCCTGCTCCTGGAAGGTCGCCAGCGTCTCCTTGGCAAGGTCGAGGAAGCTCCGGTTGTTCGAGCGCAGGGCCTCCGCCGAGAGAGCCTTGAAGCTGTCGGACAGGGTGGCTTGCGCGCGTTCCAGAAGGGCCAGCTTCTCCGCCGCCGACGCGCGCTCGCGGGCCAGCGTGGTGGACAGCTCCGCCTGCCGCTCGCGGGCGGCGGACAGCTCGCCGTTCAGCCGGGCGACCTGATGGTCGCGGGCCTCCACCTCCTCCCGCAGCTCGTCCTCGATTCGCTCCGCGACGTCCAGCCGGGTGGCCAGTTCGGCCCGGATGGCCGCGGCCTCCGCCTCGGCGCGTGCGGCGAACAGGCGCACGATCATCCCCGCGAGGACCGCCCCCAGAAGGGCGCCGGCAAGGACGCCGAGCGCCACCGACGGTGCGTCGAACGCGAACTGCATGAAATTCCCCAAAGATCGCTCCGGATGCGAGACTACAGGCGAGACTACAGGAACGAATCGGGAAAGAGAACGGGCAATGAACAAAGCCGAACGGCCCCCGTCCCTCCGGACAGGGCGGCCGGACAGGGCGGCCGGACAGGGCGGCCGGACAGGACGCGATACGGGCTTGCTCCCCGTACCCGTCTGCGCCATATCCGACGGATGCCCGACGATCCGCCTCCGAAACCAAGCCTTCCCCAAGGCCCCCGCGTCCGCGCCATCCCGCCCGGCGAGGACCGCGAGCGGCTGATGTGTCCGGATTGCGGCTACATCGCCTACCAGAACCCGCTGATCGTCGTCGGGTCGGTGGCGGTGTGGGAGGACCGCATCCTGCTGTGCCGCCGTGCCATCGAGCCACGCAAGGGCTATTGGACCCTGCCCGCCGGCTTCATGGAGGAACGCGAAAGCACCATGGAGGGCGCGGCCCGCGAGGCGTGGGAGGAGGCGCGGGCGCGGATCGCGATCGATTCGCTGCTGGCCGTCTACGACATCCCACGCATCAGCCAGGTGCAGTTGATCTTCCGCGCCCGCCTGCTGTCGCCGGACGTGTCCGCCGGGCCGGAAAGCGCGGAGGTCGGGCTGTTCCGCTGGGAGGAGATCCCGTGGGACGATCTGGCCTTCCCGACCGTCCAGTGGGCCTTGCGGGAACACCGCTCGCGGCTGGGCCGCAGCGACTTCGCCCCGGCGGTGAACCCCACGCCGGACATTCTGGCACAGTGGGAACGGATGCTGTAGCCGCCGCTATTCCGCCGGGAATTTGGCCACCAGCTCCGCCGTGCCCTGGTCCCTTTTGACCGTCAGGGGCAACCATGTGCCGGGGGCCTGCCGCTGCACCACCGCCGTCAGGTCGGACGCCTCGCGGACCGGAGTTCCCGCCGCGGCGACCACGATGTCGCCCGCCGCCAACCCGGCGGCGGCGGCGACGCTGCCCTCGGTGACGGCGCGCACCCGCACCCCGTCCCGGCCCGGCTCCAGCATCACGCCCAGCCGCGGGCGG
The DNA here is from genome assembly GCF_030849505.1 of Azospirillum isscasi. GTDB lineage: Bacteria > Pseudomonadota > Alphaproteobacteria > Azospirillales > Azospirillaceae > Azospirillum > Azospirillum isscasi. Next base: position 7,575 of record NZ_JAUJFI010000081.1, on the reverse strand, counting down.
GGCGTGTCGGGCGTCGTCTCGCCGTCGCCCAGCCCATAGACCGCGTCGGCGATCCGCCCGTCCAGTTCGCCGCAGGGGCGGTCCGAGTCCCAGGGCAGCAGGACCACGCTGTCCCCGATCCCCAGATCGGTAAGCTGGTGAGGGACGCCGTCGCGCCCTTCGATGTGCCCCTGGCCCAGGATGGCGACGACGGTTCGGTTGGTCCGGCGGCGGGCGTCGGCGATGCGCTCCGCCATGGCGCGGTCCCAGACGGATTGCGCCTCGACGAAGCGCTCGAAGCTGCCGGACCGGCGCTCGGTCGGGCCGTGGGCGGCCATGGCCTCGCGCAGCCGCTCGGTGTAGGAGGGCGGGGGAGGGGCCGGGTCGCCCACGCCTTCGCGCTCGGCGGCGGGAATGGCGGTCCAGCCCTCACGCGCGGTGCGGCTGACCAGCCCGCGGTCCACGTTCAGCGCGATCACCGGCAGCCGGTTCATGCGCGCGAAATGCAGGATCGGCAGGTAGAAGCGCGCGTCGTAGCCCCAGACCTTCGGCCAGTTGGTCTCGCGCAGAAGCTCCGCCTCGGTCAGTTGCCCGGCGCTCCAGCGGTCCAGAACCGGCTGGACGCTGCGCGGGAACATCTCCATGCCGACCGCCAGATCGGGGTTCAGCGCGTGCAGCGCCGCAAGCGTGTGGAGTTGCCAGCGGTGATGGTCGGCGCTGTCGTGCCGTTCCCCCAGCAGGACGGCGGGGGACGCGGCGGCCCGGCGCAGCAGACCGGCGGCGCCCAGCGGGCGGGCGGAGGCGTCGGCCCAGCCGCCGGGCGGCACGCAGGCGGCGGCCTTCGCCGCGGCACCGCTTCCCATGCCGGCCAGGAGGCCGCCGGAAAGCAGGCCGGAAAACAGAAGGACAGCCATCAAACGGGGAAGCACGTCGGCGGTCCTCCAAGGGGCAGGGCGCGGTCGGGACAAGGCTGAAGGTTGGGCGGCGCGGCGCGCCAGTCAACGGGTCCAGGTTCGGACGGCAACGGCCCCGCTGGCGCGGCGGCGCGAAGCGGGTTATCGTGGACATCATGCCGCACCGTAAAACCGTCATTCTCACCGGCGCCAGCCGGGGCATCGGCCACGCCACCGTGCAGCGCTTCAGCGCCGAGGGCTGGCGGGTCATCTCCTGTTCCCGCGAGGAGGTGCCGGATCATTGCCGGCGCGATCCGAACTGGACCCACCACATCCCGACGGACCTGTCCGATCCGGACAGCCGCGCCCGCTTCCTGGAGGAGGCCAACCGCGCGCTGGACGGCGCGCCGTTGCACGCGCTGGTCAACAACGCGGGTATTTCACCCAAGACGCCGATCAAGGAGCGTCTCGGCTGCCTGAACGGGGCCATCGAAGGCTGGCACCGGGTGTTCGAACTGAACTTCTTCGCCCCGCTGGTGCTGGCGCGCGGCTTCGCGGCGCCGTTGTCGCGGGGCAAGGGGGCGGTCGTCAACGTGACTTCCATCGCCGGCCACGCGGTGCACCCCTTCGCGGGGTCGGCCTATTCGACCTCCAAGGCGGCGCTGTCCGGCCTGACCCGCGAAATGGCGGTGGAATTCGCCGAGATCGGCGTGCGCGTCAACGCCGTGGCGCCGGGCGAGATCGAAACCGCCATGACCGGCCCGGAATACGACGTGCTGATCCCGCGCATCCCGCTGAAGCGCATGGGCACGCCGGAGGATGTGGCGGCGGTGATCTTCTACCTGTGCGGCCCCGATTCGGGCTACGTCACGGGGACGGAGATGTTCATCACCGGGGGGCAGCACTTGTATTGATGCGGGTGGCTGCCCGTTGGTGGACAACTGGGTTCACACGGATTTCATAGATTTTTTCACGGATGACACGGATTTTTTGATGGCTTGTTCAGTAGGGGCTGATCGAACAGCCGATGCTGAGCAAGCCATCAAAAAAATTCGTGAAATCCGTGCTTCAAATCCGTGCAATCCGTGAAGACCCTGTTGTCCGTCGAGAATCCAACCCCTCAGCCCCCTCAGCCGAGGTTGTGCTTCGCCACCACCGCCGCGAAGTCTTCCCCGAAATGCTCGCCGACGCGGATGACCGAGACGCCGTGCGGGATTTCCTTCAGGGCCGGGTTGTCCAGGTTCATGGAGGTCAGCAGCGCCATCGGCACGTTGTGCGTCACGCTCATGGCGCGCAGGCCGCGGATCAGGTCCAGGCCGGACAGGCCGTCCATCACCATCGACGCGATCAGCATGTCCGGCGGGACGCGCACGGCAAGGCTGATCGACTCGATGGGATCGCTGACCGTCACCGTGCGGAAGCCGCAGGCCGCCAGCTCCGTCCCCACCTTCTTGGCGACGACCTTGGACGGGGTGACCAGCATGATCTCGACGTTGCTGATCTGGATGTCGGTGATCTCGAACTGGTAGCGCACCGGCAGGGCGCGGATGATCTGGTTCGTTTCCGCAACCTGAGGCTGCTCAGCCCGGTCCACCAGCTGCGCGATGCGGTCCACGAAGGTCTGCGCGTCGTTCAGCTCGCGCTGTTCCAACTGCTTCAGGCCGGACAGGTAGTCTTCCAGGCGGTGCGCGACGAGGCTGACCGTCGGATAGCCGAAGCTGGTGCCCATGCCCTTGAAATTGTGGGCTTCCAGGCGCAGCACGCCGATGGCCGCGCTGTGCTCCCGCGTGCCCTTGGCCACGCCGTCCAGCGCGGCGTTCATCACTTCCAGCCGGTCGCGGGCGTCGTCGATGAATTCGACGCGCAGGCGGTCTTCGAGATCGTCGGGCGACAGGTTGGAAGCCATGGCGGGGGTCCTGACTATGCTTTCGGGTTAGGCAGTTTGTCCCCGAAGTTACACCAGAACCCTAACGCGAAACAAACGCTCGCATGAAAGGCGGCTAAAACGCCGCGCCGCTCACAACCGCGACAGGAGATTGTTGAACCAGTTCAGCCGTTCTTCGGCCTGGGCGATGTCGTGGTCCAGCCATTCGGCGAAATGACCGTCGCTTCCCGCACTCGCCCGCTTCAGGTCGCCCAGCCGGGCCAGCTCCGTTTCGCAGAGGGAGGCGAGATGGTCGATCTGGTCGCGCTGCGACTCGACGTCCAGAAGATGCAGGAAGCGCAGCTTCAGCGCGATGACCAGCTTGTTCACCCCGTCCGCCGACGGCGCGCGCACGTTGGCGCGCATCAGCGTGCCGAATTCGGTCTTTCCGACCGCGGTCGCGCCGAGCAGGGCGTTGTCCTCCATGCCGGTGCCGTCCAGCGCCTCGATCAACCCCTCGTAGCGCAGCATCTCCAGCGAGGTGCCCATGAGGTCGAGCGACGGGCCGACGATGCGGTCGAGGAAATGGCGGAGCGCGCCGGCCAGATCGGCGTAACGCTGCGGCCCGTTCTGGATCAGCGTGCCCAGGACGGCGAGGCGCACGGCCTCCTTCGGCATCAGCGAGTTGTCACGGTACATGGCGAACTCCTGGACGGTGGCTGTCGGGCGGTGGCTGTCGACGTTTGCGGGCCGAACGTTGCGAAACGTTCTCATCGACGCCTAAAGGTAAGGCGCTCCGGCCCACAAGTCCAGAGCGCCGATGACGCCATCGCAGGAGATCACGGAATCCCTCCTCCGTCCAGGACGAGGGATCGGTGGTGGATCAGGCCGCCAGACGCAGGTCCAGGCGGCTCCACACGTCGAGCAGCGCCTCGACGAGGCGCGCCATGTCGGCGTCGCCGTGCAGCGGGGTGGGGGTGAAGCGCAGGCGCTCCGCCCCGCGCGGCACGGTCGGGTAGTTGATCGGCTGGACGTAGATGCTGTGCCGCTCCATCAGCTCGTCCGAGGCGCGCTTGCAGCGGTGGGCGTCGCCGACCATCACCGGGACGATGTGGCTGGCCGACGGCATCACCGGCAGGCCGGCGTCGGCCATCAGGCGCTTCAGCGTCGCCGCGCGCTCCTGGTGGCGGTCGCGCTCCGTCTGGCTGGTCTTCAGGTAGCGGATGCTGGCCAGCGCCCCGGCGGCCAGGACCGGCGACAGGGAGGTGGAGAAGATGAAGCCGGCGGCGAAGCTGCGGATGCAATCGACCAGCGCCGTGGAGCCGGTGATGTAGCCGCCCTGAACGCCGAACGCCTTGCCCAGCGTGCCTTCGATGATGGTCAGCCGGTCCATGGCGCCGTCGCGTTCCGCCACGCCGGCGCCGCGCGGGCCGTACATGCCGACCGCGTGCACCTCGTCCAGATAGGTCATGGCGCCGTGCTTCTCCGCAACGTCGCACAGGTCATGGATCGGGGCGACGTCACCGTCCATGGAATAGACGCTCTCGAAGGCCACGACCTTCGGGCGGTCCGGGGCGATCTGCGACAGCAGCTCGTCCAGGTGCTTGGGGTCGTTGTGGCGGAAGATGTGCTTCTCGGCGCCGCTGTTGCGGATGCCGGTGATCATCGAATTGTGGTTCAGCGCGTCCGACAGGATCACGCAGTTGGGCAGCAGCTTGCCCAGCGTCCCCAGCGTCGCGTCGTTGGAGACGTAGCCGGAGGTGAAGAGAAGGGCCGCCTCCTTCTGGTGCAGGTCGGCCAGCTCGCGCTCCAGCAGCACATGGTAGATGTTGGTGCCGGAGATGTTGCGCGTCCCGCCGGCCCCGGCGCCCACGCCGTCGATGGCGTCGTGCATCGCCTTCAGAACGACCGGATTCTGGCCCATGCCCAGATAGTCGTTGGAGCACCAGACGGTGACCTCCCGCTCCTTCCCGGCGGCGTCGCGGAAGGTGGCTTTCGGAAAGTTCCCCGCGTGCCGTTCGAGGTTGGCGAAGACCCGGTAGCGGCCATCCTGCTTCAGGGTGGCGATCTGGGTGCGGAAAAAGCTCTCGTAATCCATCGCGCGTTCCGTTCGCGTTCATCCGAAGGGGCGGGTGCCGTCCGGACGATCCAGCCGCCGGGCCTAGCACGTTAGGAAGATGGCATGATCGTCGCCGCGTTGCCACCCGGCATTGACCGAGGTCAAAAGGTCCGTCCTGCGAAAGTCCAATCCCGGCGGCCCGGCGGACCGGCTTGGCTTTCGGTGCCGGCGATCCGCTGAACAGCCTATGCCATGGCCGGAGCGTGGCGAATCGTTGCGATGATCCGGAAATTCTCTTTCTCGCCCATGTTTCAATGTTGACGTTCAATGTCGTTGAATATTTTCAATGTATAATGGACAGGACGGCCGGATTGTTTCCTTTCCAATTACGCCAATTACCTTTGTCATGACCATTTTACGCGCAAGGTCGTATGGACGCTGACAGGGAGAGGATGGGAAAATCCACTCAAGCCGTTGACGAGGAGTGCTGCATGATGAATGCCGTTCTGACGTTCGACAGCGCGCGGGGCCGGCAGACATCTGGTCCGGAACTGGCCCGCGCCACCGGTGGCAACAAGGTCATCCCCTTCCGCCCGTCCTCCCGCCCAGCCCCCCTTGCGGCGGCCAATCCGGCTCCGTCCCTGCCGCGGCGTCCCGCCGTGCCGCCTCCGGTCCGCGCCGAAACGCCGTCCCGGGCGGCGGAACCGGCGCCGCAGCCGGTGCGTCTGGCGCGGCTGGTCCATATGGCAAGCGTCGGCGGCTATGTCGCGGTGCTCAACGGCTCGCTGGTGGAACTGGATGGGCGCATGGTCTGGCCGACCGCCGAGGCGCTGCTCCGCGACGCGGCGGCGGCGGACATGGCGGTCTCCACGCTGATCATCGACACCGCCCGTTCCTGACCCCGCCTGTTCCTGACCCCGCCTTCCAACGCAAAGGGCCGCCCGCGCCGTTCGGCGGGGCGGCCCTTCGTGGTACCGCGGCCTGTGCTTACCCGCGCAGGACGGGGATCGCGGCGTCCAGCGCCGTGGTCAGGCGGTCGAACAGGATGTTGATGTCCTCCTCGCCGATGACCAGCGGCGGGCAGAGCGCCACGCTGTCGCCCATGGCGCGGATGATCAGGCCGTTCTCCTGGGTCAGCGCGTTGACGACGGCGCCGGCCCGGCCCACCGGCTCGAACGGGGCCTTGGTCTCCTTGTCGGCGACCAGTTCGATGGCGCCGATCAGGCCGACGCCGCGCGCCTCGCCGACCAGCGGGTGGTCGGCCAGAGCCTTCAGCCGGCGCTGGAACAGCGGGGCGACGGCGCGGACATGGCCGACCATGTCCCGCTCCTCGTAGATCTTCAGCGTCTCGATGGCGACCGCCGCCGCCACCGGATGGGCGGAGTAGGTGTAGCCGTGGCCGAAGGTGCCGATCTTCTGGCTTTCGTCCACGCAGGCCCGATAGATCTTCTCCGACACCATGACGGCGGAGATCGGCAGATAGCCGGAGGAGAGCTGCTTGGCGCAGCTCAGGATGTCCGGCTGCATGCCCATGGTCTGGCTGCCCCAGAAATTGCCGGTGCGCCCGAATCCGCAGATCACCTCGTCGGCGACCAGGAGGATGTCGTACTTTTTCAGGACCGCCTGGATCTTCGCGAAATAGGTTGCGGGCGGGACGATGACGCCGCCGGCGCCCATCACCGGTTCCGCGAACATGGCGGCGATGGTCTCCGGCCCTTCGGCCAGGATCTGCTTCTCCAGGCTTTCCGCCAGACGGGTGGCGAAATCCTCCTCGCTCTCGCCCGGCTCGGCGAAGCGGTAGTGGTGCGGACAGTCGGCGTGGTGGATGCGCGCGATCGGCAGGTCGAAATCGCGGTGGTTGTTCGGCAGGCCGGTCAGGCTGGCCGTCGCCACGGTGACGCCGTGATACGCCTTCACGCGCGACAGGATCTTCTTCTTCTCCGGACGGCCCAGCGCGTTGTTGTAGTACCAGATCAGCTTGACGACCGTGTCGTTCGCCTCGGAACCCGAGTTGGCGAAGAACACCTTGGACATCGGCACCGGCGCCAGCTTGATCAGCCGCTCCGCCAGGTCGATGCCCGGCTCGTGGCTCTTGTGGCCGAAGACGTGGTAGGTCGGCAGCTTGCGCATCTGCCGGGTGGCCGCCTCGACCAGGCGCTCCTCGCCCCAGCCCAGCGACACGCACCAGAGGCTGGCCAGCCCCTCGATGTATTCCTTGCCGCTGTCGTCGAAGACGCGCACGCCCTCGCCCCGCTCCACGATCAGGGGGCCCTGGGTCTCGTGCGCGTGCAGGTTCGTGTAGGGGTGCAGGAAATACGCCTTGTCGCGGCTGGCCGCGGAATTACCGATCGTTGCGGTGCCCATGTCGGTCATGTTCGCTTTCCCTGTGTTCGCTGCCGGAGCCGTTCGTTGCCGGTGCCGGTCCGCCGGTGTTGAAAATGTTAAACGGCGGCCTTGATCATACGCATGGTTGGCCCTCCCGACAAAGCCGGAGAATCGGTCGGTGGAGCGGGCATTCCCGCCATGCATGGCGCCCCGCGTCGCGGCATTCCATGGTGGCGGCGCTTTTCGCCACAGAGACACGGAGACACGGAGTGATAAAGACATGAGGGCTGGATCGCCTCCGGTCGGATTTCTGTGTCTCCGTGTCTCTGTGGTCCATCCTTGCGCACAGGCCCGCCGCACAGGTTCTCGGGGGCTTAACAGGTCGCGGAAAAACGAACATATTTCGGCTTTTTGCCTCTGCTGAGGCTTGGAAATGGCGTTTCCGCCGCCCGTTT
>NZ_JAUJFI010000080.1 GCF_030849505.1 Azospirillum isscasi | reverse complement strand
CACCGTGTGGCACGACCCGCAGCCGGCGCGCAGGAAGGCGTCGCGCCCGGTGCTCTGCTGCGGCCCGGCGGGCTCCGCGGCGGGGCGGCGCTCGGCGGCGAGCCATTCTTCGAAGCGGTCCGGCGGCTCCACCACCACGTCGAAGGCCATCAGCGCGTGCTGGGCGCCGCAGTATTCGGCGCACTGGCCGCGGTAGGTGCCGGGCCGCTCCCCCACCAGGATCAGGCGGTTCTCGTGGCCGGGGATCATGTCGATCTTGCCGGCGAGGCTGGGCACCCAGAAGCTGTGGATGACGTCCGCCGCGGTCACCACCACCTCCACCGGGCGCCCGGCGGGGATGACGAGGCGGTTGGCGGTGCGCAGCGGCTCCCCTTCCCCACCGTCACCGGGATAGCGGACCTCCCACCACCACATGTGGCCGGTGACCTCGACGCGCAGCGGCTCCACCCCGCCGGTGTCCGACAGTTGCCGCGCGACGGCGAACTCGTAGACCTGGAGCGCGGTCAGCGTGACGATGGGAAAGACGATGCCGCCGCCGATCACCCAGGCGCGGGTTCCGGGGAAGCGTTCCGGGCGGGCGATCACGGCGTACCCCGCCAGCGCCATCACGAACAGGAAGATCACCCCGCCCCCGGCGACCAGGATCAGCGTCAGGTCCAGGATCGCTTCGGCGTTGCGCCCGCCGGGGTGGAGCGCCGACTGCGGTCCCCGCTCGCAGGCCGCCAGCAGCCCCATTCCGCCGGCCAGGGCCGCCCCCCGCCAGTCCCGTCTGCGTCTCCCGCTGCGGTCGGACCCGCGGTCCATGCACCCCCCTTGCGGCGTTCGGCCCGCGATGGCGGGCGGCGTCCTTGCACGGCTAAACTCACCGCAGCGCCGCAGGTTCCGCCGGAACTTCGGTCATCGGGAGAGCATTCATTCGGGGAGGATCGAACAAAACCGCCGGAGCGTCCCATCCATGCGCAGGGTTCTGACGATCATCGGGCTGGTTCTGGGCGCCCAGGCGGTGGGTGGCTTCCTGTTCGCCTGGTCGGGGCTCTACAGCGTCGCCGCCAGCAAGCCGCACTGGCCGCCGGTCTACTGGTTCCTCAGCATGGCGATGCGCAACTCCATCGAGACGCACGCCGCCTTCGTGGACGATCCGCCCGACCTGGACGACCCGGCGCTGATCCAGCGCGGCGCCGGTCATTACGAGGACGGCTGCGCCCCCTGCCACGGCGCGCCCGACACCGCGCGCAACCCGATCTCCCGCCACATGCTGCCCGCCCCGCCCTTCCTGCCCGGCCATGCCGGGGATTGGACGGACAAGCAGCTTTACTGGATCACCTACAGCGGCATCAAATACGCCGGGATGCCCGCCTGGCCGGCGCAGAAGCGCGACGACGAGCCCTGGGCCGTGGCCGCCTTCCTGCGCCGGCTGGACGGCATGAGCGCCGGGGAGTACCGCCGGCTGGCCTTCGGGGAGGCGCCGCCGGACGGCGACCGATCGGCCCTGGCGGATCTGAAGTCGATGGACGGCCCCACCCGCGCGGTTCTGGACAACTGCGCCCGCTGCCACGGCTACGACGGGGCCGGGCGCAGCACCGGGGCCTTCCCCCGGCTGTCCGGCCAGAACGCCGACTATCTCTTCCACGCGCTGAGGGCCTACGCGGACGGCGGGCGGCACAGCGGCATCATGCAGCCGGTGGCCGCCGGGCTGGACGACGCGACGCTGCGCGCCCTGGCCGATCACTATGCGGGGCAGACGGCGGCGCCCTACCCGCCCCCGCCCGCCGACGCCGATCCGGCGATGCTGGAACTGGGCGCCCGGCTGGCCGAATCCGGCGACCGCGGGACCGGGGTGCCGGCCTGCTCCGGCTGCCACGGGGCGGGGCACGACCCGCGCTATCCCCGTCTCGACGGGCAGCACGCGGGTTACATCGCGAACCAGCTCCGCCTCTGGCGGAAGGATGTGCACGGCGACACGCCGCTGTCCCGAATCATGGCCGCCGCCGCCCGCAACCTGACGGAGGAGCAGATCCGCGCCCTGTCCCTGCACTACGCGCTGAGCCGCCCGCGGGAGAGTGCGGAGGTGGAGGAGGGCCGGGTGGGGGCACCCGTTCAACGGCAATAATGGTTAGTGTTGCCGATTTTCCGTCACACGGAATAATCCACGCATTCCTCTGACAGGCGGGATGACGCGGGACCTATGGTTTTCCGCCCCGCGGAGCACAGGCCGCAAAGACGGCCCGCGGGCGGATCAATCATGGGAGGAATCGATGCCCAAACGCGTTTCCCTGCTCCTGTCCACCGCGGCGGTCCTGACCGTGCTCGGCGCCCTGCCGGCCTACGCCGCCGACCCCGCCCTGGAAGCCACCGTCCGCAAGACGGTCAGCCCGCAGGCCCAGACCTGGCTCGCCGACCCGGCGGTCGTCGGCGCCGTCAAGGCCCAGAACACCGAGCACAAGGGCCTCGACCAGGCGAAGATCGACGCCATGGACAACGACTGGAAGGCGGCGGCCAAGGCCAAAGCCGCCAACCCCACCTATGACAGGATCGCCGCGAACGCCGTGACCAAGCGCCTGAAGGAGGTGACGGACAAGAGCAACGGCCGGATCGTGGAAATCCTGCTGATGGACAACCGCGGCCTGAACGTGGCCCAAACCGGCGGCACCTCCGACTATTGGCAGGGCGACGAGCCGAAATGGCAGAAGGTCTACAGCGGCGGCGCCGACCTCTACATGACCGACCCGGAAAAGGACGCCGAGACGAACGCCATGCTGACCGAGGTCAGCGTTCCGGTGCTCGATCCGGCCAGCAAGGAGAAGATCGGCGTCGCGATGATCGTGCTCGACACCGGCAAGCTCGGCAACTGACGGGGCGCGGCTTCCCGCCGGCCCGCCGCCGGGAAGCCGCCCTTACCCGGCGTTCTCCGCCACGAAGCGCTCGAACGCGTCCACGTCCAGCGGGCGGCTGATCAGGAAGCCCTGGATGCGCGTGCAGCGCTGGCGGCGCAGCATCTCCGCCTGCTCCTCCGTCTCCACCCCCTCGGCGATGGTGTCGAAACCCAGGCTGTCGGCCAGATTCACGATGGTGCTGACGATGGCCGGATCGGTGGAGGACTGCACGATGTCGCGGACAAAGCTGCGGTCGATCTTCAGCGTGTTGATCGGGAACCGCTTCAGATAGGCCAGGGAGGAATAGCCGGTCCCGAAATCGTCGATGGACAGGCGGATGCCGATCCCCTTCAACCCGTGCAGGATGGTCACCGCCTTCTCGATGTCGCCGATCATGGCGCCCTCGGTCAGCTCCAGTTCCAGGCGCTCGGGCGGAACACCGCTGCTCTCCACCACGTCGCGGACGAAGTTCACCAGCCGCGCGTCCTGGAACTGGCGCGGCGACAGGTTGACGGACACCGACGCGACGTCCAGCCCGGCGGCCAGCCAGCCGGCCAGCCGGGCGCAGGCTTCCTTCAGGGTCCAGGCGCCGATCTCCCAGATCAGGCCGGTCTCCTCGGCCAGCGGGATGAACTCCGCCGGGCTGACGAGGCCGCGGACCGGGTGGCGCCAGCGGATCAGCGCCTCCGCCCCGATCACCCGGTGCGAGCCGCGGCGCGGCATGTCCACCTTGGGCTGGAAATGAAGCGCGAACTCGTCGCCCGTCGCGGCGGCGCGGCGCAGGTCGCTTTCCAGCCCCAGCGTGAAGCCGGTGCGCTCCCGCATGCCCGCCTCGTAGAAGACGAACTTGCATTCCGGGTTGCGCTTGGCGTGGTACATGGCGAGATCGGCGTTGCGCAGAAGCTGGTCCGCCGTCTCGCCGTCGTCGGGGAAGAAGGCCACGCCGATGGACGCGCCGCAGAAGAGTTCCTGGTTGTGGACGGCGAAGGGCTCGCCCATCGAATAGAGGACCTTCTCCACCAGCCGGGCGCCGGCGGCGCGGTCCGCCGCGTCGGGCGCCACGATCAGGAACTCGTCGCCGCCCAGCCGGCCCACCGTGTCCGACACGCGGGTGCAGTTGCGCAGCCGCCGCGCCACCAGCTTCAGCAGGTCGTCGCCGGCATGGTGGCCCAGCGTGTCGTTCACCTGCTTGAAGCGGTTCAGGTCCAGGAAGGCCACGGCGACCTTGGTGCGCATGCGCTGGGCGCGCACGATGGCCTCCTCCAGCCGCTCGCAGACCAGCCAGCGGTTCGGCAGGTCGGTCAGCCGGTCGAAGCTGGCCTGATAGCGGATCTGGTGTTCCTGGTACTTGCGCTGGCTGATGTCGGCCAGCGTCAGCACGTAATGCTCCAGCGCCCCGCCCGGCGCACGCACCGCCGTGACCGACAGGGACGCGGCGAAGGCGTCGCCGGAATGGCGGAAGCTGGTCACCTCGCCCTGCCAGCGCCCGCCCGTGCGCGCGGTGCGCCAGATGTCCTCGATGAAGCTGCGCTCGTGCGAACCGGGGGCGAAGATCACCAACGGGCGGTGGAGAAGCTCCTCCCGCTGGAAGTCCGTCATCACCTCGTAGGCCGGGTTGACCGCCTGCACCGACAGGTCGGGGTCCACGATCAGGATGCCGTCGGCCACGCTGTCGAAGACGGTGGCGAGCAGGCGGATCTTCTCCTCGTGCTGCTTGCGCTCGGTGATGTCCTGGACGGTGCCTTCGTAATAGCGGATGCGGCCGTGGGCGTCGCGCACGCAGCGCGCGTTTTCCGAAATCCAGATGATCGAGCCGTCGTTGCGGAAGACGCGCGCCTCAAAGCTCTGGACCACGTCGCGCTCGGCCATCAGGCGGGCGAAGGCCTCGCGCTTGCCGGGATCGACGTAGAGCTGGCCGGCGATGTCCGTCAGGTTGTCGATCAGGTCGTCCGGGGAGCGGTAACCGTAGATGCGCGCCAGCGCCGGATTGACCCGCAGGTAACGCCCGTCCACGGTGGTCTGGTAAATGCCTTCGACCGCGTTCTCGAAAATACTTTTGTACTGCTCTTCCGTCTCTTGGCTCATGGACCGGGACTCTTCTGGCGCGAGAGCGGTGGCCTCAGGAAAAAGCATGCGAACGACCTGAACGGACAATTGCGAAAGACGCCTTTTGTGCGCTGCAAAAAGTAGAAGGCGGATTGCAGCGCGCGTCAAGGCGGTTCGTTTTATATTTTTCACAATTGCAATAAAAGCGGCATATGCGCCCACCCTTCCCGCCGTTGCATCCCCGCGGCAAAAGGTGGCGGACGTGCCACAGACTCAATCCGCACGGAAACAATTTGCATTGCAGGCATACAAAAAGGGCCGGATCGCTCCGGCCCTTCCTGTGCGCGGGATTTCCGCCCTGTAAAAAAGCGGTGCTGCCTGTCCCGCCGCCGCCTGGATCAGTGCCCGTGCGTGCCCGTCTTGGCGCCTTCCTTCAGGACGAAGTGGCGCGAGCAATAGGGGCACTCGGTCTGGTGGCCCTCGGCGCTCAGCGTCAGATAGACGAGCGGGTGGCCGAGAGCGCCGCCGCCGCCGTCGCACCCGACGGTGAGGGTTTCGACTTCAATCGTTTCAATCGGCTGCATGGCAGACATCCTCCACTTTGACACACGCGCGCGTTAACGCCATCGTTAAGATGCCCACCGAATGAGGCACGCGCGCGGGGTCGGATCATACCGAACGCGCCGGACGGATCAAGTGATTGGACAGTGATCGGACCTGAGGATTCGGACTCAGGGCAAGACCGGAAAGGCCAGTTTCGATTCCATGGTTGCGCACGCCCCGCTGGATCCCATTGCGAATCCCATCGCCCTGCCCGCCCACGCCGTCGAGGTGCGCGGCCTCGCCAAGACCTATCAGGCCGCCGGCAAGACCGGCCCGAAGCAGGCGCTGAAGGGGATCGACCTCGCGATCCCCCGCGGGTCGGTGTTCGGACTTCTGGGGCCGAACGGGGCGGGGAAATCCACGCTCATCAACATCATGGCGGGGCTGGTCAACAAGACCGGCGGCACCGTTTCGATCTGGGGAACCGACATCGACGCCCACCCGCGCCAGGCGCGCGCGTCGATCGGCGTGGTGCCCCAGGAACTGAACATGGACCCCTTTTTCACCCCGCGGGAAATGCTGGAGCTTCAGGCCGGCCTGTACGGCGTGCCCAAGGCGGAGCGCCGGACGGAGGACCTGCTGGAGGCCGTGGGGCTGCGCGACAAGGCCGATGCCTACGCGCGGTCGCTGTCGGGCGGCATGAAACGGCGGCTGATGGTGGCGAAGGCCATGGTGCACACCCCGCCCGTCCTGGTGCTGGACGAGCCCACCGCGGGGGTGGACGTGGAACTGCGCATCCAGCTCTGGGAGCATGTGCGCAAGCTGAACCGCGAGGGCACGACGGTGCTCCTGACCACCCATTACCTCCAGGAAGCGCAGGAGCTGTGCGACACCATCGCCATCATCAACCACGGTGCGGTGGTGGCCTGCGAGCCGACCGCCCAACTGCTGCGCCGGGTGGACGCCAAGGCGCTGAGCGTGGTGGTGGACCGCGACCTGGACGCCGTTCCGGAGGGCCTGTCGGCCTTCACGGCGGAACTGGCCGAGCCGCGGCGCCTGATCGTCCGCTACCAGCCGAGCCGCCAGCGGGTGGACGGCATCCTGGCCGCGCTGGCCGGGGCCGGGCTGGGGGTGGTGGATCTCAGCACCGAGGAATCGGATCTGGAGGACATCTTCCTGCAACTGACCGGCGGCGCGCACGCGCGGAGGGAGACCGTGCACGATGCGGCGTAGGGCTACCGGCCGGCTTGCGAAACTGGTCGTCGGGATCGGCCTTCTGCTGACCGGCTGCACCGCGGCCTATCAGCCGATGGGGCTTCCCGTGACCCAGCCGGCCCTGACCGACGGCGCCCTGATCGCCGCCGACGGCTTCGAGCTGCCGCTGCGCCGCTGGCTGCCGGAGAACGGGACGCCGCGGGCGGTGGTTCTGGCCCTGCACGGCTACAACGACTATTCCAACGCCTTCGACGGGGCCGGGCGCAGCCTCGCCGCGCGGGGGATCGCGGTCTACGCCTACGACCAGCGCGGATTCGGCGCGACGCGGAATCCCGGCATCTGGGCGGGGACGGAGACGCTGGTGGCCGATCTGAAGACGGCGGTTTCCCGGATCCACGCCCGCCATCCCGGCCTGCCGGTCTATCTGATGGGCGAAAGCATGGGCGGTGCGGTGGTGCTGACGGCGATGACCGACCCGAATCCGCCCGCCGTGAACGGCACGATCCTGGTCGCCCCCGCCGTGTGGGGCCGCGATGCCATGGGCTTCTTCCCGCGGGCGCTGCTCTGGCTCAGCTACACCATGGTTCCGGGCATGGTGGTGCACCCGCCGAAGGAGCTGAAGATCCAGGCGTCCGACAACATCGAGATGCTGCGCGCGCTGGGCCGCGACCCGCTGGTCATCAAGGGCTCCCGCGTCGATGCGCTGGACGGGCTGACCGACCTGATGGGCACGGCCCTGGCCGCCTGCGGGCATCTGGAGGTGCCATCCCTGGTGCTCTACGGCGCCCACGAGGAAGTGCTGCCCAAGACGCCGGTCAACCGCGCGGTGCAGGATTTCGAAGCCGGCGGGCGCCATGTGGTGGCGGTCTATCCCGATGGCTGGCACATGCTGCTGCGCGACCTGAAGGGGCAGGTGGTGGTCGACGACATCGCCGCCTGGATCGAGAACCCCAAACAGCCCCTGGCGAGCGGCGCCGACCGCAACCCGCGCAGCCTTCTGGCCGCGAAATAGGAGTGGACGGGCGGCCCCGGCGGGGGTGTGAAAAAATGTCGAAAGGAGTGTTTGCACTCGTCGAGGCTTTTCGCTATGGTGCGCCTCCGCTGATGACGGACCCGTAGCTCAGCTGGATAGAGCGCTGCCCTCCGAAGGCAGAGGTCGTACGTTCGAATCGTATCGGGTCCGCCAGCGCTTCCAAGGGCTTAGCCGCAACGCGGGCTAGGCCCTTTTCGTTTGCATCCCGGCCTCCCGCCAGGACCGCTGCCGTAACGCCCGTCGCCGCTCCCCAGACCACATGGGCGGCCAGCATCAGGGTGTTGCGGGCGGGCGGGTGACGAGTCGCGGGGGTCAGGATGCGCAGCGCCGGAATCCATCCCAGATAGCTGGCGCCCCAGACCGCAAGCCCATAGCCGATCCCCGTCGCCACCGCCGGCCCGCCGAACCGCTGCGCGACGACCGGATACAGCGCCCCGGCGGCGGCGCCATAGCCGTAATGCAGGGCGAGCGTCAGATCGCGGCGTCCAGGCTCCTCCAGCGCGTCCATCAGCCCGGTCGGGCCGACGACCCGCTCCGTGATCAGGCGCGGCGGCAAGGGGTAGCGGTCCCGCTCCGGCAGGGCGCGGAACATGATGCGCATGGCCGCCGTCATGGCGACGGTGCCGGCCAATCCGGCGATGGCTCCGGCGGCATACTGATTCATGGTGGCTCCGGCCGATGGCTGTCGCGTTGCTCTTTCACACGCCCACCGGCAACAGGAACGCCGCTTTCAAGGTTCCTGGACAGCCGCGGGCGGTGGTGGGAAGCGCATCGGAAACCTCCCGGCTCGCCAGATGTTTACAGACCTGAACTTGGCATCATGCGAGGTTCGGCACATGCGTCGCTTCCTGCGGGACAACGGGCTGTCGATCGCCCTGTTCGGGCTGTTCCTCGTCTCGATCGCCGGACAGGTGCTGGCCGGATGGCGGGCCTTGGCGGAGGAGCTTCGCGCTCACGCGCAGCCTCCCGTCGGCCTTCTCGACTACCTGACCACCGGCCATTTCCTGTCGGCAACCTTCGAGAATTGGGAGAGCGAGTTCCTCCAGATGTCGGTCTATGTGCTGCTGACCGCCATCCTGGTCCAGAAAGGCTCCTCCGAATCCAAGAAGCCGGGGGAGGCCAATCCGGAGGACGAGGCGCCCGAACGGCGGCGCAACGACCCCGACGCGCCCTGGCCGGTGCACCGCGGCGGGCTGCTGCTGCGGCTCTATTCCCATTCGCTCAGCATCGCCCTGGTGACCCTGTTCGTGCTGTCCTTCGCCCTGCATCTGGCGGGCAGCACGCGGCGCTCGAATGAAGAGGCGGCGTGGCATCACCAGCCGACGAAGACCATGGCCGAAACCCTCGCCG
The DNA here is from genome assembly GCF_030849505.1 of Azospirillum isscasi. Classification (GTDB taxonomy): domain Bacteria; phylum Pseudomonadota; class Alphaproteobacteria; order Azospirillales; family Azospirillaceae; genus Azospirillum; species Azospirillum isscasi. Next base: position 16,460 of record NZ_JAUJFI010000080.1, on the reverse strand, counting down.
ATCCGGAATTCTGGTACGAGAGCTTCCAGAACTGGCAGAGCGAGTTCCTGTCCATGGGCGTCCTGGTCGTTCTGGGCATCTACCTGCGCGAACGTGGGTCCCCCGAATCCAAGCCGGTCGCCGCCCCGCACAGCGAAACCGGCGGCTGAACCTCCCGCCTGCCGGCGCGTCGGGCATGCTCGACTCTCGGGCCGCCTTCGGCCATGGTAACGCCCCGAAGGGAAGAGGCCGAACCATGTCCGACGAAAAGACCACCGACGCGCTCCAGACCGTCACCGACACTCCCGCACCCGCCGGGGACGGCAGCGGCCTGTATCTGGTGGACGGGTCGGGCTTCATCTTCCGGGCCTTCCACGCCCTGCCGATGCTGAACCGTCCGGACGGCACGCCGGTGAACGCGGTGCTGGGCTTCTCCAACATGCTGCTGAAGCTGCTGGCCGACCTGAAGGCGTCCGCCGTGGCGGTGGTCTTCGATTCGAAGCGGCTGAACTTCCGCAACGACTTCTATCCCGAATACAAGGCCCACCGCCCCGAACCGCCGGAGGAGCTGCGGCCCCAGTTCGCCCTGATCCGCGAGGCGACGGAAGCCTTCTGCCTGCCCTGCCTGGAACTGGACGGTTACGAGGCCGACGACCTGATCGCCACCTACGCGCGGTTGGCCAACGAGGCCGGGCGCGAGGTCACCATCGTGTCGTCCGACAAGGACATGATGCAGCTCGTCCGCCCCGGCGTGCGCATGCTCGACCCGCTGAAGAACAAACCCATCGGCCCCGACGAGGTGTTCGAGAAGTTCGGTGTCGCGCCTGAGAAGGTGGTGGACGTGCAGGCGCTGGCCGGCGACAGCGTGGACAACGTGCCGGGCGTGCCCGGCATCGGCGTGAAGACCGCCGCCCAGCTCATCACCGAATACGGCGATCTCGAAGCGCTGCTGGCCCGCGCCGGCGAGATCAAGCAGCCGGCCCGCCGCCAGAAGCTGATCGACTTCGCGGAGCAGGCGCGGATCTCCCGCCGCCTCGTCCTGCTGGACGACCACGCCCCGGTGCCGAAGCCCTTGGAGGAACTGCGCGTCCGCGAGCCCGATCACCAGAAGCTGATCGACTTCCTGAAGGCCCAGGGCTTCCGCACCATCGTCAGCCGCGTCGAGGCGGAGATGCGCAAGGACGGCACCATCGCCGACGGCGCGGTTCCGTCCTCCACGCCGGCCGCGGCTCCGGCCAAGGACACTCCAGCCGTTCCCGCGGAGTCCGCGGGTGCGCCGCGCAGCCGCCCCGCCCCGCCCACCGACGTGGAGCAGCGCTACGAGTTGGTGCAGGATCTCGACGCCCTGGCCGTCTGGCTGGAGCGCGCCCGGACCACCGGCATCCTGGCCGTGGACACCGAAACCGACTCGCTGACACCGGCCACGGCGACGCTGGTCGGCATCTCCCTGGCGACGGAGCCGGGGCTGGCCTGCTACATCCCGCTGGCGCACCAAGCCCCCAACGCCGCGGCCAGCGGGGAGTTGTCCTTCGAGACGCCGGAAGCGCCGAAGCAGATTCCGGCGGAGGACGCCCTCGCCGCCCTGCGGGAGGTGCTGGAAGACCCGGCGATCCTGAAGATCGGGCACAATTTCAAGTTCGACCACCAGCTCTTCGCCCGCCACGGCCTGCGCGTGTCGCCCATCGACGACAGCATGCTGATCTCCTACGTGCTGGAGGGCGGCGCCCACGGCCACGGCATGGACGAGCTGGCGGAGCTGCACCTCGCCCACAAGACGATCCCCTACAAGGAGGTCTGCGGCACCGGCAAGAGCCAGATCACCTTCGACCGGGTGCCGCTGGACAAGGCCCTGGCCTACGCCGCGGAGGACGCCGACATCACGCTGCGGCTGTGGCGGGTGCTGAAGCCGCGGCTGGTGGACGACCGGATGGTCACCGTCTACGAGACGCTGGAACGCCCGCTGGTCCCGGTGATCGCCGACATGGAATCCTGCGGCATCCGCGTGGACCGGGCGGCGCTGGCCCGCCTGTCCCAGGACCTCGCCGTCCGCATGGCGGAGATCGAGAAGGAGGTCCACGGGCACGCCGGGCGCAGCTTCAACATCGGCTCGCCCAAGCAGCTCGGCGAGATCCTGTTCGACGAGATGAAGCTCGGCACCGGCAAGAAGGGCAAGACCGGCGCCTACTCCACCGATTCCAGCGTGCTTGAGGAACTGGCCGAACAGGGCCACGTCATCGCCCAGCGCGTGCTGGACTGGCGGCAGCTGGCGAAGCTCAAGAACACCTACACCGACGCGCTCCAGGCCCAGATCGTGGAGGGGACGGAGCGGGTGCACACCGCCTTCGCCATGGCGGCGACCAACACGGGCCGCCTGTCCTCGACCGACCCGAACCTGCAGAACATCCCCGTCCGCACCGAGGAAGGCCGCAAGATCCGCCGCGCCTTCGTGGCGGCACCGGGGCACAAGCTGATCTCCGTGGACTATTCGCAGATCGAATTGCGGCTGGTCGCGGAGATGGCCGACATCGCCGCTCTTCGCCAAGCGTTCCAGGACGGCATCGACATTCACGCGGCGACCGCCAGCCAGGTCTTCGGCGTGCCGCTGGACCAGATGACCTCCGAGATCCGGCGCAAGGCCAAGGCGATCAACTTCGGCATCATCTACGGCATTTCCGGCTTCGGGCTGGGCCGCCAGCTCGGCATCGCGCCGGGCGAGGCCAACGCCTTCATCAAGGCGTATTTCGAGCGCTTCCATGAACTGAAGGTGTGGATGGAGGCGACCAAGGCGTTCGCGCGGCAGCACGGCCATGTGGTGACGCTGTTCGGGCGGCGCTGCTACATCCCCGGCATCCACGACAAGAACGCCGCCCGCCGCGCCTTCGCGGAACGGCAGGCGATCAACGCCCCGATCCAGGGGACCGCCGCCGACATCATGAAGCGCGCCATGGCCCGCGTTCCCGGCGCCCTGAAGGAAGCCGGGTTCGAGGACGTGCGGATGCTGCTCCAGGTCCACGACGAACTGCTGTTCGAAGCTCCGGAGGATCAGGCCGAAGCCGCCGCCAAGCGGGTGCGGGAGGTCATGGAGGGTGCCGCGACGCTCGGCGTGCCGCTGGTGGCCGAGGCCGGCATCGGAGACAACTGGGACGAGGCGCACTGAGGGGAGCGGCCTTCGCCCAGACAAGCCCTCGCATCTGGGCCCCCACCCTTGGCCCTCTCCGCCTTCGCGGGGGGGGGGGCCAGGGTGGGAGCCCAAGGCGACCACCGGTGGAAAACTCTCAATCCAGGAAAATGTCCGGCGCCAGCGGCGCGCCCGGCTTCACCGCGTAGGGCTCCAGGTCGGTCACGCCCTCCTCCGCCAGCACCTCGTCGTCGATGAAGAAGTTGCCGCTGGTGGCCTTGGCGTCGCGGGTCAGGATGGCGTGGGCGGCGTCGGCCAGGATGTCCGGCTTGCGGCAGTTGTCGAACTCGGCGGCACCCTTCAGCATGGCGATGGCCGCGGTGCCGATGATCGTGCGCGGCCACAGGGAGTTCACCCCCACCTTGCCGCGGAACTCCGCGGCCATGCCCAGCGTGCACAGGCTCATCGCGTATTTGGCGATGGTGTAGGCGGTGTGGTGCTGGAACCAGCGCGGGTTCAGGTTCAGCGGCGGCGACAGGGTTAGGATGTGCGGATTCGACGCTTTCAGCAGATGCGGCAGGCAGGCTTGCGAGCAGGCGAAGGTGCCCCGCCCGTTCACGCCCATCATCAAGTCCCAGCGCTTCAGCGGCGTCTCCAGCGTGCCGGTCAGGCTGATCGCGCTGGCGTTGTTCACCAGGATGTCGATGCCGCCGAACGCCTCCGCCGTGCGGGCCACGGCCTCCGCCACCTGGGCGTCGTCGCGGATGTCGCAGAGGATCGGCAAAGCCTTGCCGCCAGCGGCCTCCACCTCATCCGCGGCGGAGAAGACGGTGCCGGGAAGCTTCGGGTGCGGCTCCGACGTCTTGGCGGCGATGGCGACGTTCGCGCCGTCGCGGGCGGCGCGGAGCGCGATGGCCTTGCCGATGCCACGGCTGGCCCCGGTGATGAACAGGGTTTTTCCCTTCAGAGTGCGCCCATCGCTCATGCTGCTTTCCTCCCCATATCTTTGCGCCGGAGCCGGCCTGTTGTCGGCGATGCTATCACAGATCCCCCGGGCGCCGTCCATACGCTTGCGTCATTCAATTGACCTATGCGTCAATGCGCCTTTCCCGTCTAGACTGCGCTTGCCCCTTTCCGTTCGGGAAAGCCCGCCTGTGCGCCTTCCGGTTCTTGCCCTCGCCCTTGCCCTGATCCTTGGCGCGCCGCCCGCCTTCGCACAGGCGGTGGCACAGCATCTGTTCTTCGAAGCCGTTCCCGCGGACGCCCCGCCCGACGCCCCCTATGAGGCGCGGCAGCGCCTGACCGAGCGTGCCCGGACCGGCCTGCTGCCCGCTCTCCTCGAAGCCACCGGGCTGGACGGCGGAGGGGCGGTCACGGAGTTGCGGATGGGCGGCTACCGGCTGCGGACCAACCCGTCGCTCCACATGACCTTGCGGCTGGAGGACGCGCCCGCCGACCGGCTGGCCGGGGCAATCGCCTGGAGCCTCGAACAGGACAGCGTTCTGGTGGCCGATTTCGACAGCGCGAACGGCGCCACCGGCTACGCCCTGGTCCGCTTTCCCGCGGGCGGCCTGACGCCGGACCTTGCCCAGCGCCTCTTCCTCGCCGCGGCCGCGGAGCATGAAGGGCTGGGCGGCGGCTACACCGCCTTCGGCGACACGCTGCTGTTCCTGAACCTGCGCCGCGGCGACGGGACGCCCTACAGCGGCCTGCCCGACGACGCCTTCACCGAGTCTTTGCGCCGCGCCGCCGCCGTCTTCCCCGGCGCCGTCCTGGCGGACACCGGGCGCGCCGACGCGCGGCTCGTCTTCCAGCCGTCCCAGCCCGACAACCCCGCCCTGCCCCCGCTGCGGGCGCGGCACGCGGCGCTGGTGTCCGAAACCCTGACCGCCGAGCCCGCCCGATGACGACTCATCCCTCCCGCCGTTCCGTCCTGGCGCTGGGCGCCGCCGGCCTCGCCACGCTGGCCTGTCCGGTGCGGGCGCAGGATTTCGCGCCGGGTCTGCTCTACGCGGTGGGGCAGAAGTTCGACAAGAGCTTCAACGAGGGCGCCTTCACCGGGGCGGAGCGGTTCAGGGAGGCCACCGGGATCGCCTACCGCGACTATCTGCCCGCCGGCACGGCGCAGTTCGAACAGGCGGTGGCCGCCCTGCTGCGGCGCGGGGTGACCGACCTCGCGATGATCGGCTTCTACTACGCCGCGCCGCTCGCCAGCCTCGCGCCGAAGCATCCCGCCGTCCGCTTCACCATCGTCGATGCGGTCGTGGAGGCTCCGAACGTCCAGTCCGTGACCTTCAAGGAGCAGGAGGGATCCTTCCTCGTCGGCATGCTGGCGGCCATGGCGTCGCGGACGGGCACCATCGGCTTCATCGGGGCGCTGGACATCCCGCTGATCCGCAAATTCATCGCCGGCTTCCAGCAGGGCGCCCGCCACGCCCGCCCGGACATCGGCCTGCTGGTCAATTTCGTCGGCACCACCCCCGCCGCCTTCAACGATCCCACCACCGGGGCGGAGGTGGCGAAGGCCCAGTTCCAGGGCGGCGCCGACGTGGTGTTCGCCGGGGCCGGCGTGTCCAACTTCGGCGTCTTCGCGGCGGCCAAGGACGGCGGGCGCTTCGCCATCGGGGTGGACAGCAACCAGAACCACCTCTACCCCGGCACCATCCTGACCTCGATGCTGAAGCGCGTCGATCTGGCGGTGGAGCGCGCCTTCGGGGAGGGCCGCAGCGGCGCCTGGACCGCCGGACCGCGCGCCTTGGGGCTGGCCGAAGGCGGCGTCGATTACGCGCTGGACGACAACAACCGCGCGCTCGTCACCCCCGCCCTGCGCGACCGGCTGGAGGAGGCGCGCGAGGCCATCATCCGGGGCCGCATCCGGGTCGCGGAGTCGCTGTAGGCACCCGCTTCATGCGTATTGGGGCTCCACCCCCACGGCGAAGCTCACGTCGGCGCCGCGCAGCGTCTCCGTGGTCGCGCGGATGCGCGTCAGGTCGGTGCCGTGCAGGATCGCGCGGGCGAGGCTGGTGTCGCGCAGGTCGGCGCCGGTCAGGCTGGCCTCGGCGAGGTTGGTCGGCCACAGGCGGCTGCCGTCCCCGGCCAGATCCACCGGGCGCAGCCGCGCCCGCCACAGCTTGGCCCCGGCCAGATTGGCGCCCCGCAGGTTGCAGCCGGACAGGTCGGCGCTGGTGAAGTCCGCCTCGCGCAGGTCGCAGTAGGACAGGTCCGCCATGACCAGCTTCGCCCCGGAGAAATCCGCTCCGCGCAGCCCGCAGAAGCGCATCACGCAGCCGGCCAGGAGCTGGTTCGCAAAGTTGTAGCCGCGCAGGTCGGCGCGCTGCATCTCCAGCCGCAGCCCGGCGGCGGCGTTGCGCTCGACCCAGAGCTGGTGGGCGGAGATGCTGTCGGCCATCCGCCCGGCAAGGCTGACCAGACCGGTGCCGTCCACGTCGATGCCGCGCCGCTCCAGCGTCTGGCGCAACTCGTCGTCCAGCCGGGCGCCACACAGCAAGGCGCCGTCCATCTCCACCCGCTCCATCACGGCGCCGACCAGATTGGCGCCGATCAGGATCGTCCCGCTCATGTCGCTGCCGGAGAAGGTCGCCCCGCACAGGTCGCAGCCGGAAAAGTCGCACTGCGCCAGACGCGCGTCGGCCAGCACGGCGCGGGCCATCTTGGACCCGATGAAGGTGGTGCTGCCGTCGGCGTTGCCCGCCGGCTTGCGCTCGTCGGCGCCCAGCATCATGCCCTTGCGCAGGTCGGCGCCGCGCAGGTTGGCCTCCTCCATCAGGGCGCCCTCCACCCGCGCGCCGCGCAGGTCGGCGCTTTCCAGCTTGGCGCCGGTCAGGTCCGCCTTGGACAGGTCGGCGCCGAACAGGTCGGTTCGCGACAGGTCGGCCCCCGACAGGCGGGCGCTGTTCAGGTTCGCCCCGCTGAGCTTCGCGCTGCTGAGGTTGATGCGGCGCAGCCCCAGGCCGGACAGGTTGTGGAAGCTGAGGTCGGCGCAGCGGCCCTTCATGCTGGGGTCGCGCGTCAGCCATTGCTGATGCTTGACCAGCGCGTTGCGGATCGCCCTCAGATATCGCTCTTCCACCGTGCGACGTCTCCGCGCCGTCCGTCCGTCGCTCCTTGCGGCGCACGCCGGTTGAACGATCGGAACCCATTCCACGCAGGGATGTTACCAGAGCCGCCTGGAAAAAGCGAAAGCCCTGATCCGGCCCGCCTCAGCGCAGCGTATCGGCCAGAAGCGCGCCCCGCGACGCCATCATGTACAATCCCATGTGGTGCGCCGGTTCCTGCGGGTGGGCCGCGGTCTCCGGCAGGCCGAGCGCCTGCGCCGTCTCCGCCGGCAGGTCGTAGGTGGCGCAGCCCGGCTCGTAGACCACCACGTCCTTCAGCGTCGGCATCATGCCGTGGTTGCGCGCGGACAGCAGGGTCAGGACGAAATCCATCACGCACACGTCGGTGCAGATGCCGACCGTGACCACCGACACCAGACGGTTGCCGTTGACCCAGTCCACCAGCCGGTTCCGCCCGGCCTTTCCCGTGCCGCCGGTTTCCGTCGCACCGATGAAGAAATTGATGCAGTCCTTGGCGATCAGGGTCGCCGACGGCTCCGACTCGAGCCAGGCCAGTTCGGACACCAGTTCGTCATGGCCGGTGCCCGCCAGGCAGTGCGGGGGATAGGGCGGTTCCGGCTTGTCCGGGTCGTGGCGGTCCAGCGAGACGCAGATCGGCCAGCCGGCCCCGGCGAAGCGGCGGGCCAGACGGTCCGTCTCGGCGATCATGCGGTCCACCTGGGCGTTCGGCGCCGCCGGGGCGAGCGGGCCGCAGCCGACGGCGGCAAACCCCTTCACCTCGTCGATGACGACCAGCCCGGTGCCCCCGGCGGGCATCGCGTAATCACCGAGCGCCACCGGAAAGCTGCGGCGGATCGTCTCCAGCGCCTCGTCGCTGCGGGTCAACAGGTCCAGCATGGGTCCTCCCTTTCGAACGGCGGAAACTCAGACTTGCGACCGGAGGGGCGCAACATTTCAGGACTGTGTCCAAAGACTGCGACATTCTGGCCGGACGTTTCCGTATGGGTCAGAAAAGATCAATAGGATTCAAGCCGGTCGATCTATTGTTGCAGCTTCGGGACATATTCCTTCCAGCACCCGGAGGGCCGTGCGACGGAATACCGCGGTGCCAAGCCGTGAAACCCGGTCCTCAATAAGGAGACGCGAAGCTCTTGCCGCAACCATAAGGCACACCAATGGTTTTATCGGCCGAGTTCCTGGGCATGCTTCTGCTGGTCACCAGCGCCGCGGCGCTTGGCCTGTCCATCGTGATCGACGTCGGGCAGATCACGTCGGAGCGGGCGCGCCAGTCCATCATGACGCGCCAGCACGACCGGAAGAAGGCGGCTCTGAGCGAATGGACCCGCAAGATGGAGCAGCGGCAGGAGGAGCTGACCGCCTTCCAGGCCCGCTACAACGAATGCAACGGGCGCCGGCAGAAGGCGCTGTCGGACATCAAGGCGCTGGAACTCAACAAGGTCGAGTTCGTGCACGAGCTGGGCGACGGCGACGAGGCCAACGGCTTCTGGGTCCGGCTGACCGTGCAGGACGAGTTTCCGTCCATCGAACGGCGCGACGTGATCTTCGCCCGCCAGATCTGGACCTATCCCAACGTCGCCCATGTCTGGACAACCTCCGCCGATCAGGCGGCGGCGATGGCGCGGGTCGCCTTTTCCGTGAAGAACGGCGTCCTGCCCAGCATGATCCTCCCGATCGCCCAGGCCCCGAATCCGGACGCGGAGGGGACGCCCGCATGACCGGGATGATGCTCTATCTCAGCCTGGGACTGATGGTGCTGACGGTCCTGTCGAACCGCTACTGGCGGCGGCAGTTGCAGACCCTGCGCGACGCCCAGCTGCGCATCCGCGAGAAGATGGAGGAGGTGGGAAAGGACGTGGAGGACATCGCCACCGCCTACGCCCAGATCGCCCAGAAGCACGCCGACGCCGAGAAGCGCGCCCAGAAGGCGGAGCAGGACATGCAGGCCGCCCTGAACGAGTTGGAAGCCAGACGGCAGGCGCCCACCGTCCGCTACCACGTGTTCGACCGGTCCGAACCCCGTCCGGGCCGCTTCTGGGAAGCGGCGGTGCGCCATGTGCCGACCGACGCCACGGTGATGACTCCGGGCCAGCGCGGCTGGGTGGGCATCCGCCGCTGTCTCCTGACCGCCGAGACGGAACGGGAGGTGCGCGACCGGGTCGGTGCCCGCTACCCGCGCAAGGCGGGATTCCAGGTGTTGGAAGTGGTGCCCTGCCGGGTGGCCGGCCTGTCGGTGAACCGCATCCCCGAACTCAGCACCTTCCGCCGGTCCGCCGCGCCGGAAGAAACCGCACGTCCTCCCCGGCGGGCCGCCAGCGCCCGCGGATGAGCGCGCCGGCCCTCGGGAAGAGGAAAGCGTCCCCTCCCCGCGGGCCGCCCCGCGGAAGCGGGAGCCGCCTCAGCAGTATTTGCGCAGCATGTCGCGGACCTTGTCCGCCATGTCCGGACGCTTCAGCGCATGGGCCAGCGTGGCCTCGATGAAGCCGACCTTGTCGCCGCAGTCGTAGCGGGTGCCTTCGAAGCGCAGGCCGTGGAAGGGCTGCGAGCCGATCAGCTTGGCCATGGCGTCGGTGAGCTGGATCTCGTTGCCGGCGCCGCGCTGCTGCTTCTCCAGATGGTCGAACACCTCCGGCTGCAGGATGTAGCGGCCGATGATCGACAGGGTGGAGGGCGCCTCTTCCGGCTTCGGTTTCTCGACGAGGCCGCGGACGGTGGCCAGACGGCCGTCGTCCTTCTCCACGTCCAGGATGCCGTAGCTGCTGGTCCGCTCGCGCGGGACGTCGACGACGGCGACGATGTTGCCGCCCACCTCGTTGTAAGCGTCCACCATCTGCTTCAGGCAGGGGGTGTCGCCCTGGACGAAGTCGTCGGGCAGGACGATGGCGAAGGGATCGTTGCCGATCACCGCGCGCGCGCACCACACCGCGTGGCCAAGGCCCAGCGGGACCTGCTGGCGGGTGTAGAAGCAGCGGCCCGGCGCGATCTCGCTGTGGCGCACCTCTTCCAGCGCGTCCTGCTTGCCGCGCTCCTCAAGGGTGCGGTTCAGTTCCGTATCGGCGTCGAAATGGTCTTCGATGGCGCGTTTGCTGCGGCCCGTGACGAACACAAAATCCTCGATGCCGGCGGCCCGCGCCTCTTCCACGGCATGCTGAAGCAGAGGCCGATCCACCAAAGGCAGCATTTCCTTCGGAATCGCCTTGGTCGCCGGCAGAAAGCGCGTACCGAGACCGGCGACGGGGAACACCACCTTGCGCACAGGCTTTCGCATTGGGGTTCTCTTGTGGTTGCTTATGGAAATACTTCGAATATGGAGACGATTTGCGGATTTGCAAAACGCTCGTCCAGCTTTCTGCCACAGGGAACCCGGTGGCGCAACTCCCCTTCCGTAACCCGGCAAAAGGTTAGTTGCGAAGCAGCAAATCCTTCGCTTGGTTGATCTTGGCGGCCAAATAGGTGGACCCCCCATGATCTGGGTGCACTTTCATCATCAGCCTTCGGTGTGCGTCCTTTACCTGTTCGGGTGTGGCTCCGGGCGACAGCCCCAAAATATCATAGGCTTCCTCGCGGGTCATGACACCCCCGCCCTGGACGCCGCCCCCTCCGCCGGGACCGGACCCGTCCGCCCCCCCGCCGGCGGTTTCCTCCCGGGCCGTCCAGTCCGGGTGCGCGCGGTCCAGCCACGTCTCCAGCACGGAGGCCGATTGCGGATCGTCGCGCCGGCAATCGGCCAGCAGTCCCGCCAACTGCTCCCGCGTCAGGGATTCCAGCGTCCGCCCGCGCCAGGGGCCGTGCAGCACCTCCCCCGCCATGGCGCCGGTGTCGTGGTGCAGGGTCATGCGCAGATAGAGCGTCTCGATCCGGGAGGTCTGGCCGCCCGCCGGACCATTGGCATAACCGTAGGACGACGGGCGCAGGGCGTCGCGCAACGTCCGCCAGCGGCTGAGCAGCGGGAAGGCCAGCGCCCCCAGCATGACGGCGGTGCCCAGCCGCCCCGTCAGGGTCAGCAGGACGACGGCCACGGCCGCCAGCGCGACGCCGCCGTAGCGCACCGCGGTGGCCAGCGTGCGCGGATCGGCGGACAGGAAGACGCGGGTCAGCATGGCGAACCCGGCCACCAGCGCGATGCCCAGGAGAAAGTACCCAAACATCCCGCTCTGCCCCATGGTCTCAGAAACCCGCGCTATGATGCATGGGATCGGCCCCCGCGTCCCGCTTCACCTTGTCCGGCCCGGCACCGCGGGACCTAACCGTGCCCGATCTGGCTGGTGAGCAGCCGCACCGCGTCGCCCCGTCCGCGGCTGTAATCCACCAGCGCCGCCCGTCCGCCCGCCGCATAGACGGCGACCGCGCTCAGCAGGTCCCGCAATTGCTGCGCCGAAGAGCCGTCGAACGGGCAATAGGCCCCCCCGCTCAGCCGCGCGATGGTCTGGAAGGCGCGCTTGGCGATGAGGTCGCCGCGCTCGTGGAACATGAAAGCCGGCACGCCCAGAAGCCCCAACTGCCCCGCCTGATGGGCAAGCTGGTCGATGTCCTCCTCCATGCAGTCGCCGACGAAGACCAGCGCGTTGACCTTGCGGTCCCGCGTCTGCTTGAGGCAGTGGGCCAGCACGCGCCCGATCTGCGTCTGCCCGGCCATGCAGGCCACCGCGGTCATCCGCCGCAGCAGATCCTGCGAATTGCCGACCCACGGGCTGGCCTGGCATTCCCGGAAACCACGGTAGTAGACGAGCTGGATGTCCAGCCCGCCGAGCGCCGCGGTGGCCTGGAACATCTCCCCCTGGATCCGGCAGGCGCGGTCCCAGGTCGGTTCCCGGCTGGCGGTGGCGTCCATGGCGAACATCAGCCGCCCGCGCGGCCCCGCCGCCGTCCGTGGGAGGGCCGCCACGCGGCGCAGGAAATCATCCACCTCGGTCTGGGTGGACCGCTGCTGCGCCGGCAGATGATCGCGTTCCCCCATCGCCCGTTTCCCTTCGCGACGTGACCCGTATTTCCGTAAAGATGGGCGGCTGGGCGGGGCCGGTCCAGACCTCGTTTCCAGACCTCGTTTGCTTGCGTTTGCTTGCACCGCCCATCGGGCAACAGGCCGGGCACGGAGATGGTTCCGCATCGCGGAACAGCCGCCGGGCTTGCCCCTCCCCCCGCGCCGTGCTTGGGTGGCGGCCATGAGCGACGCCGGTACCACCCTCACCCCCGCCACGCTGCGCGCCCGGATCCTGCACGAGGACGAGGACGTCTTCATCATCGACAAGCCCGCCGGGCTGGCGGTGCACAAGGCCGGGCGGATCACCGACCATCTGGACCTCTACCTGCCCTTCCTGGCGGAGCGGGACGGCACGCCGCCGCGGCTGGCCCACCGGCTGGACCGCGACACGGCGGGCTGCCTCGTGCTCGGGCGGTCGCCGTGGGCGCTGAAGCGGCTGGGCGACATGTTCGCCGCCGGCCATGTGGAGAAGACCTATTGGGCGGTCAGCGAAGGCATCCCGGAGGCGGCGGAGGGGGTCATCGACTTTCCGCTGCTGAAGCTGCTGATCCCCGGCGCCTGGAACATCGTGACGCACCCCACCGGCCAGCCCGCCGTCACCCAGTACCGCGTGCGGGGAACCGGCAACGGGCGCGCGTGGCTGGAGCTGAAGCCGCGCACCGGGCGCACCCACCAGCTTCGCGTCCACAGCGCGGCCATCGGCTGCCCGCTGGTGGGGGAGCCCTATTACGGCCCGGTGCGCGTGCCGCCGGGCAACCTGCATCTGCTGGCGCGGTCCGTCACCTTCACCATGGCCTTCGACCGCGAGCCGGTCACCGCCGTGGCCCCGCCCCCGCCGCACATGCGGGACGCGCTGGCCGCCTGCGGCTGGACGGAGCAGAATGGGACGTGAGGGTCAGCGCCCGACCTCGGTGACGCCCTCGGCGAGCCAGACCATGCGGCCAAGCTCGGCATCGCCGCCGCGCAGGGATTTCCCCTTGGCGACCACGATCCGCCCGGTGTTGTCCAGGATCGGCCCGCGGAAGACGGCGGCGTTGCCGTTGGCCAGCTGCATCCGCGCGGCGTCGGCGTGCGCCCGCGCCTCCACCGCCACCGCCGGGCCGTAGGCGGTGTTGCGGACGAAGCCCTGGTCGAAGCCGCCCTGGCGCAGATGCTTCCACGGCTTGCCCGCGGCGATCAGCGACACCGTTTCGGCATAGGCCCTCTCCCAGGCCCATTCGGCGCCGGTCAGGAAGCCCTGCGGCGCGAAGGCCGACAGGTTGGTGTGCAGGCCGCAGCACAGGACGCCGTGCGCCTCCGCCACCTCGCAGACCGGGCGGGCGCCGTCGAGCTGGGCGGCCAGGACGTCGGCCCCGCCCTCGGCCAGGGCGCGGGCCGCCCCGGCGATCTGTTGCGGGGTGGCCGTCTCGCCCACGAAGGCGACGCGCAGCGCCGTGGCGGGGTCCGCGCGCCGGACGCCCAGCGCGAAGGCGTTCACGCAGCGCAGCACCTCCGGCGCGGGGTGCGAGGCGACGAGGCCGATCGTCCTGGCCCGGCTGGCGTAGCCGGCGACGATGCCGGAAATGTGCTGCGCCTCGTCCAGATAGCCTTCGAAGAAGCCGGTGTTGACCGGCAGGCGGTCGGGGTCCAGCGGCGCGCCGGAAAACAGGAACACCGTGTCGCGGTGGGCGTCGGCCTGGGCCAGAAGCCCCGGCAGGGCGTCCCCGGCGGCGGTGACGATGACGACCCGGCAGGCTTGGGGTCCCACCAGTTCCTCCGCCGTGGCGGCCAGTGCGCCCACGGCGTGCTCCCGCTCCTCCAGCCGCAGGCCGGGCAGCCCGGCCAGGGCGCGGGCGGCCTCCGCGTGGGCCTGGTTGAAGCCGAAGTCCGCGCGGTCGCCGCAATAGAGGACGCCGACGTTCAAGGCGGGGGTTGCCGATCCCTCGGCCGACGCCTGTCCCAGCGCCTGGGGCGCCGTCAGAAGCATGGCCGCGGCCCCGAAGGACCCGAGGATATCCCGGCGGTTAAGGGTCAATCTCTTCATGCCCGCCTCCCGATGACGGGCGACTATAACCCCCGGAGGACGGTCAAACCAAACAATTCGCCTCAATTCCGGCCCCGGAGTCCTTCCGGAGGTCGAAAAAAGGGGCTTGGAAGCGGAATTGACGCCCCTTCCGGCCAATTCAGCAGGTGGCTGGCGCAATGACGGCAGTCGCTGCTGCCGAAACCGGGGGCCGGCACCGGCAGGCCGGACAGCGCCGCGACCAGGGCGCATTCGTCGCCGCCGGGGACGATCCAGGCGCCCAGCATCCGCCCGGCGCCGGTCAGCCGGTCGATGTGCCAGCGCTCCGGCTTGTCCTGGCGGAAATGGCGCCCGACCCGCGCCCGCAGGCCCCCCGGTCCCCGCGCACTGCCGCAATAGAGGTAGCGGCCCGGCCCCAGCATCGTTTCCGGTCTGCCGGGCAGGCGGACGGGGAGGTCCCGGTCCAGCGCGATCAACAGGACATAGGCGCCGGGTTCGGGCGGCAGGGTGTCGGGACGGTCGTGGAATTGCGGATCGGTCGGCATGGTCCCGGCACTCTACCCCCGGCGGGGCGTAGGGGCACCTGTGCGATTCCAGCCTTTCGCCCCAGCGGCGCGCTCTGCTATCACGCCCCGATCATGTCCTTGCTCGACCCGTTGTTCCGCCAGCATCTCGACCGCCTCGACCGGCGCCACACGCGCCGCTCCCTGCTGCCCGTGCGCCCGGAGGGGGCGGGGCGTATCCGGCGCGGCGGGCGGACCTTGCTGAACTTCTCCAGCAACGACTATCTCGGCCTCGCCGCCCACCCGCTGCTGGTGGAGCGCGCCTGCGCCTGGGCGCAGCGCTGGGGGGCGGGGTCGACGGCGTCGCGCCTCGTCTGCGGCACGCTGGAACTGCACGCCGAGGTGGAGGCGAAGCTCGCCCGGCTGAAGGGGACGGAGGCGGCCCTTCTGTTCAATTCCGGCTGGCAGGCCAACGCCGCCGTCCTGCCCGCCCTGTTCGACCGGGAGCTTCTGGGCGGGGACGCGCTGGTCTTCACCGACCGGCTGAACCACGCCAGCCTGCACCATGGCTGCGCCGCCGCCGGGGTGCGGCAGATCCGCTTCCGCCACAACGACCTCGACCATCTGGACGGCCTGCTGGCCCGGCACGCGGCGGAGCCGGGCACGCGCTTCATCGTGACGGAGAGCGTCTTCAGCATGGACGGCGACCGCGCCGACGTGCCCGCGCTGGCCGCGCTGGCGGAGCGGCACGGCGCCTTCCTGTTCCTGGACGAGGCGCACGCGACCGGCGTGCTCGGCCCGCGGGGGATGGGGCTGGCGGCCCTGGCCGGGGGGCGCGCGGACCTCGCCATGGGCACCTTCAGCAAGGCGCTGGGCGGCTTCGGCGCCTATGTGGCGGGGTCGCAGGCGCTTTGCGACTATCTGGTGAACCGCTGCGGCGGGCTGATCTACGCCACGGCCCTGCCGCCCGCGGTGCTGGGGGCGATGGACGCCGCGCTCGACCTCGTGCCCACGCTGGACGCCGAGCGCGCCCGGCTCCAGGCCATGGCGGAACGGCTGCGCGCCGCCTTCCACGGGCTGGGCATCGACACGGCGGGGTCGAGCACGCAGATCGTCCCGGCCATCACCGGCGCGGAGGAGGACGCCCTTTCCCTCAGCCGGCGGCTGGAGGAGCGCGGCATCCTGGGCATCGCCATCCGCCCGCCGACCGTTCCGCCGGGGACCAGCCGCCTGCGCTTCGCCCTGTCCGCCGCGCACACGGACGCCGATCTGGAGGCGCTGACGGGCGCGGTCGCCGACGCCTGGAGCGCGCGATGACCGCACCGCTGTTCGTCTTCGTCCATGGCTGGGGGTTCGGCCCCGGCGTCTGGGACGCTGTGCGGGACGCCCTGCCGGATGGCGAGAGCGTGGCAGTGGATCTGGGCTTCCACGGTCCTTCCACCCCTTTCCTGGGACGGGAGAGGGGTACTCAAACGCCATGGCCTCGCTCCCGGCCCATCGTCGCGGTCGGCCATTCCTTCGGGGCGCTGTGGCTGCTGCACGAGCGGCCCTTCGCCTGGGACGGGCTGGTGCTGGTCAACGGCTTCCCCCGCTTCACGGAGGGCGACGGCTTCGCCCCGGCCACGCCGCGGCGGGTGCTGGACCGCATGATCGCGCGCTTCGACACCGCACCGGAAGCCGTCACCGCGGACTTCCTGCGCCGCTGCGGCTGCGAGGCGCCGCCGCCCGCTGCTCTGGACGCGGCCCGGCTGGGCGGGGCGCTGCGGGCGCTGCGCGACTGGGA
>NZ_JAUJFI010000008.1 GCF_030849505.1 Azospirillum isscasi | reverse complement strand
ACCCGCCGTTCCGGAACCGGCGCCCGCGCCGCGCCCCGTCGAGGCTGTTCCGGTGCCGCCTCCGCAGCCCGCCCCCGCCCAGGAAATCGCCGCCGCCCCGCCGCCGCCGCCGAAGGCGGTGGAGGAGACCACGCCGCAGCGCGCCACCGGGCGTCTGCTGTGGCCGGTGAAGGGCAAGGTGATTTCGAGCTTCGGGCCGAAGCCGGACGGGCTGCACAACGACGGCCTGAACATCGCCGCCGCCAAGGGCGCCACGGTGGTGGCCGCCGACAACGGCGTGGTCGCCTACGCCGGCAACGAGCTGCGCGGCTTCGGGAACCTGTTGCTGGTGAAGCATTCGGACGGCTTCATCACCGCCTACGCCCATCTCGACCGCATCGATGTGGAGCGTGGCGTGGCGGTGAAGCGCGGGCAGGCCATCGGCACGGTCGGCCAGACCGGATCGGTGACGAGCCCGCAGCTTCATTTCGAACTGCGCAAGGGCAGCCAGGCGGTCGATCCGCGCGACCGCATGGAGCCGCGGGTCAGCGAAGGGGCTTCCCCAGGCGGCCAGCCAGGTCCTGGATGAACTGCCACGCCACCCGGCCGGAGCGGCTGCCGCGGGTCACCGACCATTCCACGGCCTCGGCCCGCAGTTGCTCCGCCGGAATGTCCAACCCGAAACGGGCGGCGTAGCCCTCGATCATCGCGAAATAGGTCGGCTGGTCGCAGTTGTGGAAGCCCAGCCACAGGCCGAAGCGGTCGGACAGGGACACCTTCTCCTCGACCGCCTCCGCCGGGTTGATGGCGGTGGACCGCTCGTTCTCGATCATGTCGCGCGGCATCAGGTGGCGGCGGTTGGAGGTGGCGTAGAACACGACATTCTCCGGACGCCCCTCGATCCCGCCTTCCAGCACGGCCTTCAGCGACTTGTAGTGCGCGTCGTCGTGGTCGAAGGACAGGTCGTCGCAGAACAGGATGAAGCGGCGCGGCTCGTCCTTCAGCCGGGCCAGCAGGCGGGGCAGGGTGGGGATGTCCTCGCGGTGGATTTCCACCAGGGCCAGCGTGCCGGGATGGTCCTGGGCCACCGCGGCGTGCACCGACTTCACCAGCGAGCTTTTGCCCATGCCGCGGGAGCCCCAGAGCAGGGCGTTGTTGGCCGGCAGACCGGTCGCAAAGCGGGTGGTGTTGTCCAGCAGGATGTCGCGCTGCCGTTCCACGCCGCGCAGCAGGCCGATCTCCACCCGGTTGACGGTGGGCACCGGTTCCAACCGGTCGGGATCGGCGTGCCAGACGAAGGCGTCGGCGGCGCCGAGGTCCAGCCGGCCCGGCGGCGGCGGGGCGAGCCGTTCCAGAGCCTCGGCGATGCGGGTGAGCAGGGGCAGCAATTGGGCGTCCGACATCATGTTCCCTTGCAGGCGTTTCTTCCGGTTTCGTTCCGCCGACCCTAACCCGCCGCCCCGGCGGCGGACAAGCAGGCGCGCTGCAACGCTGACGGGCCATCCACGCGGCACCCCCCCGGCCCTCATCCGCCTGATGCTCCGCCGCCTCCTCCGCCCCAACCGCAAGCGGCTTTCCTTACCGGATTTCTGAAACGGGCTTCGAAGGCCGTGCCGCTCCGGTGTTTGCACGGGCGGTGCCGGTTTGATTTGCACAACCAAATGCAGGTGTCCGTTCGTCATTCGATGCGGAGAGCCCCTGCGGCTGGAAAATCGACCCAAAAATGAGACGGACGCAGCGTTATCACTCGCTTGACCGGTTCGTCAAACAATGAAGAATACCCCCTCACATCTCCTATGTTATCAGAATATACAACAGTATCATTATTGATAACATTGGTAATGAAATGTGAATCGAGCCAACAAGGTAAATAAATGAAGTGGGGTCATGTTTTTCATTTTGGACTTTCATGGGTAAGGAAGAATCGACTATTATTTGTTTTGGGTTGTTCAAAATATTCAAGATGGAGATCATCCACCACGCCGAGGCTCGGTTCCATCGGGCGGGCGACGGGACCGCCACCCTGGTGTGCACTGATTTTGGCTTTGATCTGCTCCGAACGCTCGGTCGGATCGGTTGCGAGGCGTGGTTCGAAGCGGCATCCCGGCTATTTCGGCACCGTCGTGGTCAGCCGCAAGGCGCGTGGGGCGCCCTCTCCGCCGGGAAGCTCCTTGGCGAAAGCGGAGGGCGGACATCCTGCGCATGCAGACTTGAAAGCCGGTCCGGCGAAGTCCGGGCAAAGAAGAACGCGGAAGGCGACGAACAAGGCGAGCGGGCAAGCGGGCGATTATGGCTATAAACGGATGCATCGACCTTTTTCGAAACGGCGAATTGCACGGCTGGGTGTCCGGCGCAGGCGAGATGCCTTTGATTGTCGAGATCGATGGGAAATTTGCCGGCATCACGCGCGCCGACGTGGACCGTCCTGATGTCATCGAGGCGGGATACGCCTCCGGAAGCAGCGGTTTTGTCTTTGCCGTCCCGCCGGAGTTCATCGACGGCCAGGAGCATCAGGTCGTCGTGCGCGTGACCGGCCAGGAGGTGAAGATCGCAGGAAGCGTGATCCTCGCAGCGGATGTCCGGGCTCAACGGCACGGCGCTCGCGGTTCGCGGGCGGCGGTCGTCTGCTGGGACCTCGCGCACAATCCCGCCGGCCGCGCTTTTGTCCTGGCCCAACTTCTGGAAAGGCTGTTCGAGCGTGTTGACCTGATCGGTCCCTTGTTTCCGCGCTTTGGTCGTTCCGTATGGCCGCCATTGGCTCAACAGCCGAATCTGTCGATCGTTCACGCTCCGGTGGCGTCTTTCGAGGACTTGGCGAAGCTTGGAGACCGCGCCGAGGCGACCAAGTACGACTTCGTCCACATCTGCAAGCCGCGGTGGCCGAGCCTGTATTTGGGGTGGCGATTGGCGGTGCGGTCCCAGTGCCAGGTGGCGTTGGACATCGATGACCATGAGCTGTCGTTCTTTCCGGCCTCGAAGGGGAGCGAGGAGGCCGACGCCCTCTCGGTGCTGCGCAGGATCCGCCAAGGAGAGATCGAGCCCTACGAGATGGAGGGAACGGCGGCGTGCGAGGCATTGATCCGGTGTTTCCCGATGCGCACGGTCTCGAACGTGGCCCTGCAAAACCGCTTTGGCGGCACCATCATCCGCCACGCGCGCTCGGAAAGTGATTTCAATCCTTTGCGCTACGATCGGGACACCGTCCGCCGCAGCCTGGGGTACGGCTCAACCGACCGGGTGATTTCGTTCATCGGGACCGTGCGCAAGCACAAGGGCGTGCTCCCGTTGGCGAAGGCAATCGCCGCGATGGACGATCCCAGGGTCAAGCTGTGCCTGATCGGCCCGATCGAAGACCCCGACATGAGGAGCGAACTGAGGCGCCTCCTCGGCAGTGCGGTGGCCATCCACGAAGGCGTGTCCTTTTCGCGTTTGCCGTCGGTCGTCGTTGCCGCCGATCTGGTTGTCCTCCCCCAGGACGGTGCCTCCGGCATGGCGGCTTACCAGATCCCGGCGAAGATGACGGATGCCCTGGCGATGGGCGTGCCGGTCATCGTCGAGGACCTTCCTCCGTTTGCCGACCTGAAAGGTATCCCGGGCATCATCCTCAGGGAAAAACGGCCGTTGTTCATGCAGATCGCGGACGTGCTGGCCAACCTTCCCTCGCGGACAGCGGTGCGGGACGGCTTTCTGGCCGAGTTCAGCACGGCGCGCGTTGCCGAGCGGCTGGAGCATTGTTTGAGCACAGCCCCGGCTGCCGATGAAGAGGATCAACGGGCCGTCAGCGCGGCGATGCTGGGAGACGATGCGGCGCTGCCGTGTCCGGTCCAGGTTTGCGCACCCAGGGCCCTGCGCCGGCCTGGTCGAGACGTGGTGTTTCTTTGGAGGCAGAATGACAGCGGCTTGTTTGGGCGGCGCTCCGACATGATCGCAAAGTACCTTCTCAGAACCGGCGGTGCGGGCCGGATATTCCACTTTGATGCATCAATCGACCTCAACACCCTCAATCGTCTTGGAAACCACGCGCAGTCCCGATACAGCGCAAACCGCCTGATCTATGAAAATACACTCAGCCGGTGGCTTGGGCTGGCCGATGACTTCCTGACGAAGCGCTTCACTTACATTCACGACGAACGCGGCCGTTCCTTCATGGGGCAGGCTTTGCCGAGAAAAAGTGATTTGACGGAGATCTATCGAAAAACGTTTCAAAGCCATGGCGTGAGCCAGGAAGCACTTCTCTGGGTGTGCCCGGTCACGTTCGACTTCGAGCATATCGTTTCCGCACGCAGATTTACCCATGTCGCCGCCGATCTCATCGACGATCAGAGGGCATTTGACATAAGCGATGCATGTAAACTCAAGCTGCAAAGCAATTACGAAATCGTGCTGTCGGCGGCGGCCATGGTGTTTGCCAATTGTCACGGCGTGGTCAAGAATTTCATGCCGCTCATCAAATCGCCGGTTCATGTCGTCTCCAACGCCTCGGAGCGGTTGAGTCCGACGGCGCTCGACGCGATTGATCTGTTTCCAGGGGAGGACGTTCTTCGCATCGGCTATGTGGGAGACATGAGGGATCGCTTCGATGTCGAGGCGGTCAGCAAACTGGCCCAGGCCGATCCCCGCTATCGGATCGTGCTGGTCGGACCGACCGGGGGCAACCGCGTGGTGGAGGCGCTCGGGCGGAACCACAATGTGACGGTCACCGGGCCGCTGCGCTACGAGGTTGCTCGCCAAGTGGCTGCGGGATTTGACATCGCGATCGTGCCACATCTGCGCAACGCGCTCACCGAGACCATGAACCCCTTGAAAGTCTATCTGTTCGAGGCGCTCGGTCTGCCGGTCGTCGCGATTGGCATCGACAACATCGACCACGCCCCCTCGGACCTCACCGTCGTTCAGGACCACGAGACGTTCCTTCAGGCCGTCGCCGCCACGGCGGCGCGGATCCAGGAACGGATCGTCCGGTATGTGCCCAACGGTGGTGGTGTCTACTGGGACCACAACGTCGCGCAGATTTCGCGGATTCTCGATCATAGCCTGCAGGGATGACTTGGTGGCGATGCCGATCAAGCAGCATCGGATCATGAAGTCCGCGCAGGACTCGGCTTCAATGAAGTCCAGGCATTGCTGCCCGGGAAAACAGGGGGAGTCGCACCCCGTTGAACTGGCTTGGGAAATCGCCTGAATTCGAGCGATTCCTGATTCGGTTCGGCTGTCCGGCGGAGCCGTACCGGATACGTTCTTCACCATGTCAAAGAACCCTGTGGAGCCAAGGACCTCCCTTTTTCGAGCGGGTCCGGGATTTCGGTGGGTACCGTATCGCTCGCACGGCAGCGGCGATGCACGGGATCAGACCAGCCACCGCAGCCCCGGCCATCCCCATGCGTGGCAAACCCCATATGTGGCGCGCTTGCGGAGCGGGGAAGGGCGCCGCTATGGTGCCTTGAACGCGAAACAGGGGGCGATCATGCACGCTTTACGGCCCGCTACGGGATCGACCACCGCTCCGTTCCCTGATCCCCCCGTGGTGTCGGGAAACGCCGCCCATGTCCTGCACCGGCTGGAGGAAACGCCTTTGCAGGAGGACCCCTTCCCGCATCTCGTGGTTCCGGACGCCCTGCCGGCGGATCTCTACGCCCGCGCCGTCACCCACTGGCCGAGGTTCGAGGCGCTGGCCCAGTTGCAAATGGATACTCTTCCCCAGCGCTATCAGACGTTCCTGTCCGATCGCACCTTGGACGCCATGGGACCGGAGGCCGGGGCGGTGTGGAGGGAGGTGCGGGACTCCCTGTTCGGGCCGGAGACCCTGGTCCGGCTGGCGCCGCGCTTCCCTTCGCTGGCCGCCAAGCTGGAGTCCTTCGCGGCCCGCCCGCCCGTCGTCTATGCGCGGCTGGTGGAAGACCATGCCGGCCATGCCATGCTGCCCCACACCGACGTGTTCGGCACCTTCCTGTCCATGCTGCTCTACATGCCGGAGGACGGCAGCCGTCCGCATCTGGGCACGGCGCTGTACCGCCCCCGCGATCCGTCCTTCACCGCCCCCCTCCACCGTTCGACCGAGCGGTTCCCGCGTGAGGAGTTCGAACTGGCCGGCACGGCACCCTTCCTGCCGAACCATCTGCTGGCCTACGCGCCGTCCGACCGGTCCTTCCACGGGGTGGAGCCGGTGGAGGCGCCCTGCATGCGCCGCTTCCTGCTTCTCTTTGCCCTGATGGACAGCCGCGGGTCTTGAAGCCCGGCAGACGTACCCCTATTCCATTGCATCGACGGCCCGGACCGTTATAGTCGCCGCGTCCGCGAGCGCCCGCTGCGCCTTCGGAACCAAAACCACAGGGAGCCTCCAGATGTTCGTTTCGACGGCCTATGCACAGACCGCCGCGCCCGCCGCCGGTGGGGCCGACATGATCGTGCAGTTCCTGCCGCTGATTCTGATTTTCGTCGTCTTCTATTTCCTGCTGATCCGTCCGCAGCAGAAGAAGATGAAGGAACACAAGGGCATGCTGGAGGCCATCCGCCGCGGCGACCGCGTGGTGACCGGCGGCGGCATCATCGGCACCATCACCAAGGTCGGTCCCGACGACGAACTGCAGGTCGAGATCGCCGAGAACGTCCGCGTGCGCGTCCTGCGCTCCACCGTCAACCTCGTGCTGTCGAAGTCCGAGCCGGCCAAGGGCGCGCCCGCCGAGAAGGCCGACGAGAAGGCTGAAGAGAAGGTTGCGGACCGCAAGTAACGCGGCCCTCCGGTAGCGAACGGGACTGGTTTACGAATGCTGTATTTTCCGCGCTGGAAGATTTTTCTGATCGTCGCGATCTGCGTGCTCGGAGCCGTCGTCACGCTGCCGAACTTCCTCAGCCGCGAGACGCTGGCGTCACTGCCGGGCTGGTACGCGCACAACCGGATCAACCTCGGCCTCGACCTGCGCGGCGGGTCGCACCTGCTGCTGGAGGTGGACATGGGCGCGGTCATCCGTGACCGTGTCGAAGGTCTGGTCGATTCGGCGCGCACCCAGCTCCGCACCGACAACGTCGGCTACACGGCCATCAACGCGGGCGAGCGCGGCATCACCGTGCAGCTCCGCGACCCGGCGCAGGCCGACACGGCGGTGCGGGCGCTGCGCCAGCTCGCCAACACCATCGGCGGCGGCCCGCTGGGCGGCGGACAGCCGGACCTGGAGGTCGCCTCCAGCGGCGGCGCCGTCACCGCCACGCTCAGCGAGATCGCGCTGCGCGAGCGCGCCACCCAGGCGGTGGAGCAGTCCATCGAGATCGTGCGCCGCCGCATCGACGAGACCGGCGTCAACGAGCCGACCATCGCCCGCCAGGGCAGCGACCGCATCCTGGTCCAGCTTCCCGGCGTGGAGGACCCCGACCGCGTGAAGCGGCTTCTCGGCACCACCGCGAAGATGACCTTCCGGCTGGTCGACGTGAACGCCGACCCGACCGCGGGCCGCGCTCCTCCGGGCACCGACATCCTGCCCTCGGCGGAAGGCGGGCGGACCCAGACCGCCTACGTCATCCGCAAGAAGGTCGAGGTGGACGGCGCCAACCTGACCAACGCCACCGCGGGCAACAACCCGCAGACCGGCGAATGGGTGGTCAATTTCGAATTCGACAGCATCGGCGCCCGCCGCTTCGCCGACGTGACCCGCGCCAACGTCGGGCGGCCCTTCGCCATCGTGCTGGACAACAAGGTCATCAGCGCCCCGGTGATCCGCGAGCCGATCACCGGCGGACGCGGCCAGATCAGCGGCAGCTTCACCGCCGCCGACGCCAACGACCTCGCTGTCCTGCTGCGCGCCGGCGCCCTGCCGGCCCCGCTGAAGGTGATCGAGGAACGCACGGTCGGCCCCGACCTGGGCGCCGATTCGATCCGCGCCGGCCTGATGTCGGTGGTGATCGGCTTCGTGCTGGTCTGCGTCTACATGGTGGCGGCCTACGGCCTGTTCGGGGCCTTCGCCTGCTTGGCGCTCTTCATCAACATCCTGCTGACGATGGCCGCGCTGTCGATGCTGAACGCCACGCTGACCCTGCCGGGCATCGCGGGCATCCTGTTGTCGCTCGGCCTGTCGGTGGACGCCAACATCCTCATCAACGAACGCATCCGTGAGGAGGCGCGCAAGGGCCGGGGCGTGTTCGGGGCGATGGAGGCCGGCTTCGGCCGCGCCTATTCGACCATCATCGACTCCAACCTGACGACGGTCATCAAGATGGCGCTGCTGTTCATCTTCGGCACCGGCGCGATCAAGGGCTTCTCGGTCACGATCTCCTTCGGCATCCTGATCTCCCTGTTCACGGCGACGGTCCTCGTCCGCCTCATGATGGTCAGCTGGGTGCGCAACGCGCGGCCCGCGGCCCTGCCGGTCTGAGAGGTTTCCCCATGTTCCGGCTTCGTCTGGTTCCCGACGACACCAAGATCCCCTTCATGCGGGGCCGCTACGCCGGCCTGATCGTGTCGGCGCTGCTGTCGCTGGCGTCCATCGTCCTGTTCTTCCATCCCGGCCTGAACTACGGCATCGACTTCCGCGGCGGCATCGTGATCGAGGCGCGCACGCCGCAGGCCGCCGACTTCGCGTCGCTGCGCCACACGCTGAACCAGCTCGACATGGGGCAGGTGCAGTTGCAGGAGTTCGGCTCGCCGCAGGACGTGCTGATCCGGCTGGAGCGGCAGCCCGGCGACGACGCCGCCCAGCAGGTCGCCGCCGACAAGGTGCGCTCCACGCTGGCCAGCGCCGTCCCCGGCACCACCGTCCGCCGGGTCGAGGCCGTCGGCGCGTCGATCAGCGGCGAGCTGTTCTTCAACGGCATGTTGGCGCTCGGGCTCGCCATGGTGGCGATGCTGGTCTACATCTGGTTCCGTTTCGAATGGCAGTTCGGCGCCGGCGCGGTCGCCACGCTGGTGCTCGACGTGACGAAGATCGTCGGCTTCTACGCCATCACCGGCATGCAGTTCAATCTGACGGCGGTGGCGGCGATCCTCACGATCATGGGCTATTCGGTGAACGACAAGGTCGTCGTCTACGACCGCATGCGCGAGAATCTGCGCATCTACAAGAAGATGCCGCTGCGCGAGCTGATCGACCGCTCGATCAACGAGACGCTGAACCGCACGCTGGGCACCTCCATGTGCACCCTGCTGTCGATCCTGCCGCTGGCCTTCTTCGGTGGCGAGGCGTTGCAGGATTTCGGCATCGTGCTGATCTTCGGCATTTTCCTGGCGACCTCCTCGTCCATCTTCATCGCTGCCCCCATCTTGCTGTTCCTGGGCGAGAACCGGCTGCGCCGCAACGCACCGGCGGAAACCGCGGCTCCCGCCGCCAACCCGACGCCCTGAATCCGGCGCCCCGGGCGACACAACAGGAAGCGGACAAGCATGGCGGACATCACGCCGATCATCCCGTCGGACCGGCAGGTCATCGACGGGTACGGGGAAGGGCAGTTCTGCGTGTCCGGGCAGTGGCGCACGGGCGCCGTGGTGGTCCTTCCCGACCGCACGCAGCCCTGGCGGCCCCAGGGCTTCGCCGACCTGACGGCGGAGGACTTCGCCCCGGTCATCCAGGCGGAGCCGCGGGTGGAGTTCCTTCTGCTCGGTTCCGGCACGCGGATGCAGCTTCTGCCCAAGGCCCTGCGCCAGAGCCTGCGCGACGCCGGGCTGGTGGTGGAGGTGATGGACACCGGGGCGGCCTGCCGCACCTACAACGTCCTGCTGGCCGAAGGCCGGCGGGTGGGGGCGGCGCTCCTTCCGGTGTGAGCGGTTCCGAAGGCACCAACAAAAAAGGCCCCCGAAGCGGGGGCCTTTTCCGTTCTGGCGATCCGCGACGGATCAGGCCGGGGCCTTCGACAGGCGCTCGGCCACGAACTCCCAGTTCACCAGGCTCTCCAGGAACGCCTTCACGAAGTCCGCGCGGCGGTTCTGGTAATCGACGTAGTAGGCGTGCTCCCACACGTCGGCGGTCAGCAGCGGGAAATGGCCCTGGGCCAGCGGGGTGTCGGCGTTGGAGGTCTTGGTGACCTTCAGCTTGCCGCCCTCCACGTACAGCCACGCCCAGCCCGAGCCGAACTGGGTGATGGCGGCGTTCGAGAACTCCTCCTTGAACTTGTCCACGCTGCCGAAGTCGGCGATCAGGCGCTTCTCAAGCTCGCCCGGGATGGCGCCGCCACCGTTCTTCTTCATGCTCTGCCAGTAGAAGGTGTGGTTCCACACCTGACCGGCGTTGTTGAAGAGGCCGGCCTTGGAGGCGTCGCCGTAGCTCTGCTTGATGACGTCTTCCAGGCTGGCGTCGGCCAGCGGGCTGTCCTTCGTCAGGTTGTTCAGGTTGGTGACGTAGGTCTGGTGGTGCTTGTCGTGGTGCAGGTGGAGAGTCTGCGACGACATGAACGGCTCCAGAGCGTCATACGCGTACGGGAGCGGCGGCAGTTCGAACGCCATTGAGTTACCCTCTCTTCTTGAATTGTCCCATCTCGGCCCGAGCCTTGCGGCGCAGCGCCTCCGTCCGCTCAAATAGGCCCCCGGCGCGGCAAAGTGAAGGCTGGAAAAAGGCCGAGGCGCGAAAAGGTGGTATTTTTTGAGTTCAACACCGCCCGAGCGGAGAATTCGCCGGACCGCACCGCACCTTCGAGGGTGGCCGGCAGCCCCATGTTCGTCCAATCGCCGGCCAGAACGAGGTTTTTCAGGGCCGTCCGAGGGCCGGGACGATTCGCCGCATGGACAGGGGACTGGTCCGGAGTCGCCCGGCGCTCCTTGACGATTCGGCAGGGCGGCAGGGCGGCTCCGGGCGTGCCCAGCGCCTTGGCGGCGTCGCGCCACAGGGTCGCGGCGACCGACTCGGCGGGTTGCCCAGCCAGGGCGTCGGCGTCGCTGACCGTCACCGACAGCACGTCGCCCCGCCGGAACAGCCAGTCCGCCGTGCCGCCCACCAGCCCCAGGAAGGGCAGGCCGCCGGGAAGCTCCGGTGCCGGATCGGGGAGTCGGAAATGGGCGTTGACGATGGCCCGCCCGGCGGCAGGGACCGGCATGTCCGGCAGCAGGCGCCCGGCGATCCAGGCCGGCACCGCCAGGATCACCGCATCGCTCCCGGCCAGCGGGACGCGCGCGCCGTCCACCGACAGGGCGGCGACCCGGCCGCCCTCCTGGTCCAGACCGTCCACCCGGGCGCCGAGGCGCAGGTCGGCTCCCTGCCGCTCAAGCCACGCCACGGCGGGGTCCACCAAGGCGGCGGACAGGCCCTTCTCCGCGAACAGGGGCCGGCAGGCGGCTTCGCCGCGCAACAGCGTTTCCCGCAGCACGGCGCCGAACAGGCGGGCGGACACCCGGTCCGGCGCCCCATTCATCACCGACACGGCCAGCGGGCGCCACAGCCGCTCGTACAGCGGCCCGCCGGTGGGCAGGGCGTCGGCCACCGTCGCCCCGGGACGGGCGGTGAGGGTGCGCAGGGCGGCGAGGTAATCGGCGGGGCGGCTGCCCGGCACGCGCCGCGCCCCGTCGAACAGCCACAGCCCGCCGGGCCGCAGGCACCAGCGCTCGCCGTTGCCCAGGTCGAGGAAGGGGAAGGCGGCGGGGCGAAGCGCGGTCAGGGCGTTACTGGCGCCGATCCGCTCCAGATAGCCGAGCAGCGCCCGGTTGCCGCTGAGCGCCAGATGGCTGCCGTTGTCCACCACCCGGTCCAGCGTGGCGTCGTAAAAGGAGCGGCAGCGTCCCCCCGCCTGCGGAGCGGCCTCGTACAGGACGACGCGCCGCCCGGCCTCGGTCAGGCGAACGGCGGCGGACAGGCCGGACAGACCGGCGCCGACGATGTGGACGGTGCCCAAGGACGCCCGTCAGGCGGCGGGCGGGTAGCCGAGCGCGCAGCGCACGGCCACCAGGGCGCATTCGCGTTTGCCGACCCGCACCCGCCGGTCGAGATCCCGCCAGCCGCGGGCCCGCAGCCGCACCAGAAGCCGGTGGTACAGCACCATCATGGCGACCGCCGCCCACAGCGACCCACGCCGTCCGGCGGACTGCCCTTCGGCCAGCGCCCGCCGCGCTTCGGCGAAGCGCTCCTCGGCGAGGTCGGCCAGCGCCTCGCAGGCTTGGGGCAGGTTGGGGTGGGCGAGAACCCCGGCGGGGTCCGAACTGCCGATTCCGGCATCGTCCAGCAGCTCGCGCGGCAGGTAGAGGCGTCCGATTCCGGCATCCTCCGTCAGGTCGCGCAGGATGTTGGTCAGTTGCAGCGCCTCGCCCAACGCCAGGGCGAAAGCCTCGGTGGAGGCGTCGGCCCGGTCGAACACCCGGATCGCCAGCATGCCCACGGCTCCGGCCACGCGGCGGCAGTAAAGCCGCAGGGTCGGCAGCGCCGGGCCGGTCATGCCGCCGCTTTGCCCATCGGCGGGAATGTCCATCGCCATGCCGTCGATCAGCGCTTCCAGTTCGCCGCGCGGCAGGCCGTAGCGCTCGATGGCGCCCTTCAGCGCCGCCCCCAGGGAGCTGGACGGAGCGCCGCCGCCATAGAGGCCGCGGATTTCCCGTCTCCAGGCGTCCAGGGCGGCCCGCTTCTCCGCCGGCTCGCCGGGTTCGTCCGCAATGTCGTCGATTCGCCGGCAGTAGGCGTAGATGGCGAACATCGCCGCCCGCTTGGAGCGGGGCAGAAGCAGCATCGGCCAGTAGAAGGTGCTGCCCGACCGCCCGGTCACCGCCGCCGCCGCGGCAGCCGGACTTCCGGCGGTGTCGCTCTGCGTCGAGTCCAGCGATGGCTGCGGCATACGTCGGTCCTGTGTCGGGTCGGTCTGGGGGCGGGGGAGGGGAGTCTATTTGCTCCCGATGGCGCGCGCCAGTCCGCGTGCGGTGGCGAACAGCTTGTGATGCGTGCCCAGCACCACCCGCTTCTTCAGCGGGTCGCGGGTGCGCAGCCGCTGCGCCAGCGATTCGGCGAGGCTGAGGATCACCGACGCCTCCATCCGCAGGCCCCGGTGCTGGATCAGGCCGGGCAGGGGGGCGGCGCGCTCCAGCAGCCGTTCGGTGTGCTCCAGCGTGCGGTCGAAGATGGCGCGCAGCTTGGCGTCGCTCTCCGTCTCCACCAGCCGCTCGACGCTGATGGCCGAGTCGTCGAACCAGACCAGCGGAATGTAGCAGCGCCCGAGCTGGGTCCAGTCGTCCCGGCAATCCTGAAGATGGTTCAGCACCTGCAAGGCCGTGCACAGCGCGTCCGAGGCCGGTCCGGCGGCCACCCCCTCGCCATGCAGATCCAACAGATAGCGCCCGACCGGGTTGGCCGAGAAGCGGCAGTAGAGCAGCAGGTCGCTCCAGCTGTGGCAGCGCGCCCCCACCGCGTCGCGCCGGAAGGCGCGCAGAACCTGCCGGGGGTGGCGGTCGCTGACCCCCGTCGCCTGCAGGCTGGCGCGCAGGTCCAGCGCCGGCTTCAGGTAGGCGTGCTTGGCCTGACCGGTGGTCAGGGAGCGCTCCAGCGCCTCCAGATAGGCGAGCTTGGTCTCCGGTTCGAGATCGGGATCGTCGGCGATGTCGTCGCCCAGCCGGACGAACCGGTAGAAGGCCATGACGTGCGGCCTGAGATGCTTGGGGAGCAGGCGCGAAGCGACCGGAAAATTCTCCGAGTCCGCGTCCTTGCGGGCGACCGGGCTGGGTTTGCGGGGCTTGGTGGGGGCGATGTTGAAATCGGCCATAGTTCCGCCTGCTGCGCGTCGGGGCTGGTGTGGAGAGCCTGTCTGCCTAATATAAGGCGCAAGCGGGCTTTGCCCCGCTTCCAAACTGTGCCACCCCCATTTTTCCAGAACAGGCATCACATGGCGAAGGCGACCCCCGACCTGTCCTATTGCGGACGGGAGGTGCGGAAATATGACAACGACCGCTTCCTGACCTGCCTCTTTGCCCCGACTGAGCATCGCGAATCGCTGTTCGCCCTCTACGCCTTCAACCTGGAGATCGCCAAGACCCGCGAGGTGGTGACCGAACCGGTGCTGGGCCAGATGCGGCTGCAATTCTGGCGCGACGGGCTGGACAAGGTCTATGGGGGCGGCGCCGTGCCCAAGCACGCGGTGATGGAGCCGCTGGCCGCCGCCGTCCGGGAAGGCGGGCTGAGCCGCAGCCTGTTCGAACGGCTGATCGACGCACGGGAAGCCGACCTGGACGACACGCCACCGGCCAACCTGTCCTGCCTCGTCAATTACGCGGAAGTCACCGGCGCGCCGCTCGTCCAGCTCGCGCTGGAGAATCTGGGGGTGAAGGATGCCGGCGCGGCGGAGGCCGGACGGCAGGCCGGGATCGGCTATGCGTTGGCCGGCATCGTCCGGGCGGTGCCCTTCCTCGCGCGCCAGCACCGCCAGCTTCTCCCCGCCGACCGGATGGAGGCGCACGGCGCCAAGCCGGGCGACCTGTTCGAACTGCGCTCCACAGCGGAATTGCGGCCCGTGGTGCGGGAGGTGGCGGAGGCCGCCCGCGACCATCTGGCCAAAGCCCGCGCGCTTCGCCGCTCCGTGCCGCGCGCCGCTCTGCCGGCCCTGCTGCCGGCGGTGCTGGCCGGGCTGCATCTGGACGCGCTGGAACGGGAAGGCAACGACCCCTTCGCGGCGCGCGTGCTGATGCCGCACCCGCTGCGCCACGCCAAGCTGGTCTGGGCGGCGCTGCGCGGGCGTTACTGAGAGAGGGGGGCGCTGCCGCCCCCCCCCAACGGTCAGGCGGCGCGGATCATCGTCACGAAGCGCTCCACCTCCTGACGGAGCTGGTCGGCCTCCCGCGACAGGTCGCCGGCGGCGTTGAGCGCCTGATCGGCCATGGAGCCGGTGGAGCCCGCCGCCTGCGTCACCCCGCCGATGTTGGTGGACACCGCGGCGGTGCCCATCGACGCCTGCTGGACGTTGCGGCTGATTTCCTGGGTGGCGGCGCCCTGCTGCTCCGCGGCGGCGGCGATGGCGGTGATCGTCTCGTTGATGCCGATGATGCTCCGCCCCACCGCCTGGATCACGCTGACCACCGCGCCGCTGACGGTCTGCATGTCGGCGATCTGCCGGGAAATGTCCTCCGTCGCCTTCGCGGTCTGGTTGGCGAGGTTCTTCACCTCGCTGGCCACGACGGCGAAGCCCTTGCCGGCCTCGCCCGCGCGGGCCGCTTCGATGGTGGCGTTGAGCGCCAGCAGGTTGGTCTGGCCGGCGATGCCCTGGATCAGGTTCACCACGTCGCCGATCTTCTGCGCGGCGGAGGCCAGCCCTTCCAGCGTGCTGTTGGTGCGCTCCACCTCGGCGACCGCTTCCGTCGCCATCTGGGAGGAACGCCCGATGCGCTCGTTGATTTCGCGGATCGAGCAACTCAGCTCCTCCGCGGCGGCGGCCACCGTCTGCACGTTCTGGCTCGCCTCCGCGGCGGCGGTGGACACGGCGGCGGCCTGACGGTCGGTCTGCGTGGCGATGGCGGACAGGTTCTGCGCGGTGGAGCGCATCTCCCCCGCCTGATCGGACACGTTGCGCACGACGCCACCCACCGACGCCTCGAACCGGCTGGCGATCTCCGCGAGGTCGCGCTTGCGGCGTTCCTCGGCGCGCTGCTCCTCGCGGCGGCGCTCCTCCTCCAGGCCGGCCATGCGGATGGCGTTGTCCTGGAAGAGCTTGAGCGCCTTGTTGATGGCGCCGATCTCGTCGGCGCGGTCGGTGTCGGCGATGACCACGCTGCGGTCACCGGCGACCACGGCGTTCAGCGTGGCGATGGTCCGGCGCAGCGGCACCCCGATGATGCTGCGGCTGGCGATCAGCAGCGCGGCCACCAGGGCGGCCAGCAGGACCAGCCCGCCGGCGATGGTGGCGTTGCGCAGATCGCGGACCGGCGCGTCGATCTTGTCGAGCGGCAGGTTGACGAGCAGGGACCAGGGCGTCTGTGTTCCGATAACGGTCACCGGGATGAAGAGCTGCTTCACGGGCTGCCCCTCGGCGACCGAGACCTGTTCGAAGCCTTTGCCGGAGCGGATGGCCGGCTTGGCGGCGTCCATCGCCGGGTTCACCTTCCCGATCGGCTGCCCCATCTGCTCGGCGTCGGGATGACCGGCCCAGACGCCGTCGTTCGAGATCAGTTGGACGGACCCGCTGTCGAAGGGCTTCACCGTCTTCAGCATGGACCAGATGCCGTCGGTGGACAGATCCACGCCGGCCACGCCGATGACCCGGCCGTTCTCGACGATCGGAACGGCCATGGAGACCATCAGCACCTTGCGGCCCGCGACC
The DNA here is from genome assembly GCF_030849505.1 of Azospirillum isscasi. Taxonomy (GTDB): domain Bacteria; phylum Pseudomonadota; class Alphaproteobacteria; order Azospirillales; family Azospirillaceae; genus Azospirillum; species Azospirillum isscasi. The sequence goes on along the minus strand of NZ_JAUJFI010000008.1, from coordinate 52,224 downwards.
TCGTAGGAATAAGGCTCCACCACCATGGCGCGCCCGCTGCGCTTCGGGGCTTGGTAATAGATCCCGTCGGGGCCCGGATCCTCATAGCCGACGAGGGATTCCAGCGCGACCTTGCCGGACGCGCGGTTCCAATAGGGGATGAAGCGCCCCGAGGCGTCGGAGCCCGGTTTGCCGGTGAACTCCGCGTCGCGGCCGTCCAGAGCGTTGGGTTCCATCCCCACCCACACGCCGAGGAAATCCGGATTGGCCTCGGCCACGCCCTTCAGCCAGCCGGAAAGCTGCTCGCGGTCGGCGCGGCCCGCGGCCTTGAGGCTGACCAGGGAGGTCGCGACGAAGCGGCCGACCTCCATCGCATTGTCCAGGCGGGCATGCACCATCTCACCGTAGCGGTGGCCGAGCTGTTCACCGCTCTTGAGCGCCAGGGCTTCGATGTCGGAACCACTTTTGGTGGTAAGGGCCGCAACCCCTACCGCCAGGGCAAAGACGGTGACCATCACGATGACGATCACCTGTTTGACAACCAATGATTTTGTTCGAATCATATACCAGACCCGCCGTAAGACTATCCCGTTCTTGGAGGGAAAGTGTTTCACGACGTTGGTTAAGTGTCACTTATGACCTTTATTATAGTTTTATGATATCCGTCCGAGTCGCCCGGGGTTCAAGCGGCGACACCGGGTGCGGCCTTTAGCCACTCCCCCAGATCCTCCATGGCGCGGCGGGTGTAGGCCAGCTTGCGGTCGCGCCCGCGGATGCGCTCGTCCACCGGCGGGAACAGGCCGAAATTGACATTCATCGGCTGGTAGGTGTCCGCGTTGGCACCGCCGGTGATGTGGCCGAGGATGGCCCCCAGCGCGGTGGTGGCCGGCGGAGCGGACGGCTCCCCGCCCAGCCGCTCGGCGGCGGCGAAGCGTCCGGCCAGCAGGCCGACGGCGGCGCTTTCCACATAACCCTCGCAGCCCGTCACCTGTCCGGCGAATCGGATGCGCGGCTGCGCCTTCAGCCGGAGCGCGCCGTCCAGAAGGCGCGGGCTGTTCAGGAAGGTGTTGCGGTGCAGGCCGCCCAGCCGGGCGAACTCCGCCTTTTCCAGGCCGGGAATCATGCGGAAGATCCGCGCCTGTTCGGCGTGGCGCAGCTTGGTCTGGAAGCCGACGAGGTTGTAGAGCGTGCCCAGCGCGTTGTCCTGGCGGAGCTGCACCACCGCGTAGGGGCGGCGTTCCGGCTTGTGCGGGTTGGTGAGTCCGACCGGCTTCATCGGGCCGTAGCGCAGCGTGTCCACCCCGCGCTCCGCCATCACCTCGATGGGCAGGCAGCCTTCGAAATAGGGGGTGTTCTTCTCCCACTCCTTGAAATCGGTCTTCTCGCCGGCGATCAGAGCGTCGATGAAGGCGCGGTACTCGTCCTTCTCGAAGGCGCAGTTGATGTAATCCTTGCCGGTGCCGCCGGGGCCGGGCTTGTCGTAGCGCGACTGGAACCACGCCTTGGACAGGTCCACGCTCTCCAGATAGACGATGGGGGCGATGGCGTCGAAGAAGGCCAGCGACTCCTCGCCCGTGAAGGACCGGATCGCCTCGGCCAGCGGCGGGGAGGTGAGGGGGCCGGTGGCGATGACGACGCTGTCCCATTCCTCCGGCGGCAGGCCCGCCACCTCGCCGCGCTCCACGGTGATGAGCGGATGTCCGGTGATCGCTTCGGTCACGGCGCCCGCGAAGCCGTCGCGGTCCATGGCGAGCGCGCCGCCCGCCGGCACCTTGTGCGCATCGGCGCAGCGCAGGATCAGCGAGCCGCAGCGCCGCATCTCCTCATGCAGCAGCCCGACCGCGTTGTACTCCGCATCGTCCGACCGGAAGGAGTTGGAGCACACCAGTTCGGCCAGCTTGTCCGTGCTGTGCGCTTCGGTCGGGCGGACAGGCCGCATCTCGTGCAGCACCACGGGCACGCCGCGCGACGCGAGCTGCCAGGCGGCCTCGGAACCGGCGAGGCCGCCGCCGATGACGTGAACGGGGGAAAGGGACGTGTCGACCATATCAGCAGCTTTCACAAAGTTGCCGAACAAGTAGACCGTCATCGTTCCGGCGGCAAGGCCAACCCGGACCGCGGCGCGGAATCGCGAACACGATCGCCCCCACGTTCCGGCGATCGTGTTCGCTGCGCCGAGAGGCGGTGATTTACCGGGAGGCGAGCTTCTGCTTCAGGCCATCGAAGCCGGAGGTGAAAATGCCCGAGATCGCCTTGCGTGTTTCCTCGTCGCTGGCGCCGTTGGAGGTGTAGCGCGCCTTCCACACGACGCGCGTGCCCTTGCCGGCGGGTGCCGCCGACAGGGAGGCCGAGTAGTCCTTGACCGGCAACGGGCTGGCCAGGATCGAGTACCGGATGCGGTGGCTGCTGGCGGAGGAGGAGAGCAGGCGCTCCTCGATCGCGCCGCCGCCCTTGAGGGCCAGCACGCGCTCCTGCGCACCGTCCCTCTGCCGCAAGGTGCAGCTTTCCACCGCCGGGTGCCAGGCGCCGACGTTGCAGAAGGGACCGATCTGTTGCCACACCTTGTCCACGGGGTAAGGCAGGGTGACCGATTCCGTGACTTCGACGGCCATGGCCGGGCTTGCCAGCGCGATCAGCATGGCGGCGACCGCGATCAGGGTGCGCATGGGTTTCCTCCGTTTTTCGGCTGTTCCGGCGCGCGTCATGGAATCGCGCGCCTTGAAAGCGTAGCCGAGCGGGGAGGGCTTGAAACCTGTACGTTGGTAGGACGGAGCGCCGGGTCCGGCGGGGCGGGTGGGCATCCACCAAGACAAAGGCCGGTCCCGCCCTTGCGGAACCGGCCATTTCTCTTTGGACGGCGTGCGCCCTTACTCGGTCTTGGTCGTCGTCGAGCGCTCGGTGGTGGTCGAGCCGCTGACCGGCGGCGTGGTCAGCGTGGAGCCATAGCCGGGCGAGGTGGTGGTCGTGGTGGTCGTGGTGCTGCTGGTGGTGTCGTCGGTCCCGCAGGCGCTGACCAGCAAGGCCGCGCCGAAGGCCAGCGCCACACCGGACATCATGGTCCTGGACATGCTCCGTCTCCATCCTGATTGGCGAAAGATGGAATAGGAACGCGCGTCCGCGGGCTTTGTTTCCGGGGCAAAAAATGGACCGGAGAAAAGGGCTGGGGATGCCCCCGGCCCGTCTTCACGCCCTCTTCCGGCTTTTCGGCTTCGCCTTCAGGTAGGGGGCCAGATACTGGCCGGTGTAACTCCGGGCGACCTTCGCCACGTCTTCCGGGGTGCCCTCCGCGACGATCTCGCCGCCGCCGGTGCCGCCTTCGGGGCCGAGGTCGATGATCCAATCGGCGGTCTTGATGACCTCCAGATTGTGCTCGATCACCAGCACCGTGTTGCCCTGGTCCACCAGCGCGTGGAGCACCTCCATCAGCTTCTCCACGTCGGCGAAATGCAGGCCGGTGGTCGGCTCGTCCAGGATGTAGAGCGTGCGGCCGGTGGCGCGGCGGCTCAATTCCTTGGACAGCTTCACGCGCTGCGCCTCGCCGCCGGACAGGGTGGTGGCGGGCTGGCCGATGTGGATGTAGCCGAGGCCCACCCGCTCCAGCGTCTCCAGCTTGTCCCGGATGCCGGGCACGGCCTTGAAGAACTCCTTGCCCTCCTCGACCGTCATGTCGAGCACGTCGGCGATGGTCTTGTCGCGGTAGGTGACCTCCAGGGTCTCGCGGTTGTACCGCTTGCCGTGGCAGACGTCGCAGGTGACGTAGACGTCAGGCAGGAAGTGCATCTCGATCTTGATGACGCCGTCGCCCTGGCACGCCTCGCAGCGCCCGCCCTTCACGTTGAAGGAGAAGCGTCCGGGGCCGTAGCCGCGGGCCTTCGCCTCCGGCAGGCCGGCGAACCAGTCGCGGATCGGGGTGAAGGCGCCGGTGTAGGTGGCGGGGTTCGACCGCGGGGTGCGCCCGATGGGCGACTGGTCGATGTCGATGACCTTGTCGAGATGCTCCAGCCCGAGGAGTTCGTCGTGTTCCGCCGGATGCTCGCGCGCACCCATCAGCTTGCGCGCCACCGCTTTGTAGAGCGTCTCGATGATGAGGGTGGACTTGCCGCCGCCCGACACGCCGGTGACGCAGGTGAAGGTGCCCAGCGGGATGCGCGCCGAGACGTTCTGAAGGTTGTTGGCGCGGGCGCCCTTCACCTCCAGGAACTGGTCCTTGTGGCCGGGACGGCGCTGGTCGGGGACCGGCACGAAGCGGGTGCCGGTGAGGAACTGGGCGGTGACGCTGTCGGGGTTGGCCTGCACCTCCGCCGGGGTGCCCTGGGCGACCACGGTGCCGCCGTGCTGGCCGGCGCCGGGACCCATGTCCACCAGATAGTCGGCGGTGCGGATGGCGTCCTCGTCATGCTCCACCACGATCACGGTGTTGCCGAGGTCGCGGAGCCTTTTGAGGGTGGCCAGCAGCCGGTCGTTGTCGCGCTGGTGCAGGCCGATGGATGGCTCGTCCAGCACATAGAGCACGCCGGTCAGGCCGGACCCGATCTGCGAGGCGAGGCGGATGCGTTGGCTCTCGCCGCCGGACAGCGATCCGGAGCCGCGGCTGAGCGTCAGATACTCCAGCCCCACCGCGTTGAGGAAGCCGAGCCGCTCGTTGATCTCCTTCAGGATGCGGTAGGCGATCTCCTTGTCCTTCGGGCGCAGATGGTCGTTCAGCGTGCTGAACCACGCCGCCGCGTCGGCGATGGACATTTCCGCCGCCTGGGAGATGTGCTGGCCGTGCACCTTCACGGCCAGCGCCTCCGGCTTCAGGCGGGCGCCCTTGCAGGTCTCGCAGGGCTGGGAGGACTGGTACTTGGACAGCTCCTCCCGCATGTAGGCGCTTTCCGTCTCGCGATAGCGGCGCTCCAGGTTGTTGACGATGCCCTCGAAGGGCTTGTGCGTCTGGTAGCTGCGCAGCCCGTCGTCGTAGGTCATCGTGATCGGCGCGCCGTCGGAGCCGTAGAGGATGGTCTGGCGGACCGTCTCCGGCAGCGTCTCCCACGGCGTGTCCATGGCGACGCCGAAATGCTGGGCGATGCTCTCCAGCGTCTGCACGTAATACTGGGAGGAGGAGCCGGCCCAGGGGGCGATGGCGCCCTTCTTCAGCGACAGCCGCTCGTCCGGCACGACCAGCATGGGGTCGAAGTAGATCTTGCTGCCCAGCCCGTCGCAGGCCGGGCAGGCGCCGAACGGGTTGTTGAAGGAGAACAGCCGCGGTTCGATCTCCGGGATCGTGAAGCCGGACACCGGGCAGGCGAATTTCTGCGAGAAGACGGTCTGCTCGTGCGACTCGGCGTTCTCGACGAAGACGATGCCGTCGGCGAGGCCGAGCGCCGTCTCCAGCGAATCGGCCAGACGGTTGCCCAGCCCCTCGCGCACGACGATGCGGTCCACCACCACGTCGATGTCGTGCTTCAGCTTCTTGTTGAGCGCCGGAACCTCGTCGATCTCGTGCATCGCGCCGTCGACGCGGACGCGCTGGAAACCGCGCTTGCGGAGGTCCTGGATCTCCTTCCTGTACTCGCCCTTGCGGCCCCGGATGAGCGGCGCCAGCAGCAGCAGGCGCGTGCCCTCCGGCATCGCCAGGATGCGGTCGACCATCTGGCTGACCGTCTGGCTTTCGATGGGCAGGCCGGTGGCCGGCGAATAGGGGATGCCGACCCGCGCCCAGAGAAGGCGCATGTAGTCGTAGATCTCCGTCACCGTGCCGACGGTGGAGCGCGGATTCTTGGAGGTCGTCTTCTGCTCGATGGAGATGGCCGGCGACAGCCCCTCGATCGAATCGACGTCCGGTTTCTGCATCAGCTCCAGGAACTGGCGCGCGTAGGCCGACAGGCTCTCGACGTAGCGCCGCTGGCCTTCCGCGTAGATCGTGTCGAACGCCAGCGAGGACTTGCCCGATCCCGACAAGCCGGTGATGACGATCAACTCGTCCCGAGGCAGATCGACATCGACGTTCTTGAGGTTGTGCTCCCGCGCGCCGCGGACACTGATGTGCTTGTTCATGGAGTGTTCTTAGCCGAAACGGGTGGGGAAGGGAAGCCGCCAGAGAAGATCCAGGAAGGGCGTTGAAGCCCGGACAGATATGTGCCACGCGCAGGCGCATTGCCACCAGCGCGCGTTCGTTTCCATCCGTGCGGGCCGTGCGGGCCGTGCGGGGTGTGGGCCGCCCATGGGAATGCAGGGGAACCGCCAAGGAAACTGTTTGCACCGCGGACTCTCCCTGCTATATTTGTTCATGGAGTGTTCTCTTTCGCGCGGGCCGGGCGGGTGTGACCGGGCGGAAGAGGCGAAGCGCTCCGGTGGCGGCGGTTGACCCGTGCCTGTCCCCCGTGCTTTGTGAGGCGCGGGCGGGGCAGGGGACATGGACCGATCCATGAATCAAACCGGCCCTGCGAACAGACATCCCCGGTATCCGGACGCCCTTCCGCCGGGCGCCCGAACGGGTCGGATGGGGTACCGGGAACCCGCGCTAGGAGACACGTGCGATGAATGTATGGACGTTTACGGGGCGCCTCGGCGCGGATGGCGAGCTTCGCTCCACGCAGAGCGGCGAGAAGGTTCTGGGCTTCCGCGTCGCCAACGACGTCGGATTCGGCGACCGCAAGACCACGCAGTGGGTGGACTGCTCCATCTGGGGCCGCCGTGCGGAGGCGCTGGCGCCGCACCTGACCAAGGGCAAGGCCGTGGTCATCTCCGGCGAGGTGACGATCCGCGAGTTCGAGAAGCGTGATGGCACCCGCGGCGCCGGCCTGTCGGTGCGTGTCAACGAGATCGACTTCACCGGCGGCGCCCGCGAGGGTGAAGGCGGCGGCGGTTACGGCGGTGGCGGCGGCGGTTACGAATCGCGCGGCGGCAGTGGCGGTGGTGGCGGCGGCTACGGCGGCGGCGGCGGTGGCTATGGTGGCGGTGGTGGTGGACGCAGCGGCGGCGGCGCCCCGCCCAAGCACGACGATCTGGACGACGAAATTCCGTTCTGAAGCGCACGGGAATTCGTCGCCCGGTTCTTGTCAGCCCGGTTAAGTGTGAGGGAGGGGGTGTTGTCCCCTCCCTACCTGCCGTTGCCCGCTCAACCGGATCGGCAGTCCGGTGGCAAAGCCTCCGCTCAGCGCGGGGCGGTGGCGCGGTTCCAGTTGGTGGCGTTTGCCGGATCGCCGGGGAGAGGGGTGAGGACCGGGACCGCGGCGGCGGGCGCGGCGAACAGCGCGTCGAATTGATCCGCCGTCATGCCGGTGAGCACCAGCGCCTGCCGCTCGCCCGAATAGCGCAACTGGCTGGATTCCAGCGTCACATGACGCTTTACCGGGTGGACCGGCGCGCCGCTTGCCACGACGAGCTGGACCGGTTCGCGGTCGGGTGTGAGGACGACGTCCTCCACGGCACCCAGGATGCGGTTTTCCGGGATGGATTGCACCGTCAGCCCGACCAGCTCCAGCGGCGACATCCGCGCCATGGGCCGTTGCGGGTCGCCGGTCTCCGCGCAGGCGCCGAGCGCGGCCAGCGCGCAGACCGCCAGCAGCCGGATGGCGGGGCGGGGGGTGGGACGTGGATGGTTCATGCGTGGGCTCCTCCGTCGCGTGGGCAAGGCTATAACGCGGCAGCGGAGCGGCGGGACCGTGGGAGGAACGGAAAAGGGCGCGGCCAGCCGCGGCCACGCCCCTTGCGCCGTCAGACCCTCATGCCCGCGGTACTTCGTTCAGGTGAACACATAGTCCCGTCCGGAGACCAGACCGACCGCGTCCACGGTCAGCGACGACCCGTCGCGGAAGCCGAAGGCCGTGCCGGTGGCGGTTGTGGAGACGGTCAGGTCGGCGGCGGCGAAGCCGCGGAACTCGATCCGGTCGGTCCCCGCCTCGAAATAGCCGACGTCGTCCGTCCCGAAGCCCCCCGCCACCACGTCGAAGCGGAAGATGTCCGTAGCACCGTCGTGGTAGCTGACCATGTGGTCGTTGCCGGCACCGGGCAGGAAGATGTCGGACCCGTCGTCGCGCAGCGTGTCGATCAGCCAGTCGTCGCCGGTGTTGCCGACCAGCGTGTCGTCGCCGCGCCCGCCCTTCACCGTGTCGTTGCCCGACCCGCCGTCCAGCCAGTCGTCGCCGGCCCCGCCGAAGAGCTGGTCGTCGCCCTGGCGCCCGTGCATGTGGTCGTCGCCCGGATCGCCGGCGTAGGGATCGCCCAGCCAATCGTTCCCAAGCCCGCCGTCCAGGGAGTCGTTGCCGAGACCGCCGGACAGCGAATCGTTCCCTCCGTTGCCATAAACGGTGTCGGCGGAGTCGGTGCCGAGATAGCGTTCGGCGGCGCTGGTTCCCGAAAACCTGGCCATGATTGCCTCTCCTCATTGGTTAAAGAATTGTTAACATCGAGGCGGAGAGAGGAAAAGGTGAAAAAACACTTAACGCCGTTCCGCCGAATTTTGCCACGGTCCCTTGGCTGTTGTTGCCCTTGTGTTTCGGTGTTGTTTCCAGATTCGAATCTTCGACTTCCAGGTACGGGTGTCGGGGGCATGAAAAAAGGCCGGCGCTCTGTGGCGCCGGCCTTTCCTGACGATGGTCGCCGTGTCCGGCGCCTTACGCCTGGGTCGGCGACGGCATGCCGGGGACCGGCTGCTCCGCCGGCGGCGGCATTTCAGGCGGCGTGTCCGGGTTCGGGGGAACGGGGTAGGGGTCCGGCGTGGTCGGACGGTCCGGCTGGGGCGTGCTCGGGGTGGTCGGAGGCGGCACTTCGGTGGGGCGCTCCGGCTTCATGGGGTCGCTCATGCGGATTGCTCGTTCTGGTTTAACGGATTGGGGTTTGAACGGAATGGGGCCGCGCGTCACTCGGCGGCGCGTTCGACGGCCCGTCCGCCTGCCTGGACGTCCTGCCCGGCTCCTTCGATGGTGTTGCAGCCGGCCAGCAGGGCCGCGAAGGTCAGAACGAAACTGGCGAGGGCGATCTGGCGGACGGGGAACGGCATGGCGCGGCTCATGATCCCGAACTCCTCAATGGATGCTGTTGTCTCGTCAACGCGGCGCCGCGGGCGTTGGTTCCGGTCCGTTCGGCGGATTTGCAACAGGGCGGAAGGAGAATCCGCCGCCACTTGACGTGGTACGCCGCAAGGTCAAGATGGCCGGCTCCGCCCGCGGCGGGGACGACCTTTCAAAAGAACCACCGGCACCGTTGTTATGACCGAACGCGCGATTCCCGCCCTTCGCCTGACCGACCGTCTGCGCACCCACGCGGGCGACCTGCTGCGGCTGGCGGCCCCGGTGATCGTCTCGCGCGCCGGGCTGGTCGTCATGATGGCGGTGGATACGGCCATCGTCGGCCGCTACAGCGCGCAGGAACTGGCCTATTACGGGCTGGCCCATCTGCCGGCCAACCTGCTGGTCACCACCGGGGTGGGGCTGATGATGGGCGTGGTCGCGGTGACCGCCCACGCCCTGGGCGCCGGTCAGGACGCGGAGTGCGGGCGGGCCTGGCGCCGGTCCGTTCCCTACGCCCTGCTGCTGGGCATCCTGTTCGCCCTGGCCTCGCTGGCCGGGGAGCCCTTCTTCCGCCTGACCGGCCAGTCGCCGGACCTGGCGGCGGGCGGCGGGGAGGTGATGGCGGTGCTGGGCTACGGCATGCCGGGCATGATGCTGTACGTTGCCACCGGCTTCTTTCTGGAGGGGCTGAAACGGCCCGTGCCGAGCATGGTGGCGATGATCCTGGGCAATCTGGCGAACGCCCTGCTGGCCTGGGCGCTGGTCTGGGGGTACGCCGGATTCCCCGCGATGGGGGCGGTCGGGTCGGCCTGGGCGACCACCGCGGTGCGCTGGGCCATGGGGCTGGGCCTCGTCCTCTACGCCTGGAGCATGAGCGACCACGCGCGCTGGGCGGTGCGGGAGCCGGTCCGCGACTGGTGGCGCGGCAGCCGGAAGCAGCGCCATCTCGGCTACGCCGCCGGGGTCAGCCTGGGGGTGGAGAGCGGGGCCTTCGCCACGCTGGGGCTGTTCGCCGGGATGATCTCGCCGTTGGCGCTCGGCGCCTACACGGTCGGGCTGAACCTGACGGCTCTGCCCTTCATGGCGGCGGTCGGGCTGGGCTCGGCCACGGCGGTGCGGGTGGGGGTGGCCTATGGCCGGCGCGACCCGCTGGACATGGCGCTGGCCGGCTGGACCGGGCTGGGCGTCACCAGCCTGATCCTGGCCGGAGTCGGGGTTCTGTACCGCTGGATGCCGGAAACGCTGGCCTCGATTTACAGCGCCGACCCCGCGCTGATTGCCGCAGTCGCCCCGCTGATCGCCTTCACCGCCTGGGTCCTGGTGGCGGACGGCGGACAGACGGTGATGGCGAACGCGCTGCGCGGGCGCGGCGACGCCTGGGTTCCCACCGCCTTGCACTTCATCTCCTACGCGGTGGTGATGATTCCGGTGTCGGCCTTGCTCGCCTTCGGACTGGAGCGCGGCGCCCGCGGTCTTTTTGAGGGAATTCTGATCGCCAGTGTGGTATCCGTGACCGTCCTTTCGCTGCGCTTCGCGCTGTTGAGCCGCCCCCGGCCAGCAAAGGCCGAAGGCCGTTGACCTGCATAAGGCCAAAGAACGTTGGACCGCCGGAGCGTTGTGTGCACATGCGAAAGCTGATAGGAATTCTTATATTACATGCAGCGGCCCGCAGGGCCGTGCGGAAGTGCCACCGTTGAACAGCAAGCGTTGGACTCTGAGCATCGCCGCAGCCCGTAGAATGAGTTTGTCTCCTTGAGCACGACGCCCCTTCCTCCCGCCTCCGACATCGCGCCGGTCACCATCGAAGACGAGATGCGCCGGTCCTATCTCGATTACGCGATGAGCGTGATCGTGAGCCGCGCCCTGCCCGACGTCCGCGACGGGCTGAAGCCGGTGCACCGCCGCATCCTCTACGCGATGAAGGAGGGCGGGTACGACTCGACCAAGCCCTACAAGAAGTCGGCGCGCATCGTCGGCGACGTGATGGGTAAATACCACCCGCACGGCGACAGCGCGATCTACGACGCCATGGTCCGCATGGCGCAGGACTTCTCCATGCGCCTGCCGCTGATCGACGGGCAGGGCAACTTCGGTTCGATGGACGGCGACCCGCCCGCGGCCATGCGCTACACTGAGGCGCGGCTGGCGAAGGCGGCGGAGGCGCTGCTCGACGACATCGACAAGGACACCGTCGATTTCCAGGCCAACTACGACGATTCGGGCAAGGAGCCCACGGTCGTCCCGGCGCGCTTCCCCAACCTGCTGGTCAACGGCGCGGGCGGCATCGCCGTCGGCATGGCGACCAACATCCCCACCCACAATCTGGGGGAGGTGGTGGATGCCTGCTGCGCCTACATCGACAACAACGACGTCACCGTCGAAGAGCTGATGGAGATCGTGCCCGGCCCGGATTTCCCGACGGGCGGCATGATCCTGGGCCGGTCGGGCGTCCGCTCGGCCCTGATGACTGGCCGCGGTTCGGTCATCATCCGCGCCAAGACCGAGATCGAGGAGGTGCGCAAGGACCGCCTCGCCATCGTGGCGACGGAAATCCCGTACCAGGTCAACAAGTCCAAGCTGATGGAGCGCATCGGCGAGGTCGTCAACGACAAGACGATCGAAGGCATCTCCGACCTGCGCGACGAATCCGACCGTGACGGCGTGCGCGTGGTGATCGAGCTGAAGCGCGACGCCGTGCCCGACGTGGTGCTGGCCCAGCTCTTCCGCCACACCCAGCTCCAGACCTCCTTCGGCGTCAACATGCTGGCGCTGAACGGCGGCCGTCCGGAGTTGATGAACCTGAAGGACATCATCGCGGCCTTCGTCCGGTTCCGCGAACAGGTCATCACCCGGCGCACCGAGTTCCTGCTGGGCAAGGCGCGCGAGCGCGCGCACACCTTGGTCGGTCTGGCCGTCGCCGTCGCCAACCTGGATGCCATGATCGCGCTGATCCGCAGCGCCCCGGACCCCGTCTGGGCGCGCGAGCAGATGATGGAGCGCGAGTGGCCGGCGCTGGACGTCGCCCCGCTGATCGCGCTGATCGACGAACCGGGCCGCGGCGTGTCGGAGAACGGCACCTACCGGCTGTCGGAGGAGCAGGCCCGCGCCATCCTGGATCTGCGCCTGCACCGCCTGACCGGGCTGGAGCGCGACAGGATCGGCGCCGAGCTGAAGGACGTCACCGACCAGATCGCCGATTACCTGGAGACTCTGGCCAACCGCGTGAAGCTGCTGGGTATCCTCCGCGAGGAACTCGTGGAGATGAAGGAGCGGTTCGGCACCCCGCGCCGCACCGAGATCCAGGAGCTGGAGTTCGAGGCCGACATCGAGGACTTGATCCAGCGCGAGGACATGGTCGTCACGGTCAGCCAGTCCGGCTATGTGAAGCGCGTGCCGCTGTCCACCTACCGCGCGCAGAAGCGCGGCGGCAAGGGTCGCTCGGGCATGTCGATGAAGGCGGAGGACGCGGTCAGCGACCTGTTCGTCGCCAACACCCACACGCCGCTGCTGCTCTTCTCGTCCCGCGGCATGGTCTACAAGCTGAAGGTCTACCGCCTGCCGCTGGGCAACCCGCAGGCGCGCGGCAAGGCTTTCGTGAACCTGCTGCCGCTGATCGACGGCGAGACGATCACCACCGTCCTGCCGCTGCCGGAGGACGAGGCCGTGTGGGCGGACCTGCACGTCGTCTTCGCCACGTCGAAGGGCAACGTGCGGCGCAACCGTCTGTCGGACTTCGCCAACATCCGCTCCAACGGCCTGATCGCCATGAAGCTGGAGGAGGAGGGCGAGCGTCTGATCGCCGTCCGCACCTGCTCCGAGGCGGACGACGTCCTGCTGGCCACCGGCGGCGGCAAGTGCATCCGTTTCGAGGTGGCCGACGTGCGCGTCTTCGCGGGCCGCACCTCGACCGGCGTGCGCGGCATCCGTCTGGCCGACGGCGACGAGGTCATCTCCATGACCACGCTGCACCATGTGAACGCCACGCCGGAGGAGCGCGCCGCCTTCCTGAAGAGGAAGCGCGAGGAAGGCGTGGACATGGAAGGCGAGGCGGCGCCGGAGGCCGACGAGGTGCCGACCGAGTCCGTCACGCTCAGCCCCGAACGCTACGAGGAGTTGAAGCGGCAGGAGCAGTATGTGCTGACCGTGACCGAGCGCGGCTATGGCAAGCGCACCTCCTCCTACGAGTACCGGGTGACCGGCCGCGGCGGCCAGGGCATCTGGAACATGGAGATGGGCGACCGCAACGGTGCCATCGTCGCGGCCTTCCCCGTGGAGGACACGCATCAGGTGATGATGGTCACCAACGGCGGTCAGGTCATCCGCATGCCGATCCACGACGTGCGCATCGCCGGCCGCAAGACGCTGGGCGTCACCCTGTTCCGCGTGGGGGCGGAGGAGCGCGTGGTCTCCGTCGCGTCCATCGCGGAGGACGACGACACCAACGGCAACGGAAACGGCGGTCTGGGCGGCGGCCTGGGCGGCGGTTTGAACGGTGGCGATCCGAACGCTGCCGGGGACGATGCCGGCGGTGGCGATGCCGGCGCCGGGGACACGATCGAATAAGAAAAGGCGGAAGGTACTCCTATGGCCAAGCGCCGCATCGGTGTCTATCCCGGCACCTTCGACCCGATCACCAACGGGCATATGGACATCATCCAGCGGGCCTCGCGTCTGGTCGATCACCTGATCGTCGGCGTCGCCCGCAACGCCGGCAAAGGCCCGCTCTTCTCCACGGACGAGCGGGTGGCGATGGTCCGGGAGGACATTGCCGCCCTGAACAACGGCGGGGCCAGCATCGAGGTGCGGGCCTTCGACACGCTGCTGATGCATTTCGCGGTGGAGGTGAACGCCACCGTCATCATCCGCGGCCTGCGGGCGGTGTCGGACTTCGAGTATGAGTTCCAGATGGCGGGCATGAACGCCCGCCTGAATCCGAAGATCGAGACCATGTTCCTGATGGCCTCGGAAAAGAGCCAGTTCATCTCCTCCCGCTTCGTGAAGGAGATCGGGCGGCTGGGCGGCGACATCCGCGGCTTCGTCAGCAGCCGCGTGGCCGACCATCTGGCCGAGCGCTTCGCCCTGGAGGCGGGCAACGGGGACGCCAGCAAACAGGTGCAGACGCTGAAGCAGTGACGCGCCCTGCCGACGCCCGCGGCCGTTCGGTTGTGCCGGCCTGTACGGGCGGTATAAGGCGTTGACTCGCGCCGGATCATCCTCACATGCTGTTGCGGTGGTCAACAATTCTGAAAGGAGGTGATCCAATGTCTCATGGAGCCAAGCCGGTAGCCGTTCTGTTCGGTCTCGCCGCCCTCCTGACGGCGGGGATCGCCAGCGCGGAATGCTCGTCCAGCCACAGCGCCAGCGCCGGAACGCAGAAGCCGGCCAGCGACACGGTTGCCACCGGCGACCGGGCACCGGGCAGCACCCGCGGCTGATACCGGCAGCGAAACACCGGCAGCACCATGCCGAACGGGCCGTTCCCCACGAGGGGAGCGGCCCGTTTCTTTTTGGCGCTGCCTGTCGGATGAGGAAACATTCAAAATAGAAGTGTGATCAATTCGTTCTATTTTGTTCTGTGAAAAGAATTCCCCTTGCGTGATGTTGCGTGTGGCGAGAGGGTGTGTGACATCCAAATCGGGCACATCGCTCCACAAACCTCAACGCGGAGGGGATTCCATGCAGAACGAATCCGGTCACGGCCATGGCTGCTGCGGGGGCATGCCCCACAATTCGCGCCGCGCCTTTCTGAAGATCGCCGCTCTGGGCGCCGGTGCCACGCTGATGGCCCCCCTGATTCCCGGCACCGCCCGCGCCGGCGGGGAGGTGGAGGCGCTGCTGCTCTCCTGCATGGATTACCGGCTGGTGGACGACACCGCCCGTTACATGGACGGGCGCGGAATGACCAACAACTACGACCATGTGATCCTGGCCGGCGCGTCGCTGGGCGCCCTGACCGACAAGAAGAAGGCGTGGGGCGAGGCGTTCTGGGACCATGTGGCGGTGGCCAAGCAGTTGCACCACATCAAGCGCGTGATCGTCATGGACCACCGCGACTGCGGTGCCTACCGCGTCTTCCTGGGGCCGGACGCGGTGTCGGACCCGGAGAAGGAAACCGCCGTCCATGCGGCGCAGCTCCGCGCGCTGGGCGCCGAGATCAGGCAGCGGCACCCCGACCTTGGCGTGGAACTGCTGCTGATGGCGCTGGACGGCAGCGTCGAAACCATCACCGGGACGGCCTGAGAACGGGCGGTCGGCGCTGCGGCGCCGGAGCCTCGGAAAGCCGATGCTCCGGCTCCGTTATGATTCGTATGCGAAATAGTCGATTGAGGGCCGTCGCTCCATTTGGTAAATGCAAGGTAAGGATGTGGCCGGAGGGGTAGCGGGGCACCGCTGCCACGGGTATGACGGCGTGCATCGGACCCGGGGACACCGTCCGTTCCTTGGGAAGTGCAGGGTATTGCCGTCCCTTTCCGCCGTGCTGTTTCCGGGCCGCCGATGAGCATTCTCACACGCCTTGTCCTGCTCGTTCTTCTCGCCAGCCTGCCGGCCATCGGCATCCTGGCCCACAACAGCCTGACCGCCATCGAAGCGGGGGAGCGGCAGGCCGAGGCGGAGGCCCGCCGCCTTCTGACGCTGATCCAGGACGAGCAGCAGCGCGTCGTGGACGGCATGCGCGGCGTGCTGGTGACGGTGGCCGAAATGGCGCCGCGACTGGCCACCGACCCGCAGCAGTGCTCGACCATCCTGGGCCGTCTGCGCGGCCGTCTGCCGCGGGTGAGGGGCATCGCCCTGACCGATCTCGACGGCTCCATCCGCTGCGCCAGCGACGCCCGGCTGAACGGCCAGGGGGTGGCGACCCTGTCGCACATCCGCATGGCGCTGTTCGGGCAGGGGTTCGTGATCGGCGATTACGCCGTCCGGCGGCTGGACGGGCGCCCTGTGCTGCCCTTTGCGGCGCCCTACACCGACGCGGCGGGCCGGATGGCCGGGGTGGTGTCCATCTCGCTGGACGCCGGGTGGCTGCGCGACTATCTGGCGGAGAAGCCGCTGCCGCCGAACGCCATGCTGGTGCTGGCCGACCGCAACGGCACGCTGCTTGGCCGCTTCCCCGGCGGCGAGGACCAGCGGGTGGGCAAGCCGCTGCCCGAGCCGCTGATGGGTCTGCTGCGGGCGCCCGCCGAAGGCGTCGCCGAACTCTCCGGGCTGGACGGGGAGCCGCGGATCCTGGCCTACGCTCCGGTGAGCCACCCGGTCCGCGACCTGTTCCTGGCGGTCGGGCTGGACCGGGCGGAGGCGCTGCGCCCCGTCACCGCGGCGGCGGAGCGGAGCGCTTTCCTGCTGGCGCTGGCCGCCGCGCTGTCGCTGGCCGCGGCCTGGGTCGGGGTGCGCCTCTTCGTGCTGCGCCCGGTGGCCCGGCTGAAACGGGTGGTGGAGCGCTGGAGCGCCGGGGACCGGGACGCGCGGATCGGTCGCCCGGACGACCGGTCCGAAATCGGCGCGCTGGGCCGTGCCTTCGATTTCATGGCCGAGGAGCTTCAGGCGCGGGAGCGCGCCCGTGACGCCGCCCATGCCGCCGAGCACCGCATGGCCGCGATCCTCGCCGCTTCCACCGACGCGGTGGTCGAACTGGACTGCGAGGGCCGCGTGACTTTCGCCAACGAGAAGGCGGCCCGGCTGTTCGGCGACGGCGGAGACCTGCAGGGCCTCGTCTTCGTCGCCCTGCTGCCTCCGGGCGCCGTGGAGTCCTTCGCCCAGCGCTTCCGCGACGCGCTCGACCGGCGGGAGCCGGAGGAATTCGAAGTCCGGCTGGACGGCTGCGGCGAATGGCACGCGCTGCGCCTGTTCGCCACCGGCGACCGGCTGGCCGTCTATGCCCAGGACGTGACCCGCCGCAAGCAGGACGAACGCGCCATCCGGCAGGCGGTGGAGCGCCACCGCTCCCTGCTGGAGACCGCCGCCGACGCCATCCTTCTGGTGGACGCGAACGGCACGGTGCACACCTTCAACCGCGGGGCGGAGCGGATCTTCGGCCATACCCCCGCCGACGCCGTGGGGTCCGACGTGCGCCGGCTGATTCCGGGCGGCCTCATCCCGGAAACACGCGATCCGGACAAGCAGGCGCACGGCGCCGCGCGCGAGGTGGAGGGGCGCCGCCGCGACGGGCTGGCGGTCCCGCTGGAGTTGTCGCTGTCCGCCTGGAGCGACGGCGGCGAGCGCTTCTTCACCGCCATCCTGCGCGACATCACCGAGCGCAAGCGCACCGAGTCGGCGCTGCGCCGGGCCAAGGATCAGGCGGAACGGGCCAACCGGGCGAAGTCGCGTTTCCTGGCCGCGGCCAGCCACGATCTGCGCCAGCCGGTGCAGTCGCTGTTCTTCCTCACCTCCGCCCTGGACGAGCAGACCCGCGGCGGCCCCGGCCACGGCACGCTGAAGACGATGCAGCAGGCGTTGGAGGCGCTGAAACGCCTGCTCGACGGGCTGCTGGACATCTCGAAGCTCGACGCCGGAGTGGTGGAACCGGTGGCCACGATCGTGCCGATCCAGCCCATCTTCGAACGCCTTGCTGCCGAATACGCGCCGGAGGCGGCGCGGCGCGGCTTGAGCCTGCGCATCGTCCCGACCTCGCTCCATGCGCGCAGCGACCCCATGCTGTTGGAGCGGGTCATCCGGAACCTGCTGGACAACGCGCTGCGCTACACCGGGCGGGGTGGGGTGCTGTTGGGCGTGCGGCGGTCGCGCCGCCGCTTCCACATCGCGGTGTGCGACAGCGGCATCGGCATTCCGCCGGACCGGCAGGAGGACATTTTCGAGGAGTTCACCCAGCTCGGCAACCCGGAGCGCGACCGGGAGAAGGGGCTGGGCCTCGGACTCGCCATCGTGCGGCGGCTGTGCGCGCTGCTGGGCCATCCCGTCGCCCTGCGGTCGCGGCCCGGCAACGGGTCCATCTTCCTGGTCACCGTGCCCGCCGCCGAACCCCCGCGTCCCGCCGCGGCGGCGGTTCCCGCGGTCGGCAGGACCGAGGGCGGCGGGAGCCGGCTCGTCCTGATCATCGACGACGAGGTCATCATCCTGATGGGCCTGCGCGCGATGCTGGAGGGTTGGGGCTACGAGGTCATCGCCGCCACCGCGGAGGACGAGGCGATCCGCCTGCTGGACGAGGCCGGGCGCCGGCCCGACGTGATCCTGGCCGATTACCGGCTGCGCCACGGCAAGACCGGGCCGGAGGCCCTGCGCGCCATCCACGCCCATTGCCGGACGCCGATCCCCAGCATCATCCTGACCGGCGACACCGCCCCCGAACGCATCGTGGAGGCCCAGCGCAGCGGCTTCGCGATCCTGCACAAACCGGTGTCGTCCCATCACCTGAAGCAGGTGGTGGCCGAGGCCGGGGGGCGCTGAGGGCGCCCCCGCTCCCCCGTCGCCCCTCTATCGGGCCTGGACCAGCGCATGGCGCTTGCGCCCGGCGGACAGGCGGATGAGGCCCTCGCCGTCCAGGTCGGCCAGGGTCAGCAGCGCCGCCTCGTCGGTGATGGGGGTGCCGTTCACCCGCGCCCCGCCGTCGCGGATCAGGCGGCGCGCCGCCCCCTTGGATTCGGCCAGACCGGCGGCGGCGAGCAGATCGGCCAGCCGGACGCCGGCGGCGAGGTCGGCGCGGGCGGCCTCCACCATGGGCAGGCCGCCGCCGGCCCCGGCCTCCTCGAAGACGCGGCGGGCGGTCTCCCCGGCCTGGGCCGCGGCCTCCGCCCCGTGGCAGAGGGCGGTCGCCTCATGGGCCAGGATCTTCTTGGCTTCGTTGATCTCCGAGCCCTGGAGCGCCTCCAGCCGGGCGATCTCGTCCAGCGGCAGTTCGGTGAACAGGCGCAGGAAGCGGCCCACGTCCGCGTCCTCCGTGTTGCGCCAGAACTGCCAGAAGTCGTGCGGGCTGCGCCGGTCGGCGTTCAGCCACACGGCACCCGC
The DNA here is from genome assembly GCF_030849505.1 of Azospirillum isscasi. Taxonomy (GTDB): domain Bacteria; phylum Pseudomonadota; class Alphaproteobacteria; order Azospirillales; family Azospirillaceae; genus Azospirillum; species Azospirillum isscasi. The sequence goes on along the minus strand of NZ_JAUJFI010000008.1, from coordinate 33,295 downwards.
CGCCGTCTTGCCCATCTTGGCGCCGGACGCGGTGGTCAGCAGCGGGGTGGTCAGGCCGAACAGCTCCGTCCCGTCGACGCGGCGGGCCAACTCGATCCCGTTGACGATGTTGCCCCACTGGTCCGACCCGCCCATTTGCAGCCGGCAGCCGTGGCGGCGCGACAGCTCCAGGAAGTCGAAAGCCTGGAGGATCATGTAGTTGAACTCCAGGAAGGTCAGCGGCTGCTCGCGGTCGAGCCGCAGCTTGACGGAATCGAAGCTCAGCATCCGGTTGACGGTGAAGTGCCGCCCGATGTCGCGCAGCATGGGGATGTAGCGCAACTCGTCCAGCCAGTCGGCGTTGTTGACCATGGCGGCATCCGTCGCGCCATTCCCGAAGGTCAGGTATGGACCGAAAGCCCGCCCGATGCCGGCCATGTTGGCGGCGATCTGCGCGTCGTCCAGCATGGGGCGGCTGGTGTCGCGGAAGCTGGGGTCGCCGATGCGCGTGGTGCCGCCGCCGATCAGCACGACGGGCCGGTTGCCGGTCTTCTGGAACCAGCGCAGCACCATGATCGACATCAGATGCCCGACATGCAGGCTGTCCGCCGTGGCGTCGAAGCCGATGTAGGCGCCGACCGGCCCCTGGCGCAGCAGGGCGTCGAGGCCCGACAGGTCGCTGCCCTGATGCAGGAACCCGCGCTCGTCGAGCACGCGCAGGAAATCGGATTGGAAGGGGCTGGAAGCGGCGGGGTTCGCCATATCGAAAAATCTCCGGAAGGGAAGAGCCGCGTCCCGGAGATCATCTGTCGAAGCACATGCCGCCGGTCCGCGGCGGCATGGTTCCTGTGGTCAAGACCGAACGCGCCGCCCTATGGGAGCAGCGTATAATAGCGGCTGATGCTGTGCGTGCGCGTCGTCATGGCTGGAAAGCTAGGCGTCGGGCGGCACGCCGTCAAGGGCGCCGTGTTGCGCGGGAATGTCGGGCGTAGAGAGGTCACGACGGGGGGATGGCAAACCGGGGGCCGACGTCAGCGCCTGGGCGCCGTACCGGGGATACCGGATTTCTCCGCGGCGTCCAGCAGGGTGACGACCTCCGGTGCCACCCACCAGCGGCAGCGCCTGCGCTCGTCGCTGGACACGGCGATCACCCGGTCGATCAGGCGGGTTTCGCAAGCGTCGAAGGTCCTCTGCTGCCGCAGGGCGGCCTCGATCACGCCGGCCAGGGCGATGTCCAGCGCGGTGATCTCGATGGGATAGCTCAGCATCTCGGCCAGTTCGGCAAGCTGCCCCAGCGTCTTCAGCCCGTCCGCGGAGCCGGTGGACGACAGGCGGCGGAACACCGACGCGACATGGTTGCCATCCTCGGCCCGCCACGGCTTGCCGGACGACACGATGCCGCGCCGCGCCAACTGCGCCTGGAACTCGTTGACGAAACGCACGCGCTCCATCAGCGGTTCAAGGACGCTGTGCATGGTCAGCGCCTCGATCCGCCGCGCCAGAACGGGGGCGAGATCCTCGTGCACCGCGTTGCTCAACTCCCGGAACGCCTGATGGACCATGTTGCGTTCGCGGTCGGTCGTGTCCAGCTCCAGCGCGTGGACGGCGTCGTACCACGCCAGGAAATGCTTCAACTGGGACGAGGGGTGGTCGCGGTCGTCCACCGCGTCGGCCACCAGAAGGCCGGGCTTGCTGAGGAAGCTGCCGGTCAGCGTGGCCTTCAGCGTCTCCGCGGCCACCAGCAGGCGTCCGATGATCGCGTCCTTCGCCACGGGCACCGGGAAGGTTTCGTACAGGCGTGCCGCCAGAGCGGCATCGTCGTGCCGGTGCAGGCCGGCCACGGCGAACATGGCGGCCCCGTCGCGGCTGCAATCGCCGCGCCGCGCCATGTCCAGCGCCAGACGCACCGGATCGCCGCGCAGCAGCGAGGTCAGCGGCTGGTCCGCCCAGGCGGGGGCCGCCTGGAGGATCGTTTCCATCCGCTCCAGTTCGGTGCGGGAGACGCCTTCGCGCTGGCGGATGCCGTGGCGTTTCAACATCTGCGCGCGGAAGCCCGACACCTCGGACAGGAAGGCGGTCGTCTCCGCCGGTGTGGCGCGCAGACGGGCCAGCACGGCGAGGCTGCGCTGGCGCAGGTCGTCCGCCCAGCTCTGCGCCTCGGCGGAGGCGAAGATCTCGTTCAGCGGCTGTTCCTTGGCGAGCCGGGCCACCGTCTCCTGAACGCGGCCGACCTGCGGTTCCATGCGGGGCGCCAGGGCGAACCACCAGGCGCTGACGTCCGCCAGATGCACCGCGCCGGCCAGCCGGACCCCGCTGCTCAGCACGGAGTCGTCGCGCAGGATCAGCGCGTCGAACAGGCCGGTCCAGACGCGGCGCGCGTGCTCCGACCGCCGTCCGTTCAGCATGGTGACCAGCATCTGGGCGACCGGCTCGGCCATGTCCTCCAGATACCCGTCACGGATCATCTTGTAGAGCTGAAGCTTCTGGACGTGGTCCAGCGGGGCCAGCACGTCGGACACACGCTTCAGGCTCTTGTCCTGTCCGCCGGGCAGGTCGGGCAGGGCCAGATGGACGGGCATCGCCGCCACCGCGTCGGGCGGAACGCCTTCGCCAGTCTGCGTCTCTTTCGACATCCGGAGCTTTGCCATGGTCGGACCCATCCGCGCGAAGCGTGTGGAAATTCAATCGAAGACCGATCGGATATGGTCCCTAGGATGTGCCTAAAAAGCCTAACGAATCACTAAACGGTGACAAAGATGAAATTTGACGGTCTCTATGACGAAATGTGACGGAATCGGCACAGCGTAGACTTGGGGTAACCTATTGACCGTAACATTTATCACACAATCCCTGCGGTAACGGCCTTTGCGTCAGCGGTTCAGCCTTTCAGCGGGCGGCTCCGTCCGGGCGCTGCCGGTTCCGGGGGCTTGCGGGCGGGGATGGGGGGTGCGCTGCGCTCCCGGCCTTCCTCGCCGAGGAAACCCTGCGCGGCGACCACGGCGGAGCGCCATGGCCGCTCCACCGCCACCAGACGGTCGAAGGGCAGGCGGTCGAAGGGCAGATCCGGCCAGGAGCCCGGGAACAGGCCGGAAATCATCCATCCGGCCAGCAGCGTGACCGCCAGCTGTTCGGAGAAGCCGCCGGTCTTCAGGATGGGCAGCGCGAAGTTCCGCCGCCGCTTGACCGGCCAGAGCAGCGGCAGTCCCGCCGGGGTCAGCAGGTCGCCCGCCAAATGGGTGAGGTAGCCGATCAGAAAGGGCAGGGTCAGGTGCGAGTAGTCCGCATACTCGTGCAGAACCCACAGGCATCCGGCGATGGCCAGCGTCGAATGGGTGATGCCGCGGTGCCCGAAGATCGCGGAGATCAGGTTGGACAGGGGCCGCATCAATTGGCCCAGGGTCGATTTGGGGTGGTCGATGTCCGGCGCCAGCGATCCGACCACCGCCGCCCCGAAGGCCACCGCGTCAAAGGGCAGGCCGAAACGCGCCGATGCGTAGAACCACGCCGCTCCGCCGACGATCATGTGGGAGGAGGCCATCATGGACGGTCACCGCAAGACGGGCGATGCGGCACAGGGCGTGTGAACGCGCAACGGCTGTGCCTCGATGACGGCCACTCTGTCGGATGCTCCCGGATTCCTGGTTCCTAACATTAGGACGAAAGTCGCGGGCACACAATCCAAGCCTGATCAAGAGGGATTCCGAAAAGACATGGCGCCCATGCGTTCACGCCGGAGCGGCGTGGGTGGCCATCAGCCCGCCGGGCCGCGGCTGCAGGTGGCGCCGATGGCGCGCAGGGCGTTGCGCACCCGCCCGACGCTCTCGCGGTCGGGCAGGCTGTACCATGTGATGGTGAGCGCGACCGGCGCGGCGCGGCGCAGGCCGTGCACGTCGCCGGGGGCGGCCTCCACGACGCGGCCCTGGCTGCCGACGAACCAGCGCCAGCGCTGCCCGTCGCCATCGGCCAGCGATTGCCAGATCTCGCGGGAGTCCCGGTAATAGGCCCCGCCCCCCGCGTCCGCCGCGTCGGCGTAGAGGTAGAGCGGGTTTTCCGGCGACAGGGACAGCAGGAGGTGCTGAACGGACCGCGGCCCGCCGGTGCGGATGACGGCGTCGGGAAGCGGCTCGTCGCCGTCCTGGCCATAGTCGAACATGGTGGAGCCGCGGTTCATCGCTCGGTTCGATTGCGCCTTGACGATCAGCCGGGCTGGAGGAACTCGACCTCGACGAAGACGATGTCGCTGTCGCCGTCGTTGATGACGTTGTGGCTGACGCCGGCCTTGCGGAAGTAGGAGCGGCCCGGCTCCAGCGGGAACTGGCGGGCGGTGCCTTCGGGATCGACGATGGTGAAGGCGCCCGCCGTGACCGGCACGATCACATAGTCATAGCCGTGCACATGGGCGCCGGTCTCGGCCCCCGGAACCAGACGCCATTCGGTGACCCGGGTGCGCTCGTTCTCGACATGCTGGGTGGAAACCGCCTGCGGACGGGTGCTCATCTCTTGTGCCCTCGTTGGCTTTCTTGTTGGAACAATTCGTGTACCACGAAGCCCCGCCCTCGCCCAGACGGAAGCGCGCCGGGCGCCACTCCTTCGGGTTCCTTTGGCGAACAGCCCCCCTCTTCCGGAGGATGTCTACCTACGATTGAATCCGTGACCCGGCGACTCCCCGCACCTTAGGCTTGCCGGTCCGTAGCGCGGAAACCGTGGGGAAGGGGCGACAGGCCGGCATGCCAGCGTTGAGGAGCCACCAGACCATGGTCGCCGGCATCGCCGCGGCCATCGCGCAGCGGCAGACGGAGGTGCGGGACGTTCTGGCCGCGGTGACGCCGGGTGGGGGCAAGTCCCTGCTGCCGGTCATCATGGGAGCGGCGCTGATGCGTGCCGGGCTGATCGACCGCATCTGCTGGATCGTGCCGCGCGACAGCCTGCGCCGGCAGGCGGAGGAAGCCTTCGCCGACCCGCGCTGGCGCGAGGCGCTCGGCCACGGGATCGCGCTGCGGGCGGCGGAGAACGGGCGCGATCCCTGCCGCGGGCTTCAGGGCTACGTCACCACCTATCAGGCCGTCGCCGCGGCCCCGGGCCTGCATCTTCAGGAGTTCCGCCGCCACCGCTACCTGCTGGCGGTGGACGAACTGCACCATCTGCCCGCCGTCTTCGACACCGACACGGCGACCGCGGCGGAGGACGAGACCTCCTGGAGCCGGTCGATCCTGCCGCTCCTGGAAAGCGCTGCCGCCCGGCTGCTGATGAGCGGCACGCTGGAGCGGGCGGACGGGCGTCCCATTCTGTGGCTGCCCTACCGCGCCCCGCAGGGCGTCCGGCGGGTGCGGGAGATCGATTTCAAGGCGCCGGGCTGGGCCATCGTCGGCTATTCCCGCCGTCAGGCGCTGGCCGAGAAAGCCATCCTGCCGGTGACCTTCGGCGCCATGGACGGTTCCGCCACATGGCTGGACGCCGAGCGGACGACGCGCAGCGTCGATGCGCTGTCCCGTGCCGGAGAGAACACGCGCGACGCCCTGTTCACGGCGCTGCGCACCGGCTTCGCCCAGGCCATGCTGCGCGAAGCCTACCGCTCCTGCCGGGAACACCGGGCGAAGCGGCGGGCGGCGGGGAACGGTCATGATGGCGCTGGACTGGGCAAGCTGCTGGTGATCGCGCCGGATCAGGAGACCGCGCGCAACTACCTGGACACGCTGCGCGGCTGGATGCCCGGCGCGCAGGCCGGGCGCATGGCGCAGATCGCCATTTCCGAACGGCGCGACGCGCAGGAGGTGGTGGCCGCCTTCCGCCTGCGCCCGGAACCCGCCGTGCTGGTCTCCGTCGCCATGGCCTATGAGGGGCTGGACGCACCGGCCATCTCGCACGTCGCCTGCCTGACGCACATCCGCTCCCGCCCCTGGCTGGAGCAGGCCATCGCGCGGGCCACCCGCGTGGACCCCCACGCCGGCGCCTACGAGCAGCAGAGGGCGCTGATCTATCACCCCTCCGACGCGCTGTTCGAGCGGTTCCGCCAGATGGTGGAGACCCAGCAGGGCACGCGGGCCATGGTGAAGACCCGCCGCCAGCACGAACTGCCCTTCGACCGGACGGCGGACGCGGAGCCGGAGATCATTCCGCTGGAATCCAACGCGACGGCCTTGCGTTTCGCCGTGGTCGCCCCCGGCCCGGACTTCGGCAGCCCGCCGCCCCACGGGACGGGCGGAAAAGCTGCGGAGCGCGAACCGCGCACCCCCAGCGTGCTGGAGCACCATCTGCGCCAGCGCATCGGCCAGATCGTCGCCGCCCAGGTGATCGAGGACCAGGACAACAACCTCGTCGCCGAGGGGCCGGTCAGCTACCACACCTACAACGCCGTGCTGAAGCGCTGCATGGGCAAGGCACGGTCGGAGATGACCCTGGCGGAGCTGGAGGCGACCGTCGGCTGGCTGGAGCGCAACCGCATCTCCGACCATCTGCACCTGATCGCCGACGACCCGCAATACCGATGGTCCAGCCGCCGCAAGACCCGTGGCGCGGGTTCGGTCACGGCCTTTTCGAAGCCCTCCCGTCGGGGGCCGCCCTCTGGCACTGTGAAACCGGCGTCCTAGATAACGAGGTCCGCTACACTTTTTTGCAGCAGCGAAACAACCGGCGTTCGTGGAAAGTGTCGACCCGTCCACCACCTTAGGAGGTTACCGGTGCGTTTTGCGAGGCCGCTCAAGATTCTTCTCGTGGAGGACGATTCGCTCACCGCCATGGCGATGGCTCGCATGCTGGAAATGGCCCAATGCACGGTCACCACCGTGACGGATGGGGAGGCCGGGCTGCGCGCCCTGGCCGATGGGGCCTTCGACGCGCTCATCACCGATCTGGTGATGCCCCGGCTGGACGGCGAGCGGATGATCCGGCGTTTGCGCCTCGACCAGCCCGACCTGCCCATCGTCGTCCTGTCCGCGTCCCCGCCCGCGGAGGGCACCGCGGCGTTGCAGGACGGGGAGTGCGGCCCGCTGGTGATCCTGAAGAAGCCCGTCCTGGCGGGGGAATTGCTGACGGCGATGGAAGAGGTGTTTCCGCGGGCCTGAGCGGGTCGGGGCCGCCTTCAGGCTTGCTTCTTGCCGGCCCCGATCTTCGGCTCCTCGCCCTTCAGCAGGCGTTGGATGTTCGCGGCGTGGCGGACATAGACCAATCCTGCGATGAACAGGCACAGCCCCGCCACCAGCGGCCCGCCGAAGAACCAGCCGGCGATCGGGCTGAGGCCCAGAGCGGTCAGGGCGGACAGCGAGGAGATCCGGAACAGGTAGGCCATGGCCAGCCACGTCGCGCAGGCGATCACGCCGACCGGCCAGGACACCGCCAGCAGCACGCCGAGCGCCGTCGCGACCCCCTTGCCGCCCTTGAAGCCCAGCCAGACCGGGAAGCTGTGGCCCAGCATGGCGCCGCCCGCGGCGAAGACCGCGGCCTCCGGCCCCGCCCAGGCGTGGGCGAGCAGGGCGGCGATGGCGCCCTTGCCGCTGTCCAGGATCAGGGTGGCGGCGGCCAGCGGCTTGTTGCCGGTGCGCAGCACGTTGGTGGCGCCGATGTTGCCGGACCCGATCTTGCGGATGTCGCCCAGGCCGGCCAGCCGGGTCAGCACCAGCCCGAAGGGGATCGAGCCCAGCAGATAGCCGAGCAGCGCCGAAACGAGGGCCGGAATGAGGGCCGGAATGAGGAACGTCACCGCGTCAGCCCTCGAACTGCCAGACGGTGCGCCCGTCCACCACGGTGCGCAGCGGACGGCCCTGGACGGGGCGGTCCTCGAAGGGGCTGTTCTTGGACTTCGACTTGAAGGCCGTCACATCCACCTTCCACGGCACCTCCAGGTCGAAGGCGGTCAGATCGGCGGGCGCCCCCTTGGCGATGCGGCCCAGCGGCAGGCCCAGGATCTCCGCCGGCTTCACGGTCACGCACGCCAGCGCCTTCAGCAGCGGCATGGCGCCCTTGTGCACCAGTTCCAGGGTCAGCGGGAACAGCGTCTCCAGCCCGATCACGCCGAAGGCGGCCTGGGCGAAGGGCAGGCGCTTCTCGTCCTGATCCTGCGGAATGTGGTCGGACGCGATGGCGTCGATGGTGCCGTCGGCCAGACCTTCCACGATGGCGCGCCGGTCCATCTCGCCGCGCAGCGGCGGGGAGACCTTGGCGAAGGTGCGGTAATCGCCGACGTCCGTCTCGGTCAGGGCGAAGTAATGCGGGGCGGTGTCGCAGGTGACCTTCAGCCCGCGCGCCTTGGCGCGGCGGATCAGGTCTACCGACTCGCCGGTCGAGATGTGGGCGAAGTGCAGCCGTCCGCCGGACAGCTCCAGCAGGCGCAGGTCGCGCTCGATCATGATGATCTCGGCCTCCCGCGGGATGCCGACGAGGCCGAGGCGGGTGGCGCGCTCGCCCGAGTTCATCATGCCGCCGCTGGCGAGGCTCGGTTCCTCCGGATGCTGGACGATCAGCTTGTCGAAGGTGCGGGCGTAGCTGAGCGCGCGGCGCATCGCCTTGGCGCTGGCGATGGCCTTGGTGCCGTCGGTGAAGGCCACGGCCCCGGCACGGGACAGCAGCCCCATCTCGGTGATCTCGTTGCCGTCCGTCCCACGGGTCGCGGCGGCATAGGCGAAGACCTTGACCAGACGCACCTCGCGGGCGCGCCGCGCGATGAACTCCAGGCTCGCCACCTCGTCGGTCACCGGGTCGGTGTTGGGCAGCAGGGCCATGGCGGTGATGCCGCCGGCCACCGCGGCGCGCGACGCGCTCTTGATGGTGTCCTTTTCCTCGTCGCCCGGCTCGCCGATCAGGACACGCATGTCCACGAGGCCCGGGGCGAGGCACTGGCCCTGGAGGTCCACCACCTCGATCCCCTCCGGCACGCCGCCGGCGAACAGGGACGGGCCGAAATCGGCGATCTTCGCGCCTTCGGTCAGCAGATCGCCCCGCTGGTCCAGGCCGCTGGCGGGGTCGAGCAGGCGGGCGTTGCGGTAGGCGACGCGGGCGTTGGCGTTAGGCATCGGTGCCCCGGCGGTCTTTGGTGAGAAGGTCGAGCACGGCCATGCGGACGGCCACGCCCAGCTCCACCTGATCGAGGATCATGGAGCGCTTGAGGTCGTCGGCGACCTCCGAATCGATCTCGACGCCGCGGTTCATCGGGCCGGGGTGCATCACCACCGCGTGCGGCTTCGCCACGGCGAGCTTCTCGTAATCCAGGCCGTAGAAATAGAAGTACTCGCGGGTCGAGGGGACGTACTGGCCGCTCATCCGCTCTGTCTGGAGGCGCAGCATCATCACCACGTCGGCGTCCTTCAGGCCGGTCGCCATGGAGTGGTGCACCTCGACGCCCAGCCGGTCGATCTGCGAGGGGATCAGCGTCGGCGGCGCAACGCAGCGCACCCGCGCGCCCATGGCGTTCAGCAGGTGGATGTTCGAGCGCGCGACGCGGCTGTGCAGGATGTCGCCGCAGATCGCCACGATCAGCCCGTCCAGGCTCCCCAGCCGGCGGCGGATCGCCAGCGCGTCCAGCAGGCCCTGCGTCGGGTGCTCGTGGTGGCCGTCGCCGGCGTTGATGACCGAGCAGTTGACCTTGTCGGCCAGCAGCTTCACCGCCCCCGAATCGGCGTGGCGGACCACCAGCGCGTCGAGGTGCATGGCGTTCAGCGTCATCGCCGTGTCGATCAGCGTCTCGCCCTTCTTCACCGAGCTGCCGTCCGACGACATGTTGATCACGTCGGCGCCGAGCCGCTTGCCGGCCAGCTCGAAGCTGGTGCGGGTGCGGGTCGAGTTCTCGAAGAAGAGGTTCACGATCGTCCGCCCGTCGAGGAGCGACGACTTCTTCGAAGGCTGGCGGTTCTGCTCGACATAGCCGTCGGCCAGGTCGAGGATGGTGGTGATCTCGCCAGCCGTCAGCCCCTCGATGCCAAGGAGGTGGCGGTGCGGGAAAACCGTCGTGGAATGGGGCGATCCGGTCATGGGCCGGGACTATAGGAGCGGTCCCGGACGCCCGCAAGCGCGCCCTATGGCTTTCGCTACACGTATGCGATGAGCCGCCCGCAGGCCAGGACGGCGACCCACAGCGCGAGCGATGCCGCACCGGCGAAACGGGCGCCCGGCGGTGGCCGGTCCGACAGGCTCCAGCCCGCGATGCGCCGCCCGGCGAGGGCGTGGAAGGCGATGATGTTCAGCAGCGCGAGCCCGATCAGCGCGAGCTTCGCGAGGAAGGCCGGGTTGCGGGCCAGCGCCGTCGCCTCGGTGGTGAAGAGGAGGAGGCCGGTGGGCACCGCCAGCGCGAACCCGGCCACGGCGACCGGCAGGAGCAGCCGCGACAGCGTGTCCGCCGGCAGCAGCGGCGCCCGCACCCCCATCAGCCGCAGGTCGAAGGCCAGGATCGACCCCACCAGAAGCGCGAATCCGAGGATGTGCGCGATTTCGACCAGCGGGTAGAGCCAGATCGACTGCCGCAGCGACTCGCCGAGCCCGGACGTCTCAAGCGCCACGAGCCAGCCGGGGCCGGTGGGACCCAGATCGTGATCCATGGGCGGGGGCCGTCAGCGCAGCTCGACGGTCTTGCCGGCGGCGGTGATGCGCTCCGCCCGCAGTTCCGCCGGGTCGGACTTGGCCGGGTAGCCGACCACGGTCACCGTCTGGCCGGGCGTGATGGTGCCGGCGGGAAGACCGCGCGCGCTCATGCGGCTGGGCGGGGCGAGCACGACGTGCCAGACCTTGCCGTCCGCCTGGAGGTTCAGCATGGCGTGCGGGTTGTCGAAGGCGAACTGCTGCACGGTGCCGGTCAGCGTCAGCACCTGCCCGGAATCGTAGCCGCCCCAGCCATGGTGGGCGGCGGCGGGCCATGCCAATGAAGCGGACAGCAGGGCGGCGAGGGCGAATGGGCGGGCGGGCATCATGGCGCAACCTTTCCCGTTCAGGCGTCTGGGCGGGCGTCTTGGGAAAAGGTTGTGACGGACTCGGCGGCGGACAAGGCCCGGCTGTGGCCGGCGGCGGGGTCGGCGGCGGCTTCCTCGAACAGCCAGTCGCGGAACGCCTTGACCTTGGGGCGCGAGAAGTAATGGGGCGGGGCGGCGACGTAATAGGCGTAGTTGCCCGGCAGATGGACGTCGAACAGCCGGACCAGCCGTCCGGAGGCGACGTCGTCCGCCACCAGCACGCCGCGCGCCAGGGCCACGCCGCCGCCCTCCGCCGCCACCTGGAGAAGCAGCGCCGAGTCATCGAAGCGCGGGCCGCGGGCGTGGTCCAGCCCGCCGACTCCCGCGGCCTCGCCCCAGGTGCCCCAGGTGATGAAGTAATCGTCGTGCAGCAGCGTGTGGTGGCGCAGATCCTCCGGGCTTCGCAGGGGGCGGGGGCCGGTCAGGAGGGTGGGGCTGCACACCGGGTAGATGTCCTCGGTCATCAGGCGGTCGCAGCGCAGGCCGGGCCAGTTGCCGGCGCCGAAGCGGATGCCGATGTCCACGTCCTGCTGGGTGAAATCCACGAGTTGCGGCGTGGTGTGCAGCCGCACCTCAAGCTCCGGATGGCGGGACTGGAAGCGGCCCAGCCGCATGACCAGCCACTTCGCGGCGAAGCTGGGCATGGTGGAGATGGTCAGCGTGCCGGACCCGTCCATGCGGAACAGCCGCTCCGTCGCCTGCGACAGCGTGTCGAGCGCGTCGCGCACCGGCGGCAGATAGGATTGCCCGGTCTCCGTCAGGATCAGCGCGCGGTTCATGCGGCGGAACAGCGGCATGCCCAGCCATTCCTCCAGCCCCTTGATCTGGTGGCTGACGGCGGCCTGGGTGACGTGAAGCTCCTCCGCCGCCTTGGTGAAGGACAGGTGGCGGGCGGCGGATTCGAAGGCGCGCAGCGCGTTCAGCGGCGGCAGGCGGCGGGACATGCGGGTGCCTCCGGGAAGCGGACTTCGGATTAGTTTTCCTAATCCAAACTATGAGAAAGCATCGTTTGTGCGCAAGGACCGGGTGGCCCATCCTCCAGCCACGGAACACAGTTCGGAACGTCGGGCGGAACGCTTCGACGGCAACCGGAAGCAAGAGGAGACGCGGTCATGGCCCAGAGCATGAAGAGCGGCGTGAACACCCGCACGGACACGAGCGCGCGGACCGGCGAGGGGATCGGCGGCGCGCTGGTCGTCCTGTTCGACATGGTGGCGACCTGGAGCGAGCGGCGGCGCCAGCGCCGCGCGCTGGAGGCTTTGCCCGATCATCTGTTGCAGGACATCGGCCTGTCCCGCGCCGACGCGGCGACCGAGGCCGACAAGCCCTTCTGGCAGGGCTGACGCGGCCCTGGGAACGGGACCGCCGGACCTTTTTTGAAGAAACGGACGGGAGCGGGCCGATGAGCGACAAGGAGGTTCTGACCGGCGGCTGCCTGTGCGGCGGCGTCCGGTACCGGGTGACCGAGCGGCCCATGGGGGTGGTGAACTGCCACTGCGGGCAGTGCCGGCGCTTCCACGGCCATTTCGGCGCCTACATCACCATCCCCCGCGAGGCGGTGGTGATCGATGCGCAGGACACGTTGTCCTGGTACCGCTCCTCGGCGAAGGCGCAGCGGGGGTTCTGTGCGCGCTGCGGCTCGTCGCTGTTCTGGAAGGGCGACGGGGAGGCGTTGCTGGACATCGCCGCCGGAAGCCTGGACCAGCCGACCGGGCTGACGACGCTGCGGCACATCCATGTGGCGGACAAGGCGGATTATTACGCCATCGACGACGGGCTGGAGCGCTTCCCGCAAGGCGCGCCGGAGCCGCCCTGACCGCTATCCCGCCAGCGCCAGGACGAGGGGAAGGGTCAGCGCCGACAGCAGGGTCTGCACCGTGATGATCCCGGCCATCAGCCTGTGGTCGCCCCCCATCTGGCGGGCCAGCGCGTAGGAGCTGGCGGAGCAGGGCAGGGCGTTGAACAGCACCGCCACGGTCAGCATCGGACCGCCGAGCCCGAGGGCCAGCCCCGCGGCGGCGGTCAGGCCGGGAACCACCAGCAGCTTGAGGGCGGCGGACAGGGCCACCCCCATCCCGGCCCCCCGCGCCGCCCCGAGGTCGAGCCCGGCGCCCACCGACAGAAGGCCCACCGGCAGGGCGGCGCGGGCCAGGATGGCCACGACGTCGCCCATCACCGGCAGATGCCCCAGCCCGCCCGCGTTCAACGCCGCCCCCAGAGCGACGGCGATGATGATCGGGTTGCGGACGATTCCGTTCGCCACGGCTGCGGCGCCGGTGCTTCCGGCGCCGCGCCCGTAACGCACCATGGCCGGGACGCACAGCAGGTTGACCAGCGGCACCACCACGGCGATCCCCACCGCGGTCAGGGTCAGCCCTTCCGCGCCGTAGAGCGCGCTGGCGGCGGCCAGGCCGACATAGGTGTTGGGGCGCATGACCCCCTGGAAGACGGAGCTGAAGGCCGGGCCGTCCAGCCCGATGGAACGGCGCAGGGCGAGAACCAGACCCGCCGCGGCGAGAACGCCGGCGGCCATCGCCGTCCCCATGGGCAGCGCGGCGATCCGCCCCAGATCGGCGCGGGCCAGCTCGTTCACGATCAGGCAGGGGAAGAACAGGAAGTAGGTCATCCGGTCGATCCCTGCCCAGACCGGATCGGCGACCAGCCCGCCGCGCCGCAGACCCTGCCCGAACAGGATCAGCAGGAAGATCGGCACCAGCGCGCCCGCGAAGGTCGCCATGGCGGGGCGGTCAATTTTCGTCCGGGACGTCCTCGTCGTCCCGTTCCGCCCGCTCCCGCTCCTGTTCCATCCTGCGGATGTGGGCGAGCGCGTCCAGCGCGCCCTGAAGGATGTAGGCGGCGGCCATCTTGTCCACCACCTCGTCCCTGCGTTTGCGGGTCATGTCGGCCTCGCCGATCATGAAACGTTCCACGGCGGAGGTGGACAGCCGCTCGTCCCAGAAGGCGATCTCGGCGTCCCAGCCCAGCAGGTCGGGCCGCTCCATCAGGTTCTTGGCGAAGGCGCGGGTGGATTCGGCGCGCGGCCCCTCCGACCCGTCCATGTTCAGGGGCAGCCCGATCACCAGCCCGCCGATCCCGTAATCGCGGAGCGTCCGCGACAGCTCGCGGGCGTCCTGGGTGAACTTCGTGCGTTTCAGCGTGCCGATGGGCGACGCGACGACGAGGTTCGGGTCGGACACGGCCATGCCGACGGTCTTGGTGCCGACGTCGAGGCCCAGCAGGCGCTGGCCCCGGCCCAGACGGGCGGCCAGTTCGGGAAGCGTGTGGATCATGCCGCGAACCATAGAAGCCCCGTGCCGGAACGGCAAGGCTGCTGGGCGGCGGGGACATGGGACGGTGGCCGGATGCCGCTTGAGTTGTTTGCCTTGATACTTATTCTAGCGCGCACAAGTTTGGAGCGCCCCGATGCTAAGCCTCATGTCCGTCACCGCCCACGGCCATTGCCACCGCCACCGCCCTCTGGCCGAAGCCGACATCCCGCGCATCTGCCGGTTCCCCCGCGACCGGGAGGAGCTGTATTTCCTGTTCCCGCGCGCGGCGTGGCCGCTGACGCCGGACCAGGTCCGGGAATCCCTGGCCGTGCGCCGCGATCCTACGGTGGTGCTGAGCGACGGTGAGGTGGCCGGCTATGCGAACTTCGCGACCTTCGAGGAAGGGCGCAGCGCCAGCCTGGGCAACGTCAGCGTGGCGCCCTGGGCGCGCCGGACGGGGGTGGCGAAGCATCTGGTCGGCGTGATGATGGATCGCGCCTTCGGCCATCACGGCCTGCCGGAGCTGCTGCTGCGCTGCTTCAACACCAACACGCCGGCGCTTCTTCTCTATGCCGCGCTGGGCTTCGTCCCGGTCGCCATCGAGGAGCGGACCGCCCCCTGGGGCGACCGGCTCGCGCTGTTCACCCTGCGCATGGACCGGGCGCGCTGGGATGGGGGGAGCCACGCCGAGGGGTGACGCGGCGTTGCCGGCACCGGAGCGGATATCCCTGAATCATTGCGGTAATAGAATTCGGGTGATAGCTTCCAAGCCGTTTTTCCAGACGTTTCGGAAGAGAGTGGAAGGCATGTCGCTCGACAAGGCCACCGTGGCCAAGATCGCGCATCTGGCCCGCATCAAGGTGCCGGACGATGAACTGGATCACCTGGCGGGTGAGCTGAGCCAAATCCTGACCTTCGTCGAACAGTTGGGCGAGGTGAACACGCAGGACGTGCCGCCGATGACCAGCGTGGCCGCGCAGACGCTGCGCCGCCGCAAGGACGAGGTGACCGACGGCGGTTACCGCGACGCCGTCCTCTCCAACGGCCCGGAGACGGCCGAAGGCTTCTACGTCGTTCCGAAGGTGGTCGAGTGATGACCGGTCTTACGCATCTGACCATGGCGGCGGCCCTCGACGGCCTCGCCAAGAAGGACTTCACCGCGGTCGAACTGACCGAGGCCCACGTCAAGGCGGTGGAGACCATCCGCCCCCTGAACGCCTTCATCACCGAGACGCCGGAGCAGGCGCTGGCGATGGCCAAGGCGTCCGACGCCCGCCGCGCGAAGGGCGAGGCCGGGCCGATGGAGGGCCTGCCCATCGCGGTGAAGGACCTGTTCTGCACCAAGGGCGTGCCGACCACCGCGGCCAGCCACATCCTCGACGGCTTCAAGCCGGAGTACGAGTCCACCGTCACCTCCAACCTGTGGCGCGACGGCGCCGTCATGCTGGGCAAGGTGAACCTGGACGAGTTCGCCATGGGCTCGGCCAACATCACCTCCTACCACGGCAACGTGGTCAGCCCGTGGAGCCCGGGCGAGGTCGGCAACTGGTCGCGCCAGCTCGTTCCCGGCGGCTCGTCGGGCGGGTCCGCCGCGGCGGTTGCCGCGCGCGCCGCGCTGGGCGCCACCGGCACCGACACCGGCGGCTCGATCCGCCAGCCCGCCGCCTTCACCGGCATCGTCGGCATCAAGCCGACCTACGGGCGCTGCTCGCGCTGGGGCGTGGTCGCCTTCGCCTCCTCGCTGGATCAGGCCGGCCCGATGACCCGCACGGTCGAGGACGCGGCGATCATGCTGCGCTCCATGTGCGGCTTCGACCCGAAGGACTCCACCTCGGTCGACATGGCGGTGCCGGACTTCCGCGCCGCGCTGACCGGCGACATCCGCGGCCTGAAGGTCGGCATTCCGAAGGAATACCGGGTGGAGGGCATGCCCGCCGAGATCGCCGCGATCTGGGACCAGGGCATCGCCTGGCTGAAGGAGGCCGGCGCCGAGCCGGTGGAGATCAGCCTGCCGCACACCAAGTACGCGCTGGCCACCTACTACATCGTCGCCCCCGCGGAAGCCTCGTCCAACCTCGCGCGCTACGACGGCCTGCGCTACGGCCTGCGGGTCGAGGGCGCCAGCCTGAAGGACATGTACGAGAACACCCGCGGCGCCGGCTTCGGCAAGGAGGTCCGCCGCCGCATCCTGATCGGCACCTACGTGCTGTCGGCGGGCTATTACGACGCCTACTACAACAAGGCCCGTCAGGTGCGCACGCGCATCAAGTGGGACTTCGACGAGGCGTTCAAGCAGTGCGACGTCATCCTGACGCCGACCGCGCCGAGCACCGCCTTCGCCATCGGCGAGAAGATGGACGATCCGATCCAGATGTACCTGAACGACGTGTTCACGGTCCCGGCCTCGCTGGCCGGCCTGCCGGGCATGTCGGTTCCGGCGGGCGTCGGATCGGACGGGCTGCCGCTGGGGCTCCAGCTCCTGGGCCGGCCCTTCGATGAGGAGACCGTGCTGCGCGTCGGTCAGGTCATCGAAAAGGCCGCCGCCGTCACCGCCACCCCGCCGTTCATGGCCTGAGCCGGACGAGAGAAGAGACCGATGTCGTACATTCAGGGCGAAACGGGCGATTGGGAAATCGTGATCGGGCTGGAGGTCCACGCCCAGGTAATTTCGAACGCCAAGCTGTTCTCCGGCGCCGCCACCGCCTTCGGGGCGGAGCCGAACAGCCAGGTCAGCTTCGTCGACGCCGCCTTTCCCGGCATGCTGCCCGTCATCAACGAGCATTGCATCGAGCAGGCGGTGCGCACCGGCCTGGGCCTGAAGGCGCAGATCAACCTGCACTCGGTGTTCGACCGCAAGAACTACTTCTACGCCGACCTGCCGCAGGGCTATCAGATCAGCCAGTTCCAGCAGCCGATCGTCGGCAAGGGCGAGATCGTGCTGGATCTGCCGGACGGCTCCTCCCGCACGGTCGGCGTGACGCGCCTGCACCTGGAGCAGGACGCCGGCAAGTCGCTGCACGACCAGCACCCCGCCAAGACCTACATCGACCTGAACCGCTCCGGCGTGGCGTTGATGGAGATCGTGTCGGAGCCGGACATGCGCACCGCGGAGGAGGCCGGCGCCTATGTGCGCAAGCTGCGCTCCATCCTGCGCTACCTCGGCACCTGCGACGGCAACATGGAGGAAGGCTCCATGCGCTGCGACGTCAACGTGTCGGTGCGCAAGCCGGGCGCTCCCTTCGGCACGCGCTGCGAGATCAAGAACGTCAACTCGATCCGCTTCGTCATGCAGGCGATCGAGTACGAGGCGCGCCGCCAGATCGAAATTATCGAGGAAGGTGGGAAGATCGACCAGGAGACGCGGCTGTGGGACACGACCAAGTTCGTGACCCGCTCCATGCGCTCCAAGGAAGAGGCGCACGACTACCGCTACTTCCCCGATCCGGACCTGCTGCCGCTGGAGCTGGACCCGGAGTGGGTCGAGGCCATCAAGAGCACCCTGCCGGAACTGCCGGACGACAAGAAGGCCCGCTTCATCGGCGAGTACAAGCTGTCGCCCTACGACGCCAACGTGCTGGTGTCGGAAAAGGCCCGCGCCGATTTCTTCGAGACGGTGGCCAAGGGCCGCGACCCGAAGCTGGCCGCCAACTGGGTCACCGGCGAGCTGTTCGGCTATCTGAACAAGGCCGGCAAGGAGATCGAGGAAAGCCCCGTCTCGGCGGAGAATCTCGGTGGCCTGATCGACCTGATCGCCGACAACACCATTTCCGGCCGAATCGCCAAGGAGGTGTTCGAGGCGATGTTCGAAACCGGTGAGAAGGCCGCGGACATCGTCGAGAAGAAGGGGCTGCGCCAAGTCACCGACACCGGCGCCATTGAGGCGTCGATCGATTCGGTGCTGGCCGCCAACGCCGACAAGGTGGCCGAGTTCCGGTCGGGCAAGGACAAGCTGTTCGGCTTCTTCGTCGGTCAGGTCATGAAGGCGACCCAGGGCAAGGCCAACCCGGCCCTGGTCAACGAAATCCTGACCGCGAAGCTGAAGGGCTGACAGGGGAGGGTTGTGACGCGGCGCCGTGCGACGGTGCGGCGTCATAACCGTTGATTTTGTTCTCCCGCCGGTTTCAAGTGGGGCCGGCGGGAGGCCCTATGATTGCAAGTTCGCTGACGGTGGCGCTGGTTGCGCTGTTCGCTGGTCTCCTGGCCGGATTTCTCGCCGGCTTTGTGGCGGCGCGGCGCGTGGGGCGGAAAGCCCCGGCGGACGGTGCCCCCACCCCCTCCGGAGTGACGGAAGCGCGGCTGCGCTCCATTCTGGACACCGCCCCCATCGGCGTGCTCATCAACACGCGCGAGGGGGACAACCTCTACCACAGCCCCAGCGCCGCCACCTGTTTCAAGGTCAGCGGGGAGCAGCTCCAGCGCGACGGCATGTGGCCGCTCTATCTCGACCCGCGGGACCGCCGGGCGGCCATCGACCGTCTCTACGCCGAAGGCGTCTTCGAAGGGCAGGAGGTGCTGCTGCGCCGCGGCGACGGTGAAACCTGCATGGGATCGCTGAGTTCGACCGTCATCGATTTCGAAGGGCAGCGCTGCCACATAAGCTGGTTCTACGATCTGACGGAGCAGAAGAAGGCCGACGCCGTCCGCCGCGATCTGGCCGACCGGCTGGAGATGGCGCTGGACGCCACCGGTGCGGCGGTGTGGGACACCGACATCCCGCGGGGCACCTGCTGGTGGTCCGACAGCTTTCCGCGGATGCTGGGGTACGCCGAGCCTCCGCCGATGCCGGCCGATTTCTGGGAAGTGCGCCTGCATCCCGACGACCGCAGGCGCGTGCTGGCCACCATCGACGCCCATCTGCGGGGCGAGACCGCCGCCTATGCCTATGATTACCGGCTGCGCCGCGCGGACGGCGGCTGGATGTGGATCGCGGCCCAGGGGCGGGCCATCCACGACGCCGGGGGACAAGCCGTCCGCTATGTCGGCATCATGAGCGACATCACCGAGCGCCGCCGCCAGGAGGAAGAGGTGCGCGCCGGGAAGGAGCGGCTGCTGCGGATCCTGGAAGCCAGCCCCATCGCCGTGAACATCACCCGCCGCGACGGTCTGCTGGTGTTCTGCAACACGCAGTCCGAGGTCATCCTGGGGCGGTCCCGCGATGACCTGCTGCCGATGCCCGCCGAGCGGCTGTACGCCGACCCCGCGGACCGTCAGGCCCTGATCGCGCGGTTCGAACGGGAGGGGCCGTTCCGCGACGCGGAAGTCCGGTTCCGCAAGCCGGACGGGACGGTCGTCTGGGTGCTGTCGAGCTGGGGCGAGATCGAGATGGACGGCGAGCCCGCGCTGTTGACGTGGCTCTACGACATCAACGACCGCAAGGCGGCGGAGGCGGCCATGTCCGCCGCCCGCGACGAGGCGGAGCGCGCTCTGGCCGAACTGCGGGCCGCCCAGGAAAGCCTGATCCAGGCGGAGGCCATGGCCTCGCTGGGTCAGCTGGTCGCCGGGGTGGCGCACGAGATCAACACCCCCATCGGCATCGGCCTGACCGCGGCCAGCCACATCGCCGAACAGGCCCGCGACCTGCGCGGCCACTTCGACTCCGGGACGCTGAAGAAGACCATCCTGGCGGAGCATCTGGACACGGTGACGGAGGCCGCGCGCCTGCTGGTGTCCAACATGAACCGGGCGGCGGCTCTGGTGCAGAGCTTCAAGCAGGTGGCGGTGGACCAGACGTCCGGCGAGCGGCGGTCCTTCGACCTGCGGACCTACATCGACGAGGTGCTGTTCTCGCTGCGGCCACGGCTGAAGCGCACGCTGGTGACGGTCGAGGTGGAGTGCCCGGAGTCGCTGGAGATGGACAGCTTCCCCGGCGCGCTGAGCCAGGTGCTGACCAACCTCGTCATCAACGCGCTGATCCATGCGTATGGCGACGACCAGCGGGGAACCATCCGGGTCGCGGTGCGCCCGGATGTCGGCGACCATGTGATCATCGACTTTTCCGACGACGGGTCCGGCATACCGGAGGACCATCTGCCGAAGGTGTTCGAGCCCTTCTTCACGACCAAGCGCGGCGAGGGTGGTTCGGGGCTTGGCCTGCACATCGTGCACAGCACGGTGACGGGCGTGCTGGGCGGCACGGTGGCGGTGCGGTCGGCGACCGGGCAGGGCACCCGTTTCACCTTGCGCCTGCCGCGCCGCATCGCGCGGGAGGCGGTTCAGCCGGTGGCGCTGCCGCCAGAGCCGAGTCCGGTGGTGCCGGTCTGAGGAACGATGGCCTGACGGGCGGCGGAGAGGCCGGTGTCAGGCGTGCAGGTCCTGGAACTGCAAATGCTTGGGCCGCCGGCCGCGGCGCTTTGGTGCCGCGAAAGCGGCCGCGGTCCCATTCTCGCCGCGCAATTCGGCGTTCAACTCCTGAACGCAGCGCAGCAGAAGTTCCTTCTCCCGCATATCCTCGCGGTCGGTGACCTCCAGGCAGCTCAGCTTGATTTCGACCAGATCGATCAGCG
The DNA here is from genome assembly GCF_030849505.1 of Azospirillum isscasi. Taxonomy (GTDB): domain Bacteria; phylum Pseudomonadota; class Alphaproteobacteria; order Azospirillales; family Azospirillaceae; genus Azospirillum; species Azospirillum isscasi. The sequence goes on along the minus strand of NZ_JAUJFI010000008.1, from coordinate 12,613 downwards.
TTTCGGCGCAGCGGCGTGACAGGCTCATGGCGTCCCCCCGACCAAAGATTGGTATCGCGTTCTGGTGGTATGCTACCGCTAATTTTCTAAAAAATATATAAAATTTTATACAGATTTTGTTCTTTCTGGGTTTGCTTACATTTTTGATGAGTAAGCGTTGACAGGCCCCATCCGGATCGTTAGAACGCACCCACGCCAGCGGCGCCACAGAGCGCCGACCCGGTAGGAGGGGTGGCCGAGAGGCTGAAGGCGGCGGTTTGCTAAACCGTTATAGGGGCTCAAACCCCTATCGTGGGTTCGAATCCCATCCCCTCCGCCATTCCTTTCAAATCAAATACTTAGCTGGCTGATTTGGCGGTTTCCCGGGGCTGCAACCCAGGAGAAACCGTTATAGCCGTGCCAGCTTCTACGACACCCCACTTCCGGCACGCATCACCCGCTGGCGTTTTCCCGTCCACGTCCGTTCATGTCCGACAGGGCGCTCACGCTGGTCTGGGATGAGAACGCGCAGGTCCGTTGGGTTCGCCGCCACGCGATCAACCAGCCTCCCGGAACGTCCGGCGCGGTTCAGTGCTCGCTGTCCGGCGGAGCGGGGCGGGGTCGGGCGATGGCCTGGAGTGCGTTCCGGACACGGGCCATGACCGGCGCCCAGTCGCCGCGCCGGTCCTGGCGGAACAGGCGCATGGTCGGGTACCACGGGGTGCAGAGGCCGGCGTCCAGCCAGCGCCAGTCCGGGGCGAAGGGCAGCACCGTCCACACCGGGCGACCGAGCGCACCCGCCAGATGCGCCGGCGCCGTGCAGGAGCTGATGACGAGATCCAGGTTGGCCATGATCGCCGCGGTGTCAGCGAAGTCGGCAATTTCGCCACCGAGATCCAGGAAGGACGACGGCAACGGCCCGCAGCTTTCCAGATCCTGACGGCCCGGCCCCTTCTGCAGCCCGAAGAACGTGACGCCGGGAGTTTCCAGCAGCGGAAGAAAACCCTTCAGACGAGGCGAGCGGATGCGGTCGGCCTTGAATTCGGGATTCCCCGCCCACACCAGCCCGACCCTGAGCCCCTTTGCGCGCGCCATGCGCTCCGCCCACGCCGCCGTCAGCGCCGGTTCGGGGCGCAGGTAGGGAACGTCGGCGGGGATCGTGTAGAGCATGGTGCCGAGCCGGTGCGGCAGGCTCGCCAGGGCGACGTGGGCGTCGTGCGGAGGCAGCGCGTCGAAACGGCCGACCACGCCCTCGATGCCCGGCATGGCGGAGAGCAGGCGGACGAGCTGGGTGTTGCATTCGACGACCACGCGGATGCCCTTTGCCTGAAGCAGCGGGGCGTAGCGGGCAAGCATGATGGTGTCCCCCACACCCTGCTCGTCGTGGATCAGCAGCGTCCGGCCCGAGATGTCGCGCCCGTCCCAGGCGGGCGACGAAAAACTGCGCCGGGGCGACGGGAAGTCGGCCATCAGCGAGCGCCATTCGTATTCCGCGAACCCCTCTTCCAGGTCGCCCCTGAGCAGGAGCCCGAAACCGAGGGCGGTGTGGGCTTCCGCAAGCGCGGGGGCCAGCCGCACCGCGGTCCGCGCCGCATCGACCGCCTCATCGACCCGCATCGCGTCACGCGCCGCGAGGCCGAGGTTGAGATAGGCGTGGGCGGCGTCCGGCTGGGCCGCGATGGACCGGCGGAAGCAGGCGGCGGCCTCGTCCAGCCGTCCCAGATCCTGAAGCGTGACGCCGAGGTTGTTGAGCACACCCGCGTCGCCCGGCCCGAACCCGAGCGCGCTCCGGTAATAGCCCTCGGCCTCCTCCAGCCGGCCGAGGCGGCGGCAGGCCAGCCCCAGGGTGGCGTAGGCGGCGACCGACAGCGGCGTCATGCCGAGGAGCGTCATCAGTTCCTCGACCGCCCTTTCGGCGTGGCCGTCCAGGATCAGCGCCTGGGCGAGCTGCAACCGCCGTTCGGTCAGGAGCGGCTTGAGGCGGAGCAGCCGGCGGAGCGCGGTTGCGGCTTCGGCGTGCCTGCCCTGGTCGGTCAGGACGTTGGCGAGGTTGTTGAGGACATCCCCGAAACCAGGCTCCAAGGCCAGGGCGCGCCGGCAGCAGGCCAGCGCCTCCTCGCGCCGGCCAAGCCGCCGCAGCGCGCTGGCGAGGTTGGAGAGGCAGGCCGGGTTGCCCGGATGGTGGCGGATGGACCGCAGCATCAGATCGGCCGCCGCCGCCGGCTTGCCGTCCTGGAGCGCCAGCACGCCCAGCAGGTGCAGAGCGTCGGGCTGGCCGGGCCGGGCTGCCAGCACCCGGCGGTACATCGTCTCCGCCTCGGCCCGCCGGCCGGCGTTGTGATGGGCGAGGCCCGCCGCGAGGAGCGTTGCCGGGTTGCCCGCTTCCATCGTCTCCCCCACCATGGTTCAGGCCACCGCCGCCACGAAGGCTTCGGCGAAGGCGCGCCACGTCCGTTCGCCGCGCAGGAACGCTTGCGCCGCCTCGGCGCGGGAGCGGGCCGCGGCCCGGTCGGTGTAGAGGGTTTCGAGCAGCTCGACCGCCTCCTCGACGGACGATTCGCCCCAGTGCCGGCGCCGGCCCGTGGGATCGGCCACCGCGGACTGGCGGCGCAGCGGCAGGCAGTTGCCGTCCTGGATCAGGTCCAGATGGCCGGTGTTGGCCGACAGGATGACCGGAACGCCGCAGGCCATGGCCTCCATGGCGACGAGGTTGGTGGCGCCTTCGCAGCGGTTCGGGAAGATCGCGGCGTGGCACTCCGCCAGAACGGCGGGAATCCGGTGGCGCTCCAGAAAGCCCATGTCGACGAATCCCTCCGGGGGCAGGCCGTTGGCCATCGCCCACTCCACGATGCGCAGCTTGCCGTTTTCTCCCATAGCGGGGCGGCCGGCGTCAAAGGCGACTCCGCGATGTCGGAGGACGTGTGCGGCCAGGGGTTGTGCCATGCGGTGACCAGAAGCGCGTCGCTATGGCGCTCGTGGAAACGGCGGACGGCGGCCAGCACGATGTCCTGCCCCTTGCGGAACTCCAGCTTGCTGCCCGAGAAGACGACGAAGCGGTCGCCGAAGCGCTTGGCCGGGGGCACCGGGCGCAGCTCGTCGAGGTTCACCCCCTGGAAAACGCAGGCGGTTCCGGTGATGCCCTGTTCGGTGAGCAGGTCCCTGTCGAAGGTCGAATGCACCACGAGCCGGTCGTATCGGCGCGCACGCTCCAGTGTGCCCCGGTCGAACAGGGTGTTTTCGAAGGCGATGACCCCGACGTTGCGGTCGCCGCGGAACCGCTCGGAGAGGGGACCCGCTATGAAGCCGTTGCCGAGCGCATGCAGGACCGTGCAGCCGTTGATGCCAAGCGTAGGTCGTTGGAGCGGTCGGCGATGGCGGCGACCTGCCGGTGGCCGTCGAGCAGGACATTCAGCCTTTCCCGGTTCTCCGGCCGCAGGGAGGACATCATCGGCTTCTCCAGAAGAAGCGGAGGGCGGCCCAGCGCGACCAGATGGAGTGCCGTGTGGACGCCGACCAATCCCCAGCCGTGAATCTCGGAAAGCTGCCAGGTCAGCGCCAGAGTCTGTTCCACGCACGGCCTTTCGACGCACACCGCATCCGGCCTCGCGCCCAGAACCTCGCCATGCGCCGCCGGTGGCGCTAGGATAGCAGAAGGCGGGCGCCGATCCACAAGGGGCGATCCACAGGGGTCGATCCATAAGGAGCCTGCCGCCTTCAGCGCCGGACACGCATGGCTTCCGAAACTGCTTTTCCCGATCCGGCGGGCGCTTCCCGAGCGCCGCTGCTTCCGCGCCGCGCGGATGACCTGCATGAGGCGGCCCGCCACTATCACGCCGGACGGTTCGGGGAGGCCATCGGCGCCTGCCGGGCCATCCTGGTGACCGATCCCGGGCATGCCGACGCGCTCAACCTCCTGGGTGCCGCGTTGTTTTCGTCCGGGGAGGGCAACGCCGGCGGTGCGTCCGTGGCTCTGAACGAAGCGGTCCGGATCGCCCCCGGCCACATCGCGGCGCTGACCAATCTGGCCGTCCTGCTGCAGCACCGGCGGGAGTGGGCGGGGGCCGGGCGGGTCCTGCGCCGGCTGGCGGCGTGCCGGCCCGAGTCCCTTGAGGCGTGCAGCCGGTTGGGCGCGGTGTCGGCGGAGGCGGGGGATCTGGACGCTTCCCTGCGGTTCTTCCGGCGGACGGCCCGCCTGGACCCGCAGACCAGCCTGCACTGGTTCAACCTGGGGACGGTGCGAAGTCTTGGCGGCGACGTCGCGGGGGCCATCGGCGATCTGCGCCGCGCCATCGCGAGCGCTCCGGACGACGCCCATGCCTACATCCGGCTTGGCGAAGCGCTGCTGGGCCTTGGCCGGGTGGCTCAGGCCGCGGGCGTGTTCCGCCGCGCGCTTCGGCTCGATCCGGCCGCTTCGGGCGCGGCGGACGGGCTGGTGCGCTGCCGGCGCTATCAGGCGGCGGCTGCCTTTTCGGGCGGCTCCGCCGCGTCTGCGGAAGGCGGGCTGGCGATCCGCGGCGCCTTCGTCAACAGCTCGGGCTATGGCTACGCCTGCCGGCGCGTCATCCAGACGCTGCGCGCGCGGGGCGTGCCCCTCCAGGCGATCGGGATCAAGGGGCCGGATTCCTGGCCGGGCGAGGACCTCGACCGCCCGGTGCCGGCCAGGGCCATGGTGAACTTCCTCATTCCGCTCGCGACCGAGCGGGTGCCCGGCTTGGCCACGGTGACCTTCTCGATGTTCGAGGGAACCCGGATACCGCCGGCCTGGCGGCGGCTGAGCGACCTCAGCGACCTGATCGTCGTGCCCTGCGAATCGTCCCGCATCGCCTGGGCGTCGCAGGGCTATCCGGAGGACCGCCTGCGGGTCTGTCCGCTGGGCGTCGATCCGGGCGAATCGAACGGCGGGGGACCGTTGACCCTCGCCGATCCGCAGGGGCGGCCCGTGTCCAGCTACCGGCACCGCTTCCTCAACATTTCGGATTTCATCCCCCGCAAGAACATCGACGGGCTGCTGCGGGTCTGGCTGCGGAGCACGACGCGGGCCGACGACGCGGTGCTCGTCCTGAAATTGGGCAAGGGCGGCAATCCGGCCCTGCCGGCGGAACTCACCACCCTGGTCCGGCGGTCGGAATCCGCCGTGGGCCGGCGGTTGGCGGATGCGGCGCCGGTGGTGCTGGTCGATCACGCCCTGACCGACGCCGGCATGACGGCGCTGGTGCGCACGGCGACCCATTACTGGAGCATGTCTCACGGCGAGGGCTGGGACCTCCCCATGACCAGGGCGGGAGCCCTGGGGGCGAGCCTGATCGCGCCGCGCCATTCGGCCTATGTGGATTACCTTGACGACCGGATCGCCCGCCTGATTCCGGCCAGGGTCGGGCCGGCGCTTCTGCCCTACAGCGATCAGCCCTTTCCTCCGTTCCACGGTCTCGACTGGTGGAACCCGGACGAGGATGCCGCCACCGCCATCCTGGCCGGCATCGTCCGTGGCGACGGTGTGGGCGAGCCGTCCGCCCGCGACCACCTGTTGCAGCGCTTTTCCTGGAATCTCGCGGCGGACCGGCTGCTCGCCATTCTCGACGAGGCGGGCCTGCGGTGACGACGGGAACCGATGCAGCCTTCGCCGCCGCCCTGGCGGATCATCGGGCCGGCCGGCTCGACGCGGCGGAGGCCGGTTACCGCGCGGTCCTGCGCGGCGATCCCGGCCATGCCCACGCCGGCAACAACCTGGGCATTTTGTTGCGCGCCGCGGGGAGGGGGAGCGACGCCGTCGCCTGTTACCGGCAGGCCATTGGTGCGGCGCCGGAGGACGTGGCGATCCGCAGCAACCTCTCCTGCGCGCTGTCCGACCTGGGCCGGGACGAGGAAGCGGCGGCTGCGGTGCGCCTGGCGCTGTCCCTGAACCCGGCCTATGCCGACGCCTGGTTCAACGCCGGAAATCTGCGGAACGCCGCCGGCGATTGTGCGGGGGCGGCGATGGCGTACCACCGGGCGCTCCGGGTGAATCCCGGCATGGGCGAGGCTCTCAGCAATCTGGGCGACGTCCATAAACGGCTGGGGGAGTCGAGCCGCGCCATCGACTGCTACCGGGCGGCGATCGCGGTGCGGCCGGACCTGCCGCAGCCCTTCGTCAACCTGGGCGAGGCCCTGAAGGGGCAGGGGCGGGTCGAGGAGGCCATCCAGGTCCTCCAGGACGGATTGGAGCGCCATCCCGGTCTTTCCCTGCTGCATTCCAACCTGTTGTTCGCCCTGCATTACACGCCCTGGGTGCCACCCGAGGTCATCGCCCGCGCCCACGCCTTCTGGAACGAGCGGCACGCCCGCCCTTTGGCGCCGCAGGCCAAGCGGTTCGCCAACGACCGGAGCCCTGGCCGCCGGTTGCGGGTGGGCTATGTCTCGCCGGATTTCCGCGCCCATGCCTGCGCCCATTTCATCGAGCCCCTGCTGCGCGGGCACGACCGGGCGGCGGTGGAGGTGATCGGCTACGACATGTCGCGGCGCCATGACGCCGTTACCGACCGGATGAAGGCGCTGGCCGATGGATGGCGGCCCCTGGCCGGTCTGGACGACTCCGCCGCCGCCGCGCTGATCGAGCGCGACCGCATCGACGTCCTGGTCGATCTGGCCGGCCACACCGCCGGAGGCCGTCCGCTGATCTTCGCCCATAAGCCGGCCCCGGTGCAGGTCGCGTGGCTGGGCTATCCCGACACCACCGGCATGCCGGCAGTCGACGCCCGCCTGAGCGACGGTGTCGCCGATCCCCCAGGCGCGACCGATGGCTGGCACGCCGAAAGGCTGATCCGCCTTCCCACGGGGTTCCTCGCCTACCAGCCGCTGCCGGGCATCGACGCGCTGCCGGTCCCGCCGGCGCTGGCCGACGGATTCGTGACGTTCGGCTCCTTCAACAACGCCGCCAAGGTGACGCCGGAGGTGGTGCGGGTCTGGTCGGCCATCCTGAAGCGGGTGCCGTCCGCCCGGCTGCTGCTCAAGAGCGGCGCCTTCGCGGACCCGCCGACCCGCGCCCGCTACGTCCGCCGATTCGCGGATCACGGCATCGCGCCCGACCGGATCGACCTGCGGCCGCACCTGCCGGAGGTCGAGGATCACCTGCGAGCCTACGACCGCATCGACATCGCCCTCGATCCGTTTCCCTACACCGGCACCACCACCACCTGCGAGGCGCTGTGGATGGGGGTGCCGGTGATCACGCTGGCCGGGCGTCATCATGTGTCGCGGGTGGGGGCCAGCCTGCTGACCCGGTGCGGGTTGCCGGGCCTGATCGCCACGGACGAGGCCGGCTATGTCGAGACCGCTGCCGCCCTGGCGCGCGATCCGGCGCGCCTCGCCGCGCTGCGCCGCGGCTTGAGGGGCATGATGGAGCGCTCCCCTCTCCTCGACCACCGGGGGTTCGCGGCGGCGGTCGAGGCGGCTTACCGCGGCCTGTGGCGCTCCTGGACCGGGGCGGCTACCGGCCCGTCCGCCGCCTGACCTCCTCGTGCAGGGCCGCCGCCGCCGCCGCGAACACCGGCCCCCAGTCCAGGTCGCGGCCCTGGCGGAACAGGCGCATCGTCGGGTACCACGGCGTGTGCTCGCCGGAAAACCCGTAGATCCAGTAGGGGACGTGCTGCACGAGGTTCCAGACCGGCGTGCCGAGCGACCCGGCGAGATGCGCGACGGCGCTGTCGGTCATGATGACGAGGTCGAGCTGTTCCAGCATCGCGGCGGTGTCGGCGAAGTCGTCCAGGTCGGGGCCGAGCGGCGTCACCAGAGCGCCGACCGGTCCGAGAGCGGCGACTTCGGCTTCCGGCGGCCCTTTCTGAAGGCTGTAGAGCCGCACGCCCGGCACCTCGGCGAATCGCAGGAAGCGGGCGAGGCTGGTGGCGCGCCGGCTGTTGTCGGCAAAGGTCACCCGGCCCGACCACACGATGCCGACGCGCAGAACGCCGGGTTCCCGCGGGCCGAGACGGCGGGCGGCCTTGTCGCGGGAGTCCTGCGGAATGGTGAGGACCACCGGGGGCGGAACCGAAGCCAGCGTGGTGCCGAACAGGCCCGGCAGGCTCATCTGCGATGCCTCCACGTCGAAGGCCGGCAGGGTCGGCGAGGGGGCTCCCGGCGCGACGACGGCGTCCACCGGCAGCCCAGACAGCACCCGCCGCAGTTCCGGGTGGCATTCGTACAGCACCCGGCCACCCCGCGCCCCGACCAGCGGCACGAAGCGCGCCATCAGGAGCGCGTCGCCGAATCCCTGCTCGGCGGACAGGAGAATGGTGCGTCCGTCCAGCGGGCCGCCGTCCCAGGCCGGCCCCGACGGTGGACGGCCATGGTAGGCGGACAACCCCCGGCGGGACTCGTAATCCACGAAACCGTGGACATAGTCGCCGATCTGAAGCCGGGCGAGCGCCCGCTCCCATCGCAGGTCATGAGCCGCGGTTCGTCCCGCCGCCGCCTGACGGCTCATCGCCCGGTCGATCAGGGCGAGCGCCTCCGCGAAACGCCCCGCCTTGCGCAACGTCACGGTGGCGTTGTGGAGGACGGTCGCGTTGTCCGGACCGAGGCGGAGCGCCTCGCTCTGCGCGGCCACGCCCTCGTCGAGCCGGCCGGCATCCGTCAGGGCATTGCCCAGATTGCTCCAGATGCCGGCGTTTTCCGGCGCGAACTCCAGGCCCCGCCGGTGGCAGGCGATGGCGGCTTCCGGCGTCCCCGAGCGGCGCAGCAGGAGGCCGAGCGTGCTCCAAGCGCCGCCGTCGCGGGGATTGGCTGCGAGAACGGCGTCCAGCGCGGTCTTCAGTTGGGCATCGGTGAGGCCCGAGTCGGCGCGGTGGCGGCCGTCAGACGGCATGATTCACACTTTCGTTATCCGGGGCCACAATCGAGAACGGGCCGAAGCCCGGTCCGCTGCCCGGCTTTGGCCTCCGATCGTAACGTCTGTCCCGGCGGCAAGCCAACGGGCGGTTCGGCTTTGCTTCCGTGCCGGTGGGGCATCGAGCCGTTTTTGTGGAAACCTAAGGTTTCAATTCAATCCTAAAGCATCAGCGATCCGCGCAGGGCGCGCTGCGGCGGTGTATGTTTGCGGGTTTTCAAGGGCGACAGGAAAATATTAGCTGGCTATGGACTCATGCGAGCTTGGGTGCGCGCAACCATCCAACGATTTTGCTGAAGAGCGTCCTATATACTGATAATTAGGTACTGGTGATGCAATGATTCATCCGCGGCCTGTGCCGGTCGTGTGACGTGAGGGCTGAAAGAACGTGGCGAATCCGACCTTCACATTGATCGGCACCAACAGCTTCGGCCTCACCGTCAGCGGGGGGGAGGGCGCCCTGACCCTGGCGGACATCGACGGTGACGGCGATCTCGATCTCCTCGTCGGCACCGCGGGCGGAAGCACGGTCCTTTTCCGCAACAACGGAACGTCGCTGGCGCCGACCTTCTCGCAGGACGGCTCCAACCCCTTCGGCATCATCAACCTGACCCAGGGCGGGGCGCTTCCCGCTCTGGTGGACATCGACCACGACGGCGATCTCGACCTGTTCGTCGGCAACCATGCCGGCTCCGTTCAATTCTTCCGCAACAACGGAACGTCGCTGGCGCCGACCTTCTCGCTGGAAGGCACCAATGCCTTCGGCATCCAGCCCAGCGGCAGTTTTGGGACGCCGAGCTTCGCCGACCTGGACGGCGACGGCGATCTCGACCTTGTGATCGGCAATGCCGCCGGCAATTTGTTCTTCTATCGCAACAACGGGACGTCGCTGGCGCCGACCTTCTCGCTGGAAGGCACCAATGCCTTCGGCATGGTTTCCGCTGACGACTACGCGTCCCCGGCGCTGAAGGACATCGACGGGGACGGCGATATCGACCTCCTCAGCAAGGGCGTCGTCTTCATCAACACCGGGACGACGGCCTCGCCGACCTTTTCGCTGGTCGGAACGAACGCCTTCATGGCGGGCGGCCCGGGGGCGTATCCGCGGCCGGCTTTGGGCGATCTCGACGGCGACGGCGATGTCGATTTGCTGTTCGGGCTCGATGACGGCAGCATCCAATATTTCCGGAACGTCGTACCGGTCATCGTGACGCTGGGCAACGCCGGCAACACGATCACGCTGTCGCAGATCAACACGCTGACCGGCGGCACCGGCACCGACGTGGTGAGTCTGTCCAACATCGGGGCGACGTTCCTCGTCACCGGGGTCGAAACGCTGACCGGCAGCACCGGCACCGACATCGTGACGCTCGGCAGCGGTGGCAACACGATTCTGGTGAGCCGCGTCGAAGCCCTGTACGGCGGCGCCGGCGCCGACGCGGTGACGCTCGGCAGCGGCGGCAACACCGTGACGATGGCCCTTGTGGAAACGCTGACCGGCGGTTCCGGCACCGACGTGGTGACGCTCGGCAGCGGCGGCCAGATGGTGGTGACCGGCATCGAGACGCTGACCGGCAGCGCCGGCACCGACGTGGTGGCACTCGGCGACAGTAACGGCAACACGCTGACGGCCCGGGCGTTGGAGACGCTGACCGGCAGTGTCGGCACGGACGTGGTGACGCTCGGCGCCGGCGGCAACATGCTGCTGCTGAACGAGGTCGAAACGCTGACCGGCGGCAGCGGCACCGACGCGGTGACGCTCGGGAGTGGCGGCAACACGATGCTGCTCCGGTTGGTGGAGACGCTGACGGGCGGTCTCGGCACGGACGTGGTGACGCTCGGCACCGGCAACAACACGCTGAGGGTGTTGTCCATCGAGACGCTGACCGGCGGCGCCAACACCGATGTGGTGACACTGCTCACCGGCGGCAACACCATGCTGGTGTCGGCGGTGGAATCGTTGACCGGCGGCGCCGGCACGGACGTGGTGACCCTCGGCAGCGGCGGCAACACCATCCTGGTGACGGCGCTGGAGACGGTGACCGGCAGCGCCGGCACCGACCTGGTGATGATCGGCTCCGGCGGCATAACCGCCCTGGTGACCGGCATCGAGACGCTGAACGGCAGCTCCGGCGTGGATGTGGTGACGCTCGGCGACAGCGGCGGCAACACGATGATGGTGTCGCGGCTGGATCGGCTGACCGGCGGCGCCGGCACCGACGTGGTGACCTTCATCACCACCTTCGGCAACACCACGACGGTGACCGGCATCGAGACGGTGATCGGTGGCAGTGCCCTTGACATCGTGACTCTGGGCAGCGGCGGGAACACCATCCTGGTGTCGTCGCTGGAGACGGTGACCGGCGGCATCGGCACCGACGCGGTGACTCTGGGCAGCAACGGCAACTCCACGCTGGTCCGGCTGCTGGAGACCCTGATCGGCGGCTTCGGCACGGACGTGGTGACGCTCGGCACCGGGAGCAACAGTCTGCTGGTGGGGGGCGTCGAAACGCTGACCGGCGGCAGCGGCACGGACTTGGTGACGCTCGGCAGCGACGGCAACACGATGACGGTGTGGCGGCTGGAGACGCTGACCGGCGATCTCGGCACGGACGTGGTGACGCTCGGCACCGGGGGCAACAGCCTGCTGGTGAGGGGCATCGAAACGCTGACCGGCAGCAGCGTCGGCACCGACCTGGTGATGCTCGGCAGCGATGGCAACACCATGCTGGTCCGGCTGCTGGAAACGCTGACCGGCGGCATCGGCACGGACGTGGTGACGCTCGGCACCGGGGGCAACAGCCTGCTGGTGGGAGGCGTCGAAACGCTGACCGGCGGTACCGGTACGGACGTGGTGACGCTCGGCAGCGATGGCAACACGGTGACGGTGTCGCTGCTGGAGACCGTGACGGGCGGTATCGGCACCGACGTGGTGACCTTCTCCCCGCCGGGCAACCAGGGGACGCTTTTCGTTTCCGGCGTCGAGACCGTCTATACGCCGTTCCAGACGTTGACGCTCAACGGCACCGACACCTTGATCGTGATTTCGGCCAGCCCCTCCGCCCCGGCGCTCAGCCCGGCGTCGGACAGCGGAACGTCCGGCGACGCGGTGACGAACGCCTCACTGCCTGTGCTGACGGGTACCGCCGAGGCTGGCAGCGTCGTCCATCTGTACGGAAACGGCGTCGATCTGGGGTCCGGGACGGCCGATGGCACCGGTGCCTGGTCGGTGGCCCCCGGCACGGCGCTCGCCGACGGTACATGGACGCTGACCGCAAAGGTAATCACGTCCGGCGTCGAGAGCGGTTCCTCCGGGTCTCTCCTGCTGACTGTTGATACCACGGCGACCGCTCCGTCGGACTTGGCCCTGGCGGCGGTGTCGAACAGCGGTTCGACCGCCGACACGCTGACCAACGTGGCGACGCCGGCGATCACCGGGACGGTGGGCGAGGCGGGGGTGGTGGTGCTCTACGAGGGCGCGACGGCTGTCGGGACGGCGACGGCCGCGGCGGCGGGCGCCTGGACCATCACCGCGGCCTCGCTGGGCGATGGTGCGCACACGCTGACCGCGACGGTGACCGATGCGGCGGGCAACACCTCCACAGCCTCGACCGCGCTGACCGTGACCATCGATACGGGCGCTTCGGCCCCGACCGGGCTGGCCCTGGCGGCGGTGTCGAACAGCGGGTCGACCGCCGACACGCTGACCAACGTGGCGACGCCGGCGATCACCGGGACGGTGGGCGAGGCGGGGGTGGTGGTGCTCTACGAGGGCGC